>CADBOJ010000073.1 GCA_902796305.1 uncultured bacterium | reverse complement strand
GTTATAAATGAGACAGTTAATGCGGTTGCAGAACGTTTGTTTGAAGGCATATCGAGCCAAGAAATAAGAAGGTTTGTTGAGGAAGAATTATCAAAAAGGAACTTCAATGCAGCAAAAGCATATATTATTAAATGGGCAGAACGTGAAACCATTTGTAAATTGGTACGAAGCAAAGAAGAGTTTATAGAAAAATACAAAGCATCTCAAAATAATGCGGATGCAACGATTGATGATAACTCAAATGCTACGGGAAAAAATGTTAGCCTTTTAAATGCGGAGATTCATAAGGATACCAACATACGTATTAGCCGTGCAATGATTGAGCATAAATTGCAAAAACTTTATCCTAATTTTAATAGTCGAAATTATACAAAAGATTTACAAAGTCATATAATATACAAGCATGATGAATCTTCTTTTGCAGGGCCAATTGCTCCATACTGTGTATCAATTTCGATGTATCCGTTTGTTTTAAATGGAACAAAAGTAATTGGAGGGACGTCAAAAGCCCCGCAAAATCTTGCCGGATATTGCGGTTCGTTTAATAATCTTTTATTTGCAATAGCGTCGCAATATGCAGGGGCGGTTGCCACGCCTGAATTTTTGCTTTTCTTCGATTGGTTTGCAAGAAAAGAATGGGGTGATGATTATTATTTGTACGCTGATGAGGTTATTTCATGCGGACGTTGTAAAAAGAAAAAGACAATAAGAAGCGAAATAGAGCAACATTTTCAAGGCGTTATTTATTCCTGCAATTCTCCGGCGAGTTCAAGAAACAGCCAAAGCCCATTTTTGAATTTTTCGTATTTTGATAAGCCGTTTTTCGATTCAATGTTTGGCAGTTTTTATTTCCCTGACGGAACCGCGCCTCAATGGGAAAGTTTAAGCTGGCTGCAGAAAGAATTTATGAAATGGTTTAATGCAGAGAGACTGAAGTCAATGTTAACTTTTCCCGTCGAATCGTTTGCTTTAATTTATAAAGACGGAAAATTTATAGACGAAGAAAGCGCTAGATTCGTTGCAGAAGAACTTGAACGTGGACATTCTTTCTTTATTTATATTTCTGATACGGCGGATTCTTTGAGTTCATGTTGCCGTCTTAAGAACAAGATTCAGACTAAGGAATTCAGCTTCACGAACGGCAATATTGGAGTAGAAACCGGTTCAAAGTCGGTTATTACTCTTAATCTTAGTAGAATTACACAGGATTTTTGCAAAAAAGAATTCGGATATCGTCCTAATTTTGTGAATTTTACAGAAGAAAACAAAGAAAATTATAAAGCATATTTCATAAAAATATTAAGTAGGGTATATAAATATCATACAGCATATAATGAATATCTTTGGGATATGTATAATGCAGGGTTACTTCCTGTTTATAAAGCCGGATTTATTGATTTAAACAAGCAATATTTAACGGTTGGTATTAACGGATTAAATCAGGCTGCAGAATATCTTGGTCTAAAGTGCACAAACAATAAGGACTATAAGGCATTTTGCGATTATCTTTTCCCTATATTTGAAGAAGAAAATACAAAGCACAGGACAAAGAAGACTAATTTTAACTTGGAGTTTGTACCGGCTGAAAGCCTTGCTATTAAGAATTATAATTGGGATAAAGAGGATGGATATTGGGTACCTGAAGACACAAATCTTTATGCAAGTTACGTATTTAAGCCAAATCAAGACGATTCTGTGCTTGATAGGCTTTACATGATGAGTAACCATTTTGCCATGGACAAAATGTCAGGTGGCGCCGCTGCACATATTAATCTTGACTCCCATCTTTCAAAGGAACAGTATTGGAAATTGTTGAATTATTGTGGGCAAATTGGATGTAGTTATCACACATATAACATACCTAACTCAGAGTGTCAAGATTGCGGATTTATAGCAAAACAACCGTTTGAGGTTTGCCCCAAATGTGGCAGTGTTCATATTGATTACTACGATAGAGTAATTGGGTACTTAACGAAAATCGCAAACTGGAGTGATGGACGCAGAAAGGAGCAAAAAACAAGAGTTTATTCAAAAAAAGAGGGTATTTGATACGCTCTTTTTTCTTTTTGTTTATTCTTTTTAAAAAGCTTTGTATATTTATAGTAAAAGGAACAAAATGAAAAAGAACATTGATGAGGGGTATATTATTGATTTGTATAATAGTGGTTATACTACTACGGATATTGCTGCTATTATAAGTAATTGTTCTTTGTCAACTATTAACCGTGTTTTAAAAAGAAATGGTGTACAATTAAGGAAAAAAGGCGACGCTCCAAAGAGAAATTATAAAAGCAATAGTCCGTTAAAACACGTGGTAAAAGATGCTAATAAACTTAAAAAACTTTTTTATGATGGGATATCCATTAATGAAATTGGAAGAATTTTAGATATTTCGCCTAAAGCGGTTAAACGATATGTAGATGAAAATAGTTTGAAAAGAACTAAGTCCATGTTTTCGAGGGAACAGTATGACGATGAAAATGATAAAAAGATAGTTAAACTATATAAAGAAGGGAAGTCTACGACTGAAATAGGTAAAATATTTGGACTTACGCATCGTACTGTTTGCATGCATTTAAGCCACTGTGGGGTTAATCGGCGTCAAAATTCAGAATCACATTTTGTTAAAAATGGGAAAGATTTTCCTGACGAATTAAAAACACCCGAATCTGTTTATGATATGTACATAGCCAGGAAAATGTCAAAGATTGATATTGCAAAAGCACTAAATGTTTCTCCAAATGTGGTTGATAGAGTTCTTAAAGAATTCAATATTAAAAAACGAACAATATCAGAATCTAAAATAGGCGTGTTTTCTCGAGAAAAGCACCCAAATTGGAAGGGAGGAATAACTAAACTATATGTAAGATTGCGAGAATATTTTTCACTATATCAAGTGAAAGAAGTATTAAAAAGAGACGGTTATAAATGTCAGTTATGCGGAAAAAAACGTAAATTGCAGGTGCATCATATAAAGCATTTAAAAGATATTTTTAATGAAATAGTTTTAGAGCACCCTGAATTGGATGTTTCAAAAGATCAAGATGCCTTTTATGACATTATAGTTAACGATAAACGATTTACTGATTTAAATAATTTAATAACATATTGTAAAGATTGCCATCTTTACGAAATACATAAATACAAAAGAAAAGAAAATGGTTAAATATACAGACACAGAGGTAGTTTTTTCTGAGATTCCTGATGAAATAACACTCGCAATTAATATTTCAAATTGTCCAC
>CADBOJ010000072.1 GCA_902796305.1 uncultured bacterium | reverse complement strand
GGATAAGTTTAAGTTAGATAACTATGACAGACAACCTGCCGAATACCAGAGATATTCTTCAAATGCAAACATTAAAGTAGTCGGAGTAGGCGGTGGCGGCGGAAATGCTGTTAACAGAATGATTGCTTCGGGTTTGAGCGGGGTGGAATTTTGGGCTATGAATACCGATGCTCAAGTTCTTGAAATGTCGAGCGCTCCACGTAAAGTCCAACTCGGAACAAAGTTGACAAACGGATTAGGTGCAGGCGGAAATCCCTCGGTTGGCGAAAAAGCTGCTGAAGAATCAAGAGAAGATATCACGGTTGCACTTGACAGTGCCGATATGGTCTTTGTTACTGCCGGAATGGGAGGCGGAACAGGAACAGGGGCTGCTCCTGTAGTAGCAAAAATTGCCAAAGAAATGGGCGCTCTTACAATTGGTGTTGTTACAAAACCGTTCCAGTTTGAAGGCAAAAAGAGAATGGCTCAAGCTCTGGCAGGTTTGGAAAAATTAAAAGAAAATGTTGACGCTTTAATTGTTATACCGAATGATAAACTTATGGAAGTTGTTGAAAGAAGAACAACATTTAAAGATGCATTCAGCGTAGTTGACGAAGTTCTGTTATCAGGTGTACAAGGTATTTCGGATATAATCCTTGTCGGCGGTTTAATCAACGTTGACTTTGCGGATGTTAAAACCATTATGCAATCTTCGGGTTCTGCTCTGATGGGTATAGGTAAATCATCAGGTGAAGGCAGAGCACTTGAAGCCGCTAAGCTTGCAATCGATTCAAAACTTCTTGAATGTTCAATTAACGGTGCAACCGGTATTATAATGAATGTAACCGGCGGTTCGGATATGACATTATTTGAAGTTAATGAAGCCGCAAGTGTTATCCATGATGCTGTTGCGGATGATGCCGAAGTTATATTCGGTGCGGTTGTAGATGACAGAATTCAAGGAGAAATTCAAATCACAATTATCGCTACAGGTTTTGAATTGAAAAACGGCGAAATAACTCCTCCTCAAACAAATGAAAGTAAAATTCCGTCGGCAGGCGTGTTCCCGAACTTTAAACCATCTTCAGGATTTGGCATGCCGTCATCAAGTTCATCGCCATATTCATTCCCGTTTGGCATGCCCTCATCAAGTCAGGAAGACAGAGCAAAAGAACAATCTTCACCTTCACCTGCTTCATCTTCCCTTGATATACCGGAATTTTTAAATCCTAAAAACAGATTGTAATAAGTAAAAAATATACTAATAAAAAAGACCGATGTATATTTATACAATCGGTCTTTTTAGTACTTAGAAAAGAAGTTTGAGATTAACCACTGTATTATAAAACATTATAAACAACACCAGGGACAAAAATTCCCTCACGCATCGAATACATCATTGAAAGCTGTAAATCGGGAATATTATTCCAGCCAAGCTGAGCTATATTTTGCAGTAAATTGCTTGTGTTATTATATTCCGAATTTATAAACGCACTGTTTAAAAAAGAGCTTTGTAAACTGTTCTTTATTACATCCAAAATATTTTCATTATTCGACGTATAAAAATTTCCATCGGAAAGTCTTAAATTTTGCAAATTTTCTCCGCTGTATTTAAAAACATTCTGATATGCATACATTTTATTCACCGAGGATTGATTTAACGATGAAGAGTTTTCAAGCGCATACAAAAAGAAATTTTTTGAATTTTGACTTGAATTAAGCGCATTTGCAAATGCAGTAATCGTATTTTGGTTTTCATCGGTAACATTAACGGAATAATCATACGGGTTAAAAGTTATTGTATAGTATGCTTCGGCATCAAGCTTGAGCTGATTTCTTTCTATTATCTCCTGCATTTTAGCATTCATTTTATCTATATCGCTTGAACCGTAATTTATTTTTTCCCAATCCTCCTCGGAAAAATTTATTCTCGGGTCGTTAAGGTTTATATTATTTTCATCAAGTCCGTAAAAAACAGCATATATATCGTTTTCAAACATTGCATATTTTTCGGAATTATTGCTCATTTGAATATAGGCATCTTCCGGACTTTCAAAATATTTGTTGTAAATGTATTCCTGAATCTCATCAACCGTTGAAAAAATATTATAGTATGCAACTGCCATAGGAGTTAAGTTTTCATCAAGAATACTTGCAGCATGCCGTTTTTGAGCGGCAGTCATGGTATCGCTTCCGCGTGTTTCGGTAGTTTTCGCATACAAATTTGAAATTTGCTGTGCAAAATTCTGAGAAGCCGTAGTATATCTGCTGTTAACAGATGCAGAATATAATCCTGATGACATATAAATCCTTATTAATGATAGCAATAATTATTACAAAATTTATTATAATATAACCGACAAAAAAACACCTTTAGTAAATCTAAAGGTGTTACAAAATTTAATTATTTTTTTTAATTAACCGATAACCGGAGCAACAAATGTTCTTGTTGCAAGTTCTTTATCAAGAGCAAAAAGACCGTTTTTATCTTCGCCGATTAATTCTAACTGAGCCAAAATTCCGCCGACATTTGCTTCTTCTTCAACCTGTTCTTTAATATACCAGTTTAAAAATATTGAAGCAGCTCTGTCACGGGTTTCTTCGGCAACATCTGCAACCGAATTTATGCTTGAAGTTACAAATTGTTCATGTTTTAAAATTGCTCTGAATACTTCAAGAGGGCTTTTCCAGTTGTTTTCAGGTTTATCTATTGCCTCAAGAACAATCTTTCCGCCTCTTTCGATAACATAATCAAACATTCCCATAGCATGGGCATGTTCTTCCTGAACCTGAACATCCATCCAATTAACAAAACCCTGTAAATTCAAATCCGCAAAATAAGCTTTCATGGATAAATAAAGATATTCAGAAAATAATTCTTTGTTTATTTGCTCCAAAAATGCTTTTTCCATTTTTTCATTTAACATATTTTTCTCCTTTTACTTTTCTAAATTCTAGCACATAAATTTTTTTAAAATTACTCAAAAGGATTTACTTCATTTTTCTTTAGTTTGTAAATTTCACCGCATTTTGAACAGGCAAGAACACGACCCGTGGAATCAATCGGAACAAAAATATGTTCGCAAGTTTCAATTTCTTCTTCATTTTTTTCTTCTTTTTTAAAATATTTTTTAAATTTTCCGCTTTTTATATCATTTTTTATTTTTATCAATAATTCAATTATGTACATTTAACATATTCCTGATTTTAAATTATAATTTAATTAATGGAAAATAAAATTCACAGGTTCATATCTTCAACGGTATCATACCACGATTTTGAGTATGCGATAAGTATTGCCGAAAAATTGAACTGCGGTATAGAAATTTCAAGATTCGGGAAACTTGCGGATATTGAAGAAAATTTTGAACTGAATAAAAAAGAATATAAAGAAATTTTAAAAAATTTTAAAGGCGAAACAACTCTCCACGGATTTTTTTCAAACCTTAATATAGCGGCAAAAGACCCCCTTATTGCCGAAGTCAGTTTGAAAAGGTATTATCAAAGTTTAGAGCTTGCGGAAGCTTTTGATGTATCTACCGTTGTTTTTCATACCTGTTTTAATAACCTTTTAAAGCAAAAACAGTATCAGGAGATGTTTTTTATTAAAAACATAGAATTTTTTAAGGAATTCGTAAAAGAATTTGAAAGATTAGGGATTAATCTGACAATAGAAAATGTCCATGAACCGAATTCCGATTTTATAAGAAATCTTATCGGCGCCGTTAATTCACCTTATTTTGGTGCAACAATTGATATAGGACACTGCAATTTGCACTCCGAATATCCCGTTAGCAAATGGATTAAAGATTACGGCATTATGCTAAAACATATGCACTTCCATAATAATTACACTGATGAAGACTCGCATTCAAGCCTTTTAAAAGGAAGCGTAAATATTAAAGAA
This sequence comes from uncultured bacterium, assembly GCA_902796305.1. Classification (GTDB taxonomy): domain Bacteria; phylum Cyanobacteriota; class Vampirovibrionia; order Gastranaerophilales; family Gastranaerophilaceae; genus RUG14156. The sequence goes on along the minus strand of CADBOJ010000072.1, from coordinate 71,241 downwards.
ATACTTTTGACCTTAAAAGAAATGCAACTTTATCCGAGTGTTACTTTTGAAATATTTAACGAAGATGATTTATTTGAATCGGTTGAATATTTTGATAATCTTTGCGATGAAATCGGCATAGAGTATCAATAACGGAACAAATTTTTAGTTTTATTTTAAGTAAAAATATTTTACCGAATGTCGAATTAATTTAATTCGGTAAAGCGAAAGCAATCCGGACGATATCCGGTTAGTGTACATTATTCTTCCATCTGCTTTTTAAGTGCTGTTTCAAGAGTTTTAATTTTATTTTCAAGAGTTTTAACCCTCAAAGAAGAATCGTCCGCACCTATGGATTTTTTTTCATACTGTCTTTTTAAAAGCTTCATTTCTTTTTTTAAATTTGCAATATAAATAAAAGATAAAACAATACCGATAAAAAATCCTGCAAGCATATAGCAGGCATCAAAAAGTTCAAAATTAATATTCATTATTTCTCCTTAAAAAATTTAAAACCTTAATAAAGTCTTCGCTGAAATCTTTTTCTTCAAGCTGAAATTCCATTTTTTCACCTGTTTTCGGGTGATTAAAACTTAAATAATATGATTGAAGAAGCTGTCCTGTCGTTTTTAAATTATTAAATTCCTGTTTTTGAAATTGTTTTGAATTATAAAGGTCATCCCCGAATACGGGATGTCCGATAGAGGACAGGTGCGCTCTTATCTGGTGGGTTCTTCCTGTTTTTAATTCCAATTCAACCAAAGCACATCCCTTAAACTGATGCAATACTTTATATAAAGTTATGGCGTTCAACCCTTCGTTACTATCCGAAACAACCATTTTTACATTGTTTTTAATATAATGCAAAAGCGGTTTGTCAATAATATCTTCTTTTTTTTCAAATTCGCCAAGTGCAAGTGCTAAATATTTTCTTTTCGCAGTTTTTTCTTTTATTTGAAGCGCAAGGCTGTTATGAGCATCATTATTTTTAGCAACAACAATAAGCCCTGATGTATTTTTATCTAATCTGTGTACAATTCCGGGTCTTAAATTACCTCCGATATCGGACAGTGTTTTACAATGATATAAAAGAGCATTGCATAAAGTATTATCTTTTTCATAAGCCGTCGGATGGGTCAGCATATTTTTCGGTTTATTTATAACTATAACATCGTCATCTTCATACCTTATATCAAGCTTAAATTCATACGGTATGAGCGGTTTTTCGTCATTAAAAAATGCGTTTAATTTATCAATATCAAAAGAAACAATATCATCAGATTTTAATTTATAAGAAGATTTTTGAGGTTTGTTATTTATAAAAACATTACCGTTATCAATATAGGATGAAATTTTAGCCCTTGTATAAACATTTTTTAAATATTCTACAAGAAAAACATCCAGTCTTTTTTTAATATGTTCACAGGTTATTCTGATTATTTCCATTTTTATCTGTTACTTTATCCGAGTTATCAAAAAGAACATATATTGTATATAAAAATATACCCGTACATATCATTATATCAAAAGCGTTGAAAACAGGGAAATTAATAAAATTTAATTTTATATAATCAACAACATGCCCCAAGTGCAATCTTTCAATTAAATTTCCGAGTGTTCCGCCCGAAAATATTGTTATTGAAAAAAGGACAAGTTTATCTTTTTTAAAAGATAAATTGAACATAACATATATAAATGCAAAAATAATTGCAATAATTCCGAAAATGCTTAAAAATAAAGTGTGGTTTTGAAATAAGTTAAAAGCACTGCCCGTATTATTTAAATGCACAATTTGAAAGACGGAATTATTAATGTTTTCAAAAGACGGAAAATAGCTTAATTTTCTTATCTGATTGCCAAAATCAAGAAAAATTATACTCATTAAAAAATAGAAAATAACAGCTTTTGTATCTTTAATTTTTATCATCACTGCCTTTTTCAACATTACTAATCGAAATCATCGGCGGTATTTTAGTGTTAATTCTCTTCATTATATATGCCATCCCGAGAACTTCTATTCTTGCTTTCAACAGTTCTTCACTAACCGAAACTCTTGTAAAACCGACAGAGGCTATTGCATATTCATCCAAATTTTTATTGTTAGCCGTGACAAGCCTTTCAAGTTCTCCGCTTTCGGGAAATTTTCTGTATTTTTCATCCGTTTCAACGGGAGGGTATACAACTTCTTCTCTTGATAAGGATGCAAGTGCAATTATATCATCGGGTGTATTTATTTTTAAAGAAATATCGTATTCTTTCCCGTTTTCTATAAAAACAGGTGTTACAAGATTCATATCTATTTTATTCGCAATTCCGTACTTGAGCGAAGTTTCCTCCATTAACACATCATCCGATACTATTTTCCATCCGTCGTTTGTCTTTTTTAAGTATATGACATAAGAACTTTTCCCATCCAGTATTCCCACTTTTGCACCGCTTTTTATGTTTTTATCGGGATATACTTTAGCTTTTGTTTTGTCGGACATTTGTGCCAGCGCCCAGTTGTCATATGAGGTTATATTATTTATTTTTGTTTCGTATTTAATATTCTCATAGGTATTATATGTTTTTTCAAGCATTGAAATATAATCTTCAATACTGAAACCGTCTGCACTCACATAACTTTCATCAAAAAAAGATTTTATGGCATTTATATCATGGCTTCTTAGCGCTTTATCGTAGCTTTTCAAAAGAGAGCGTATTTCTCTGTTATTATTGAAGTTTAAGTCAAGATTAAAGGAATACACGGGCAATCCCGTCTTGAAAAGAAATAAAGCCGTAAATAATATTAAAATTTTTTTCATTTAATTTCCTTTTTTAAGCCTTTTTAAATATAAGATAATATTTTTTAGATCCGTAATATAATATCATATTCCAGTATTCGCCTACATCGTCAAAGTCGATATAAGCTTCGGGTATTGGTGTTCTTTGATTTTTTTTGCCCCATTTTGTACCTATAAAATCCATTGTTTTTTTCTTGGCTTTTTCATAAGCATTGGTTTTAGGATGAGGAAATTTTTGTTCGTAAAATTTTTCGGGAAGAATATCTTCTTTATAAACGGGAATTACATATGAAACTCTGCCGTTTTCTTTAAAAAGCACGTAGGTTTTTCCGTTTTTTTCTCTCGGAGTGAGAAGATAATAACCCGGATTTATTATTTTAGATTTAAATATAAGCTGAACTCCGCTCCTGAAAAGCGGATAAGGAGAATGCATATAAGCCGTATATTCATCTGCCTGATATGGGTCAATACCGAAAATGTAGTCAAAATCAGGCTCATCAAGAGAATCATATATGCTTGCATAATCCGTAATATTCGGCTTCGGAATATTATTATTCCCGATTGCCGGCAAGGCAATTAAAAATAATGCAAAAACTAATGTAAATAATATATTTTTAGTCTTATAATTTGCCATAATGTCCTATATAATGCTAACATATTAACAATGGAAAATAAAGTATTGGAAAAAAATATAGACCGTATAAAGCAGTATGATAGTAAGCTTGCTGATACTATATTAACGACAAATATTGAAAAATCAAATTTATCTCTAGGTCAAACGGAACTTGGAGAATATAATATATTTATCGATAATATCCCTGTGCACAGCCAGCAAGGCGCTCTTGAAGAAGCAAAAAATGTAACGGCTCCCATTAAAGATAAAGAAAACCCTAATGCGGTAAGGGTAATATACGGACTCGGGCTCGGATACCTTGTTGATAAAATGTCTGAAGAAATTAAAGGTAAAATAATAGTTTATGAACCAAATTTGGATTTAATCAAACTTGTACTATCACTTGCTCAAATTGATGCATTATATAAAGAAAATGTCTATTTATGCCATGATAAAAAAATCCTTAGAGAAATTGTATCAAAATATTCCGATTCTAAAACTATTCTTACAATAACCACTCTTCCTTTTTATAAAAATTTATTTAATGATGACATCGTCGAAATTATAAGAGTTGCCCAAAAAGCAAAAGGTGAAAAGAACGCATCGGAAAATACTTATCATCTGACAGCACCTACCGCAATAAGAAATACCTTTCAAAATCTTGAATATATTTTCAGATATCCGAATATATTTGATTTTAAAGATATTTACAAAGGCAAAACTGCTCTATGTCTTTCCGCCGGTCCGTCATTAAGAAAAAATATCGAAGCAATAAGAGATAACAGAGATAAGTTTATAATATTTGCGGTAAATCCGACAATAAAACTTCTCAAAGAATACAATATAATGCCGGATTTTGTTGTTTCGATAGAATCAAGAGATGTAACGCATCAGATTAAACAACTTGAAAGCGAAAACTACTATCTTATAACGGAAGGGTTTTCGAGTGTTCAAACATACAGATTAAATAATTTAAAAACAATCAACTATATTTCAAACGATAACTATATAAATTACTGGTTAAGAGATTGTCTCGGAATTAAAGAAAATTTAAAATCTCAAGGGACTGTAAGCTATACGGCATTAATGAGCGCTTATATTATGGGGTTTGATAAGATAATCTTATGCGGTCAGGATTTAGCATATCAGGACGGAAAGTGCTATGCAAAAGGAAGCCAGTTTGAAGAACTTGAATGCATATATGATGAAGAAAATAAAAAATATGTAATTAAAGCAAACAATTTTGATAAATATGTTCAATCATTTGTATCGGAATCAAGAGCTATGGAATATGCCATTCATGCCGCAAATTACAACATAGAATTTTTAAATAACAATCTTTATACCGTAAAAGGGCAGGATGGAAAAGATATTCCGACACAAACAGGATATGCTCTTTTTATAGACTGGTTTAGCGATGCAGCAGACGAAATGAAAAATCAAAAACCGGAAATCAAACTCATTAATTCAAGTACCGGCGGAGCGCAAATAAACGGTTTTGAAAACATACCGCTTGAAGAAGCAATAAAGGATGAAACACCCGTAAAACAACTTGATTTAACGGGTTATAATCCTAATTTTGATAAAGAACATGCACTTAAAAACGTAAACACCATGCATGATAATTTGTTAAATTTTAAGAATATGCTTAAAGAGCTTGATGAAATCAGCAATAAACTGATAAAAGAACTGAAAATTAAAAAAACGGTTACTCAAAATATTCTAAAACTCGGCGAAAAACATAAAGAATGTTTGTTTAGAATATTAAAAGAGAAAAATAATCTTATACTCAGAGAGGTTATTCTCATATTCTTAAAAGATTTTGCCGATGTAATTGAAGATACGAATTGTCCGGATGTTAAAACTTATATGGCAACACTTGAAGAAATTAAAAGAATAAACGATTCTCTGATTGAACGGATTGAAGTTTTCTTGTATGGCTTAGCAGACAGTAAGCCTTTCATCTCTTAAAAGTGTTTCAACATCCAATACCTGATAGATTTCTCCGTTATTGACAAATTCCATCATTTTATTTTCGTCCTGATTATTCAATCTGTTTTGTATAATTGCATCAAAATCAACATCCATGCTTTCGCATATTTCATCCGCAAGAATTCCCGCTTTATATTCATTTGAATTCAGAATAATTATTGTTGATTTTTCTTTTATTGATGCGGCGCTTGTATTAAACAATCTTCTTATATCAAGAACCGTTATGAATTCACCTTTAATATTTATCAGACCGAATATATAATCAGGGGTATTCGGAACTTTAATAAATTTTGAATTGTTGACTTTATAAAATTCTCTGACACTTGCCATATTGATATAATATTTAACATCATTAATCAGGAAAGAAACCCCCCTGTTATATAAAGGTATTGTTGTTTGAACTTCGTCTTTTATTTTATCTATCAGTTTTTTTCTTTCCGACAGAATTCTTTTGGATTCTTCATCACATGCAATATAATTTTCTTCTTTTGAGTTTTGATTAATTTGTTTTGAACATTCTTCAACAAATTTTAAAATATTTTCTATGTTTAAAAGATAAATATTTTCTTCATTATTAACATAAAGACCGTTAAAGAAATTAGCAGCACCCTGATAAGGAACGGGATGTATATATTGTCTATCGAATTTTCTTATATCGAGTACATTGTCGCATACAACGGAACATAACTTATCATTTAATTTTAAAGTTATTATCTTTGCGCTTACATCATAAACTATTCTTTTTTCATTAAATATACTTCTTAAATCTATAACGCCAACAGGCATTTGATTATATTTGATTATACCAAGTATACAGGAGGGAAGCGAATTTGGCTTATCAAGCTCCATAATTTTTAAAATTTCAAGCACTTCAGAAGTTTTAACGGCATACTTTTTACCGTCAGTTTCTATAATTGTATAGTAATCGCTGATATCTTCATTTGGTATTTCATTATTTTGAATTGTAACTACGTTTTTCATTATTTTATAATCACTTTTTCCGTATTATTTGTACTTTCCAGAGCTTCTCTTGCATTTTTCTGGGCTTCATAAATATTGTATTCGCCGTTTACGATACAATTGCTTGCGCCCGCAATAATTTGTATATCGGTATTTTCATATTTAATTTTACCTATAATATTTACAATTGAATTTAATTTATAAAGTGCGTGTTTGGAGTCTTTTGCGTATATAACCGCAGTGTATTCATCTTCACCGTTCTTATAAATTTGTTCTTCTTTTTCTAAAGTTTCTATAATTTTTTCCGAAATTTTTGAATTGATAACATCTAAATCTTCCTGACCGAAATTTTCTCTCAGCTCGCCGTAATTAGCTATTTCTAAAATACAGGTATACATATCTTCTCTTGCAATATTATTTTCGGCTTTATTGAAAATATTCAAATCGATTTTATCCGTCAGGTATTTTCCCGCAAAACCGTCTTTCTTATTTTTTGATACTTTTTTATTTACATATCTTGCTTTAAAAAACCTGAATAAAATTTCTTCAAGAATTTCTTTATTTTCTTCTGTCTGCCATTTTGATTTTTCGATGGAATAAAACATTATGTTTGCAATATTTTCACCCTTATATTCAAAATTAAACTCGATTTTTGAAAGAAATTCATCCTCATTTATCATCATTTTTAAATTGGGAGCATATTTTTTATAAAGAACAATATTTGAAGCTTTAAATTTTTCGATTAAAAATTTTTGAAAAATCGGACTTAAGATTATGTTTCTAATATCACAAAAAACCGTTTTTTCATTTTTTTCAAAGTAATCAACCGATATAACGCACAAGTTATAGTCAAGTATTTTATAAAGCAGGGGAAAAATTTCGGAAAAAATCTTTTCATCACTGTATGAAAAATTATATTTTTCTTTGAATTGATATTCAAGCTTTTCACGATTTATGGTTAAATCTTTTTCGGGTTCATCGCAAACAATATTTTCTTCTTCATTTTTTATTTGTTCGTTTGAAGCTTTGCTTCTATACAGCTCATCCATCAATATATCTTCTTTATATTCTTCGCTTAAAGGATGTTTTTGTATGACATTTTCCGCTAAATTCAGTATTTCATCCGAATTGTCATTTTTGGTCAGAAAATATTCGCCGAATTGTTCTCTTATATAGAATTTTGCGTTTTCTTCGGGCAGTACACTATATATAATTATTGGAATTTTAGATATTTTTTCATTGCTCCTTACATTTTTTAAAAATTGAAAACCTCCGACATGAGGCATAATAGCATCGGTTATTATCAAGTCTGGTGCAACATCATATATTAAATCCATAGCTTCTGAAGCGCTATTTACGCCGTATACTTCCCATGAATTTTTTGCAAACAAAGTTTTTAAAAAATTCAAAGAAGTTGAACTATCATCTATTATAATTAGTTTTTTTGCCATAGCTTAACTTATTTTAAAATATTTAATATAATAATGTAATAATTATACAATTTTTTATATAAAGGTGGAATATGTTAAAAGAATTAGATAACAGCAAAGTAAATATTAACAGAGAACTCATAATTAAACAAATAGTTGACGTAGCCTTAATTTTTACCGTTATGTGTATAATATTTTATTTTGTACATTTTCTTGAATATACGGGGCTGGAACTTGGAATAGTTCTCGGTGTAGCATTATTAAGCGTATCCCTGATTTTCTATCTTGAAAAAAATTTTATAAAAAGGCGTCTTGATAGTATAGTATTGGCATCAAATACAAAAACACTTGATGAAATTGCAAATATTCAATCTAAAAATGATTGCCAGAAAGAAAATAATACCGTATCAGGAGATAGAATCAGAAGCATTCAAACGCTTGTTCAAAATCTTCTGGATTTTTCTTCTTCCATGAACAGCGTAACAGATGCCACAAAAGAAAAAACCGATAAATCTTTAAGTTATACAAATGATGAATACAGTGCGGTTAAATCAAATATTGAAAAAATGTTCTCAATAAGACACAAAATCCAAACCATAGCGGAACTTATTCTTGAATTATCGGATTTTGTACAATCAATATCCTCTACAATAGGTCTTGTTGAAGATATAGCCGAACAAACAAATCTGCTTGCTTTAAATGCAGCCGTTGAAGCGGCACGTGCCGGAGAACACGGTAAAGGTTTTGCCGTTGTGGCATCAGAAATCAGAAAGCTTGCCGATGAATCAAAACAGGCAACGACAAAAATCATATCCTTAATTAATGATATTCAGCAAACTGCAAATTCTACGGTACTTGCAACGGAAGAAGGTACAAAAGAAATTGAATCCGGACTTGAATTAGCTCATGTTATAAGTGAAAATATTGAACAGCTCATTCAAATCATGAATGAGATATCTAAGAATATGCAGGAAATAATTACTTCTTCAAAACAAATTAATAAAGATTCAAATACCGCAAGTAATTACGTTAAAGAAATATCTCAAATTATTGAAACCAATCGTTCAATAAATAAAGAAAATGAAGTAATTTTTACGGAGATAGAAAACGCTTCAAATAATTTAAAGAAGTCTGTAGGATAATTTCTTTAAGGCATTAACTATGGAATTTCAAAGAGAAGAACTTGATGAAATATTAAATATTTTTCAGCAGGAAAGCTTGGAAATTATTTCGTCCATGGATGAAAAATTGCTGACTCTTGAAAGAGAAGGAAATAACAATGAAGTTGCAATGCAATTATTCAGAGATGCTCATTCCCTTAAGGGTTCTGCCAGAATGCTCGGGTTTGAAAATATTCAAAATATTGCACATAAAATTGAAGATGTTATAAACCTTGTAAAAGAAAATAAGCTTGTAATAACACCGAAAATTAATGATACGATATCGGAATGTCTTGAATTTATTACAATGCTTATTAATAAGACCGTTGAAAATAAAGAAGAATTTACGAGTCTGGATATTGAAAAATATATTGAAAAACTTGAAGATATAGTAAACAACTATAAAAATTATCAAAAAGAAACATCTCCTAAAAGAGAAACGACCGAAGATGAAGAGAAATTTTTGAAAAATTTCAGCGGAATTGAAGAAAATATAATTCAAATTTTATATACAATCTCAGAAGCAAGGATTAGCAAAGATTATAACAAAGTTAATGCAATAGAAACATATTTAAATAATATTCTGGTATTATTTAACGGGATTAACGATGATGAAATTTTATCAATAAAATACAAAGTTCAAAATGTGTTTAATTTTTTGGATAAGTTTAAAGTATCCGATAAAAAAGAGGTTGATTTTCTTGATTTAAACAGCGCAATATCGGGTTTTATCGAGCTGATTTCGGATTATACAAATAAAAGAGATATTGAAAGACAGGACTATTACGAAATAGTCGAACAAAAATTAAATAATCCCAAAGATGATAAAGAAGAAAACAAAGAACCGGATAAGAAAAATACGGAACAATCACCTAATCAAAATACTGAAATAACAGCTTTTGTTAATCCTGATTTTAATAAACTTGATGACCTGCTTTCAAAAGTTCCTTTGCTTGTTTTGAATATCGAGTATTTTGAAGATGTTTATAATGAACTTGAACACCTTGTTTTAACCGAAAACAAAACTTCGGTTAAAGAGCTTTTAATAGCGGCAAGAGATATAGTTAAAATTTATAAAGAACGGGGTATGGTATTACCGCATGATGTTATGCTCGGAATTCAAGAAGCCGTTGAAACTTCAAAAACCGAAGATGAAAAAAGCATTAAAGAAGCTATTGTTAAAATAAATATTATTAAAACAATGGTAAAATTTCAGCAGAAAGATAAAACAAAAGAAACAGGCTTAAAGGTAAATAAAGCAGGTGAAATCAGCCAGAAAGAACTTTTAAATACCATAACAAATACGGAAATCAAAACTTTAAGGGTTGATTCAATTAAACTTGATAATCTTGTCGGTCAAATCGGAGAATTAATTGTTTCAAAAATAAAAACCAATGAACAGTTATCTCTTGCAAAACAGATAAACAATGACTTGGCGGAATGGCAAAAAAACTTTATTAAAATGGATTATTATATTAAATATTTTGATAAGAAATATTTGCAAAATTCATACAATGAAGAACCTTATGATATAAGAAAAGTTGCCGCATATAACAGACAGCTCAGCAGTTTAAGCGAGCAACATACCGAAAAAATCGGAATTATAATGAAAGAAATGTCTAATTTATTTAAGCAGTTACAGGAAAGCGAAAATAAATTAAATTCAACAACAACGGAAATCGAAACTATGGTTAAAAATATGAGGGTTTTGCCTCTTTCAACCATATTTCAGCTTTTTCCGAGAATGGTTCATAATATTGCGCGGGAAAAAAACAAGAAAATAGATTTTACCATTGAGGGAGCCGATATTGCGGCGGATAAGACAATTCTTGAAGAAATTAAAACTCCTCTTATTCATATCATAAGAAACTCAATAGATCACGGTATAGAAGATGTTGAAACAAGAAAACTAATAGGAAAAAATCCGATAGGAAAAATCGAAATCAAAGCTTCATATAAAGATGCGATGATTGTAATTGACGTTAAAGATGACGGCAGAGGTCTTGATATAGAAAAAATTAAAGCAAAAGCTCTTGAAAAAAAACTCTTAACCCCTGAAGAACTCAATGTAATCAGCAATGAAGAACTTACGAATTTGATTTTCTATCCGGGTTTTTCTACGGAGGATTTTGTAACGGAACTATCCGGAAGAGGTTTAGGACTTGATATTGTAAATAATAAAATAAATGAACTTAACGGAAGAATAGATATATTTTCCGAACTAAACAAGGGAACGATAGTAAGAATAATACTTCCTGCAGCTATTGCAACAAAGAAAGTATTTATTATTGAAGAACAAAAACAGCTTTATGCTATAGAAACCTCGGTAATTAAAACTATTGCAAGAATTAATGCCGATGAAATATTTGAAAAAGATAACCATAATTATTATATTTACAACGGAAACGCCATTGCAATATATCTTCTTTCAACAATATTAAATCTTGGAAACAACCATGAAAATCAAACAAATAAATACACTCTTTTGATTATTGAAACCGACAACATTACATTCGGAATTATTGTTGAAAAGTTAATTTCCGATCAGGAAATTGTTCATAAAAAACTGGCACCGCCTTTATATAAAGTTAAGCATATATCAGGAATAACAACCCTTGCAAACGGGGAAACATGTTTAATTTTAAATGTCGGTGATATAATTTCTACGATAAATTCCAAAAAAATCTCTGGTTCAATTAAAAATATTCATCTCGGCATTGTTATGAGGGATAATTCAAAATATAAAATTTTAGTTGTAGATGATTCTTATACAACAAGAACTCTTCAAAAAAACATACTCTCAAACAGAGGCTACACGGTAACAACTGCAAGCGCACCATTGGATGCTTTGGAAAAAACAAAACAAACAAAATATGATTTTATAATAACCGACGTACAAATGCCTGAAATGAACGGTTTTGAATTTATTACAAAACTAAGAGAAAATCCGGACTATGAAAATACGCCCGTTATTATAATAAGCTCAGAACCTATGGAAAAATATTCAAAAGAAATTAAAAAGACAAAAATCATTAAATATATTGTCAAAAATGCATTCAGACAGGATGAATACATTAAACAAATTGAAGATATATTAACTTATTAGTTTTCATTTAAAAGTCCGTCAACAAGAACAAACCGCCCGAGCGGAGTTACATTTGCATACTGCCTTAAACTTTCAATAAAGCAGTTGTTTTCGCAAAAACCGCCCGAAATACATATATCTTCCGAATTTTTGGTAAAGGTAAACGCATTATATGCAAGTCCGTGTATGAATTTTGAAACCGCAATATTTGGTTCAAGACCGTGTGATACATCATCCATTATTTTTTCCAGTCCGAATATACCGCAGGTTATTGCATATTTTTCTTTTGTAAATTTTAAATCTTCGGTTTTTAAATTATAAAATTTTAAAAGCATTTCAACCGTTGCCCCCGTAGCACTTGCGCAGGCAGTATTCCAGTCCATATCTTTAAATTTATTATTTTGATATTTTACCCATTTGATATCTCTTGAGCCTAAATCAAGGACGGTATAATCCTTTTTAAGATATTCTTTAGCTCCCAGAGCAAGTGCAACCGCTTCATTGATATATTTTTCCGTTTTAATTACGGTATGCCCCGTTGCTTTTTTGCAATTTGAATATAGGCTTTTAAGCTTTCCGCTTTCAATGATTTTATATGTTTTTTTATTATCTTTAATTTCTAAAATTTTTGTCCAGGTTGTTCCTGCATCAATATAAATCTCAGCCACTTGCTACCTCAGTTTTAAAAACGCTTCTATTTTTGCTTTTGCGGAATTATTGGGAGTGTTATCAACATCTATAAAAAGTCCCTCATATTTATTCGCAAGGTATTTTGCAAGAGCTGTTTTAGAACAAAATGCCTGCGTAAAAAATATTGTCGGTAAATTTTCTTTTACATAGGTTTCAAGTTTATAATCCCCCGGATACCCTGCTTCAACCGCCCTTATCCACCCGAAAACCTCCGTATTATCGGGAAAAAGCTCTAAAATCGAAAGGTCGTTCGGTGGAACTCCCCAAAAACCAAAAGCAGGCACACATTCTTCAAGATTAGAATAATCTTTTTGTTCAACAATATTATTTGTTATAAGTTCGACTTTTTTCCTTAAGGGAAGTTTGCTCTTTGAAATCGGTAGCTTTAAGGAATTATAATCTTCACATTTTTCTTCAAAAATTGTTTGAACTATATTAAACCCCTCGTTTATAAGTATTTCACTTATAAAATATGCGCTGTCGCATTTGTCTTTCCCTATGGGCGCTAAAATTTTAATAATCCTGTCTTTAAGATAAAAAGCGTTATTTACTATATTTTTTATAATTACACAGTAATTTTCGGGGATAATCTTTAAATCCGGATAATTATAATTTATATCCAAATCAACCCATGATGCTTCAGGGTACTCTATTTTAGTCTGACTTATTATATCTTTTTCGGGATACCCCCAAAAGGCAATAATATCTTTTTGCATAGGTTAAGTTTATCATAAAAATTCAAATAATATTGCATAATATTCGACGGTTGTTGTAAAATGATTTTAACTTCAATGAGTCGATGTGGTGAAATGGTAGACACGCATGTTTCAGGAGCATGTGGAGAAATCCGTGGGGGTTCAAGTCCCCCCATCGACATTTTTTACCTTAATAAAATAAATGTCAATTGGGACTTTAAGCCCCACAAGGCTTTAGCCTTGTTCGGGGGTTCAGCGCGAGTGAGCAGAGGGCGGAAACGAAAAACGTTGAGTTTTTTGTTGAGCCCGTTTAATGCGAACGAGCAAGACAAGTCCCCCCGTAGACATTTTTTGCCTTAGTAAAATAATATTTGAATTTTCCACATTCTATATGCTTATTGCCTCGATAAAATCTGAAAATAATAGATTTCATTATCTATACTCTTGAACAAAATTTGCTTCAATACAAATTAAGCTTTATTATAATCATTGATAACACTATTTCTTGACATGGTATTCATTAGTTTTTATACTTAACATAAATGGATAAATTGAACAAAATACCCGAATTTATCGGAAAATATATGGCATTAATAATACTTATTGTTGCATTTTGTTCTTTATTTTTTCCGAATTATTTTTTATTTATTAAAACATCATATATCAATTATTTATTAATGGTTATTATGTTTGGGATGGGTTTAACCCTAAAATCAAAGGATTTTGTTTTAATATTTTCTCATCCCAAGGAAATTATAGCAGGAAGTATTGCCCAGTATACAATCATGCCCGCCATTGCCATAGGTTTAAGCAGTTTATTTCATTTAGATTCGGCTTTAACTGCGGGTGTTGTTCTTGTAGGAACATGCCCCGGAGGAACTGCAAGCAATGTTATAACATATCTTTCAAAAGGAGATATTGCACTATCCGTATGTATGACAAGCGTAAATACTCTGCTTGCTCCGATTTTAACTCCTCTTATTACTTATATGATACTGAAAACCACTGTTGAAACAAATATTTCGGCAATGTTTATAGGGATTATAAATGTTATTCTTATCCCTATCATTCTCGGAATAATAATAAATAAATTTTTCGGTAATTTCACCAAAAAAATTATAAAAGTACTGCCCTCAATTTCCGTTATATCTATATGTATTATAGTAGCTTCCGTTGTATCGCATAATGCTGAAAAAATTTTTTCCGCAGGAATTATAATACTTATAATTGTTATACTTCATAATATTTCAGGATATTTATTCGGATTTTTAACGGGAAAAATCTTAAGATTGAATGTCGAAAAAACAAAAGCTTTTTCAATAGAAATCGGAATGCAAAATTCCGGTCTTGCAACAAGTCTTGCAAATACTGCATTTCCTTTAATACCGGAAGCTGCGGTACCCGGAGCAATATTTTCCGTTTGGCACAACATTTCGGGAGCAATTCTTGCCCAAATATATAAACATTGGCAAAATAAGGAATAAATAAAATGAAAAAAATAATTTTAACCGCAATTATAGCCTTTGGATTCATACAAACCGTTTTTGCATCCGAAATTTCATACGACAAAACTGATTTTGCACCTGTTTCAAGCGTTATTGATGATGCCGTTTATGATATACGATATTTTTCTTCAAATAATTTTACGGGCAACAAAATAAAAGGATACAAAGCCCCTGTTGCATATATGACAAAAGAATCATTAAATGCTCTTAAAACAGCGGCAGAGGATTTAAGAAAACAGGGTTATAGATTGTTAATCTGGGATACATACAGACCTCAAAAAGCTGTTGATAATTTCGTAGAATGGATTAACAACCCGAATGATGCGGGAGATAAAGCATTCTTTCCCGATTTAGAAAAATCGGATTTAATCAAAGGTAATTATATTGCCGAAAAATCGGGACACACAAGAGGTTCAACCGTTGATTTAACTTTAATTAAAAAAGACGGCTCATTCGTTGATATGGGCGGAGTGTTCGACTTATTCAGCGAAATATCACATCCTGATTACAAAAAGTTAACCAGAAAACAAAAAAATAACAGAAAAATTCTCCATAATGCTATGATTAAAGCCGGTTTTAAGGGAATTGATTCCGAATGGTGGCATTTTACCCTTGATAACGAGCCTTACCCTGATACTTATTTTGATTTTGATGTTGAATAGGAAAGTTGCACTATGAAAAAATATTTAATTGATAAAAATTCCGATAACCTTTTAATATTCTTCACGGGCTGGGGCTGTGACGAATATGAGTTTGAGCATTTGAAAGCAAGTTCTGATGTCTTACTTTTGTATGATTATTCCGATTTAAAACTGGATTTTGATTTTTCAAAATATAAAACCTTTAATTTAATCGCTTTTTCTGCAGGTGTATTTGTTTCTTCAATTTTTGAATTTGATTTTAAAATTGATAAAAAAATTGCACTAAGCGGAAATCCGTATCTTTTTGATGAGCATTTAGGTTTATCCGGTAAAATTCAAGAAGTTTTATATAATATAACGGAAGAAAGCGCAGACGATTTTGCAAAAAATTATTTAATTAAAACAAGTGAGGAATGGAAAAAATTTCATCATTCAAAAAGAACTGTTAATAGTTGCAGGGAGGAATTTAATGCTTTAAAAGAAATTTATCAAAACAATAAGCAAAATATAAAAGATATTTTTGATAAAGCATTAATCGGAGAAGATGACCCGATATTTAATGTTTCGGCTCAAAAAGAATTTTTCGGTAAAAAACTGAATATTATAGAAAATGCACGCCATAATTTATTTTTTAGGATAGAAAATTATGAAGAGGTGCTGAATTTTTAAATGTAAATTTACTCTCATCGTCTTTCGGGTGGTCTTGCTCATAATTATATTATTAAAAACCGCATTAAAACAGCCAAAATTCCATAGAACAGCATAAAAAAACAGTCAATTTTACTGATAAATTCAATGGTTTACTGTTTTTAGTCCGCATTCAGGGGTTTTAATCTTATAACAACAACGCTGTTTTCTGGTGCTAAAAAATCAACACCTTTTTCTGTGTATGCAAGAGGGGTGCTTTTGTATACATTATATCCGACGGATTGCATTCTGGTCTGATTTTCATTGGGTTTTACAAGACCCTTTCCTGCCGCAACAACCTGCGATAGTCCCGGTACGCAAAGCAAAATACCTGCCGTGGTCAATCCGACATTTCCTGCCAATTTTTTTATATCCGTCGGGGTCGAAACCCGCATTGTACCTTTTGCACTTTCCTCGCCTTCATACAATACATTATAATATCCGTTTCTTTTTCCGCGCTTTGGCAATATATAATCCAAAATTTTAATTTCTATTTTTTCATCGTGTTCTAAATTAATATTTTTTGTCAATTTTCCCGTTTTTATCACGGATAATTCAATAACGGTATTACGTTTAAGATTTGTATCCGTAAGCGTAACAGGAGTTATGGCATAAATCGTATCGGGTACAATTTGTGCAAAAACAACAGTTTGCAACAGCAATATCATAAGCAGTGTATGAAGTATTTTCATTTGTAAACTTCTCTTTTTTTTAAATTATACTATATTTTCAACATTATGATAACGGTTTTTCAGATAAAACCTTAACTATATATTTCTTAAAAATTTATACCATAAACAATATATGTATGTTAGAATTTCTCACAAGGTGTTATGACATTTGTAAAAACAGTTAAAGGGGATTTTTATGGCTAGGACAGTGAAAATTAAAAAAGCGGATAATTATACATATGAAATTAATTCAAAAACGGCAGATACGAATTATGTTTTTGCAAACGAAGCTTATGCAGGTGTGTCAACTTTAAATTTTAGTAATCTCGGAGGAGAAGATCTAACTTATATTAAAGATAATAACGATCTGTTGATTTTTATTAAATTTGGAGACTATACGAACTATAAATTATCTGTTACAAGAATTAAAGATTATTATTTGTACTGCGGCGTAAATAACAATCTGGTTTGTGTTAACAGCGCAAGTGTTTATACAGATGCAAATTCAAATGCATATAGCTATGTTAAAAAGACTTTTACCGATTCAGCGTCTGCTGAAAATATTTTCTCTAATGTCGGAGCTACAATATATAACATTTCAAATTCAAAAGATAAAACAGAAATTCGTGACATTGCAGGTTCGGATAAATATTATGTAAACGGGCTTTCTCCGAATACCGCACCCGTACATGTAATTGATGAGCTTGGAAACGATTACTATGAAATAACAAATTCCAGAGGGTTAGAAGTTGATGATTACAAAGGTAGTGATAAATACGTAATAAAAAATTGCGACCAGCTTAAATCAGCGGATAGCGTAGATGATGACAGTCTTAAAACAGACCTTTGGATTTGTGATTATGCCGGAAATGATTCATATACATTTGACAATGTTAAGGTAACTAACAGTGTAGAATGTAAAACGCATGATTTATTTGGCAATGACAGATATAACCTTAATAATACGACTTATATGTACTTAGAAGAGAGAAATGGTAATGATAAATATATTGCCAATGAATCCCATCATTTTCGAATTGCCGACAGTAACGGAAATGATTCATATACGATAACAAACTCCGATACCGTTACAATCGCCGATTCGGAAAACGGTTATAGACATGCAAGAGGAAATGACAGATATACCGTTACTTCATGTTCTAATGTTAATATAAATGATCAACAAGGCGGGGATAGATATACATTTTACGACTGCGATAATGTTGATATAGATGATAGCGAAGGTAGAGATAATTACACGATGAGCTATATAACAACAAAACTTAAAATCCTCGACAAACATTCCGAAAATGACAATTATACAATTACAAATGCAACAAATGTAAATATAGATGACCGTGGCGGAAGAGAAGCGTATAGACTAACTAACGTGCACAATGCAACAATAGTTGATTCCGATGCTGACGGCATCAACGGTAACGATATAATGACCGTAAGCAACAGTAATGCTATAAACATTACAAATAAGCACGGAAATGTAAGATACGCATTTACCAATACTTCCGATATAGATATTACAGATAAAACAGGAAAAGATACATATATAATATCGGGACTTTATGACAGAAAAACAAAAACAACAACTTTTGCCACAAATGTTAAAATTACCGATGAAGCAGCACATGTAGACGATAATCATAATGATGTGTTTAACTTTAATTATGTTAAAGGGTCTGATACTGCTTGGGCAACATACCTTGCTTCAGATAACTGGACAATTTCGGAATCAGGTGGCTCAAATACTTATAATATAAAACAATCTGAAAACATAAAAATTCACTCAAGTAACGGCAACCGTAAAGATACATATAACATAACTTCCTGCAAAAATGTGTATCTTTTGGATGAAGGCAGTGTTAGTGCAGAGATTGGTTCTTCCGATGTATATAATATTAAATTTGCACAAAATACTGCAGTTACAATACGTGATAAAGGCGGAGCAAAAGATAAGCTTACAGTATCAGGTTTAAGTAAGAAAAATGTTGTACTTATGTCAAATTACAACAATAATTCATTGATTATTTTTGATACTAAATCAAGAAGCTATGTTCAAGTAGAAGATTTTTACCAAGATAACGGTTCAGGTAGTTATAGCAGTACTCTTTTTGGCAATGGAGCCATAGAAACAATTAGTGCGGGGGGAACTGTTAAAGCAACAGATAGCGCTACAATTGATAAATTAAATAATATAAAAGCACAAGTAACAGCTTTTCTTGGCGGTGATTCTGTTGTTGATGTGTTAAACGGCAACAATGAAAATAGAATACAAGATTTGGTAACATTATACATGAATCAAGCATAATTTTTATGCTTGATTCATTATTAATTCCGCACTATGGGGTTTTATATCTTACGATTTTTTTAAAAAATCCAGAAAAGCACTGCATCCCTCAACAATATCCTCATAGCATTCTTCAAAGTTACCCGTATACCACGGATCTTTGATATTGCGGGGGTGGCTTGTAAAATCCAATAAGCGATATATTTTATGTTCGGTATCCAGACCCGTTAGGGATTGTATATCTTCAATATTGCTGTCATCCATCGCTATAATATAATCATAATATTCGTAATCATTTGTTCTGATACGGCGGGAATAATGCTCCTCAAACGGAACATTTTTTTCTTTTAATATTTCACGTGTGCCGTAATGAATACCGGCATGGTGTATTTCATTATAGCTTTCTGTTCCTGCCGAATCAATTTCAAAATAACCGGATAAACCTCTGTCTTCTGCCATTTGTTTAAACACAAACTGCGCCATTGGAGATCTGCAAATATTTCCCAAACATACAAATAGAACTTTAATCATAAAATTATTCCATACTGATTGCTAATAATAACTATATCAATATTTATTTTATTAAATTTTTTTAAGAAAGTAATCTTTTTTGTCAATTATTAACAATCACTTAACTTATAAAAAGCAAAAGGTGATTTTATGATAAATTCAGTTAATTTTAATCCAAATGTACAAAATATAAAAAAATTAAGTTTTAAAAGTGCTCGTCCGCTTGAACTAAAATCGGATGTATTTGTTAAATCAAATAAAACCAAGTTTGAAGAAGCAAAAGAGCTTGCAAGACAAAAAACTTTAGAACATGTGAATGATGACGGCAGGGAATACGGCTTTATCTTTTCAGAAGACGGTGAGGTGTTAGAAGAAGTTCAAGGCGATGAAAATAAATGCGTATTTGATACTGAAGCGCTTAAAAAAGGTTATATGATTATCCATGGTCATCCGACAGAAGTGCCGTTATCTCCAGAAGATGTTGCATCTTTGCTTTTTAGTAATATAAGTTCTGTTGAAGCAATAGCACCGAACGGTCGAATATCAAGAATGACAAAAACTCCCCAAACCCCACAATATATTGATGAGGCAAGTGCAATAAATATATCAACAAAAATATATCGCAAGTTTTTAGATGAATTCGGCATAGATTATTCGGTAAAAAAAGAAGAATTAATAGAAATGTATAAAAAATATTTAACATTCAATCATATGTCTTTTGATGATAAGAGCGATGAAGAAATACTGAATCAAATGAAAAGTATAGGTGTATATGACGAGGATAATCCTGAAAAGTCATACGAAAAGCTTGGCAGAATGTTATCTTTTTATGACATGAGTCATTCTGAATACAATAAGCAGCATGAGGTAATTATTCAAAATAACGAATTAATAAAAAACACAATAGCTACTCCTTTAGGGGTTAGGCTTATTAACGAAGCTTTAACTGAAATTGCGGATGAGTATAATCTTGAATACGAATCAAATATGGAATAATTTTTTAAGTATTCTTTTTATGATTTTGGTATAATCTTGAGTATAGTACTAAAAACAAGGAGACTGTGTTATTAATATCATATTTATTCACAGGAATTTTCCTGCACAATTTAGGCATATTCTTTCCGTACTTACTGCGGATAAAAACAATAAGATTATTTTTATAACAAACAATACCACTACACCAACTTTTGAAAAAGTTGTTAAAATAGAATACGAATTAAGAAGAACTGTCCCCGATGATTGCCACGGTTATTTAAGATTTTACGAGGAAGCAATAATCCATGGTCAAGCAGCGGCGAGCGAACTTTTACAGCTAAAAAATCAGGGGTTTGCACCCGATTTAATTATCGGACATTCCTGGGGCAGTTCTATGTTTGTAAAAGAAGTCTTCCCGGAAACTCCATATATAAGCTATGTTGAATGGTATTACAACTATGAAAACAGTGATGTTGATTTTATAGATAAAGACATTGATATAAATAAAAAAGCCGATTTGGTTTGCAAAAATTCCCACATTTTGCAGGATTTAGTAAAGTCCGATTATGTTTTAACACCAACCAACTGGCAAAAACAGCAAATCCCCGAAATATTTGAAAATAAAATCAAAGTAATACACGAAGGTATTAATACGGAATACTTTAAACCCGATAAGAATGTTCAATTTAAAATTCCAAATACGAATATAACATTAACCCGCAAGGACAAGGTTTTAACCTATGCAACAAGAGGAATGGAAGAATACAGAGGTTTTCCGCAATTTATGACAGCTGCTTCAATTTTAATGCAGCAAATGCCCGATTTGCATGTTGTAATAGCAGGCGAAGACAGAGTTTGCTACGGAAGAAAACTTCATAATTCAACATTTAAAACCGAAATGCTTAAAATGTTTAAATACGATATGTCAAGACTTCATTTTGTCGGAGCACTTCCTTATAAAGATTATCTTAAATTATTGCAGATTTCTTCGGCTCACATATATTTAACATATCCTTTTGTATTATCCTGGTCTATGCTTGAAGCAATGGCAACGGGTTGTGTCATTGTTGCTTCGGATACCCCTCCCGTTACGGAATATATGCAGGATAATTATAACGGACTTCTGGTTGATTTTAACGATATAGGTGCGATTATTAAAAAAGTAACCGAGGTAATAAACAATCGGGAAAAATATACCGAAATATCCGAAAATGCAAGAAAAACCATTATAGAAAAATGCGATTTAAAGGATATGCTTAAAAAACAAATTGATTTAATAAATACATGCATTAAAAAAGCGGAGTAAAATTTTGAGTAAAAAAAAGAGCAATTGTATTTGCGGGATATAGTCCTAACGGATATATTTATGATGATATTTTTTCCTATCTTAATGAGTTAAAAAGGTACTCAGATTATATAGTCGCTGTTTATGACAACAATCAATTGGTTCGCAGTGAATTAGAAAAATTATTAAGCTCTTATGTTGATGTTCTTATATTGAAAAACCATGGTGAATATGATTTCGGTTCATACAAAAGAGGGTTCTTTTTCTTAAAAGAAAAGGGGATTTTGGATTCAGCAGACAAACTTATATTCTGTAATGATAGTGTTATTTTTCAGGGAAGAAGCCTTGAGCCGTTTTTTAAAAGAGAAGAAAACAAGGATTTTTACGGATTTACTTCTTATAAAAGAGGTATGTATCCCGATACTTTTGAATGGGATTATATGCTTCATATCCAATCTTATTTCTTATCAATTTCAAAAGAAATTTATTCAAAAGATTGGTTTATTGATTTTATGTCTTCAATAGAAAAACAAAACCATAAGTATAACGTGGTTGCAAAATATGAAATCGGAATAAGTAAACTGATAGAAAACCATGGGTATGAATTAACAAGCTTTTATCCAAAACTTGAAACCGAACCCTGCAGAACATTTTTAGCCAGATTCAGCGGATTTCATAAAGAGCTTGAGGAGCTTTTCTTTTTAGAAAAACGACAATATGCAACCGCTTATAATAACGGCATTATGATGTAACTGAATGTTATTAATTAGTACTTATGTATGGTGTACGCCGATTAACAAAATGTTAAACTGGCTTCTATATTTGTAGAAAAATCAAATTAAAAAGTATGAAGGAGAAAAATTAATGGGTAGTATGATTTCTAAACCGCCTGTGGAAGTTAACTTGAACAATGTTACGTCTTCAAAGACATACAATTTAAGCGGACGTTATTAACTGCGTTTAATTTATGACGGCAATATAGCGGATTTATTAACAAATAAATCAATTTCAGGAAATACTTTAACTTTAAAAGTTAACGGAAAAGATATTAAATTTACAGGTTTTACAGCCACATCATCAATGAGTATAGGTGTTAAAACAAGCAGTCAGGAAGAATACACCTACCATTACGGTTTGGAAGGTTTTTATACTCAATTCGGAACAAGCATTAACTGGTTTCCGGAAGGTGTTATAAAAGCAACAGGTACGCAATTTGGAGATTCAATCAGTGCTTCTTCATACGGCACATCTTTGCCCTTCGGTTCAAAAGGGGTAACAATAGACAGCGGACTCGGAAATGATTCTATTACAGGCTCAATTCACTCCGACGTCATAAAAGCAGGTGCGGGTGATGACACAATTATAGGAAGCCGCGGAAGCGACAGTATAATTGGCGGAGCGGGAAATAATGTTTCAAATTATACCGGTGTTGAAGCTGGTAGTATTAATGATACATATACCCTAACAAAAAGTGAAAGATTAGATATTAAAGGGCTTACATTTACAGGAGTTTCCGAATCTTCTCAATTCTTTAGAGACAGTTCCAATAAAAATAATTTAATGATAAATAGCGACCAGGGTTTTATTACGGTTAAGAATTTTGTTGCAACCGATTCAGGTGCAACAGTTACAATAGGAGATAAAAACCTAAATGATGTTGTTTTATATGAAACCGTTAACCCATCAGAACATAAAGGAAAATACACAGGTACAAGATTAAAAGATTTTATTGACGGCAGAGAATATCCGACATCTCCTTCAGCAAAAGGTTTAACTTTAGACGGAGGTGCGGGAAACGATACAATATACGGTACAAGCAATAATGATACCTTAAAAGGCGGAGCAGGAGATGATTATTTATATGGCGGTGATGGTAACGACTCTTTAATTGATACAGCAGGAAGTAATTTCCTTGTTGGCGGTGCAGGAAACTGTTCCATAACATCAGGTGCAGGAAATGACGTATTGTACGGCGGTACGGGAAATGACGTATTAAAGGCAGGTGCCGGAGATGATACCGTTTATGGCGGTGCAGGAAATGACAGCATAATAGGCGGAACCGGTGTTACAAAAGCTATATATGATACGGAAAACTTTGGTAATGATACTTATACCGTTACAAAAGGTGAAACACTTGACTTATCAGGTTTAACATTTGGCGAAGTGGCAGAAAAAGACCGTTATACAAAGAAGAATAACGATTTAGTAATAAAAAGTGATAAAGGTAATATTACAATTAAGAATTATCTTAACAAGGATACGGGTGCCGAAGTTATAGTAAACGGCAGAAATTTAAAGACAACCGATACTCCCGTATTTTCAACGGGTGAAGAATACTTCAATCCTTCATCAGGTAAGGCAAATGCTAAATTTATCGGTTCCAGCTTATCCGATAGTATTAATGCAGGAAGTTACAGCGGTTCATCAAGCAAAGGTGTATCAATAGATGGCGGTCTTGGTAATGATACAATCTTTGGTTCAAGCAAAGCCGATGTATTAAAAGGCGGAGCAGGAGATGATTATATCCATGGCGGAGCCGGAAACGACAGCATAATAGGTGGCAGCGGTGTTACAAGAGTTGTATATACTGCTGAAAGTTTTGGCGATGATGTATATACTCCATCAAAAGATGAAACAATTAATATATCAGGTTTAACATTCTCGGAAGTAGCTGAAAAAGACCGTTATACAAGAAAGAATAACGATTTAATAATAAAAAGCGACAAAGGTAGTGTTACAATTAAAAACCTTTTAGGAAAAGATACGGGTGCTACCGTTAAAATTAATGATGAAAATCTTTCAGAAGTAGCTAAGCTTGGAGTTGGCTATGATTACTTTATTAATTCAAGCGGAAAATTAGCACATAACAAATATACAGGTACTGCTCTTGCCGATACTATTGATGCAGGCTCAATATCTTCTTATACGGCTAAAAATGGTTTAGTATTAGATGGCGGAGCAGGCAGTGATTCAATTATTGGCTCTAATGCCGGCGATAAGCTTTATGGCGGCACCGGCAATGATACGATAAACGGAAGAAACGGCAACGATAGCATATTTGGCGGAGTAGGTTCCGATAGTGTATACGGCGGTTCAGGAAACGACGTAATAGATGGCGGCGAAGACGATGATATATTGTATGGTAATACAGGAAATGACAGCGTATGCGGTGGTTTAGGAAATGATACAATATATGGTGATGACGGAGATGACACCTTAATCGGAGGCGGCGGTTCCGATAGCGTATACGGCGGTGCAGGTAATAATCTATTTAAATACAGTCTAAATGACGGTGATGATACAGTCTTTTACGGCGGAGAAAATGCTAATGATACCATTACGTTTGATAAAGGTATTGGCGTAAATCTTGCATACGGTGAAAATGGTTCGGATTTAATCATTAACTATTCAGGTGCAAAAGGCGGTAAACAATATGAAAATAATATTACCGTTAAGGATTATGCAATTAATCACAGCTTAAATTCTATTACTGTCGGAAAAGAAACAAAAGCCGTTGAAGAATATTTTGCAAAAACAAACAAAAGCGGTAGTGAATTTATTTCGACCGAAAAAGGTGAAGTTTGGACTAATCTTAACGCGGGAAATCATACCTTTAAATATAATATAGATAATACAGGTACAAAAGGTAATTTCGGAGTTGATATTATTTCTTCAGCTAATACATATGAAATCGATAAAGTTGAAACTTTTGCATTTGGAGATTTGTCCGTAGTAAAAGGTGAAATAAATATGGGCTTCAACTCTAATACTTCAACCAATGACTTAGGTATGAAATTAGGAAAAGACGGCTCGGGCGAACTCGGACATGTTTATTACAGAAATTTCTTAG
Organism: uncultured bacterium; assembly: GCA_902796305.1. GTDB lineage: Bacteria > Cyanobacteriota > Vampirovibrionia > Gastranaerophilales > Gastranaerophilaceae > RUG14156. The sequence continues at coordinate 45,428 of CADBOJ010000072.1, read as the reverse complement.
CAACTAAGCCCTCTATGCAATTAACGGATGCAGACCATACATATAGCGTAAAAGGCTATACAACCGCTCAAACGCTTGATAATTCCGCAACTGAAACAAATAATGCAGTTGTAATTAATACAACATCAGATACGGCAACAACAATCACTTCAAATAATAAATATAACTACACAAATGTCGGCGGTGCTTCTGCTTTAACATATAACTATAACGGAGGCCATGATGTTATAAGAACCGATGAACAGGCAAACAGCGACACTTATAATGTTGTATCTGCGCTTGATAATAATACATCGCTTAGAATATATGAAGGCGGCGGAAATAATGATAAGTTAAGCATTAATGCTACCGCAACAACCGTTGGTATTGTATTTAACGTATATCAAGGTGTGGGTGAAACATATAATGCTGATTTAAGCCGCAGCGTGTTTACCGTTAGAAATTCAATCGATAAAGATACAATCAAAGAAGCTTTAGCCGGTGCAGATCCAAGTGTTGCTAACGGTATATATGTTATCGACAGCTCCGAAGAAAATACCGGTATTGAATTTATAGCAACATCAGACCATGCATCAGATATTAATGAAGAAACTTGGTATAATGCTATAGCGGAAAGTGTCGGAGCTTGGTTAGCTACAAACGGTTATGAAAGCACCGAAGGCGCAATAGATGCTTATAACAAAGATAATAATATTGACCTTACGGGACTTGTTAATGCATATAAGAGCGTTGACTACGCTAGTTTAATATCATAACAGATACAGCATGTATAAAAAACGGTCGGGTAAAACCGACCGTTTTTTATATAGTTTTTAATTTTTGCAGTTTATCTTCCCAGAGATATGCGGTTTTAATACTTTCTTTAATACTATGGTTAATTTTCCAGCCTAATATTTCCTGCGCTTTTTTAGAGCTTGCACATAAAATAGCAGGGTCGCCTTTTCTTTTTGGTGCGATTTCAAACGGTATATCTTTACCTAAAACCCCTCTTGTTAAGTTAAATATTTCTTTAACGCTTGTTCCTGTTCCCGTTCCAAGGTTAAACACATCGGTTTTATTTTCTTTTCTTAGATATTTTATTGCAAGATAATGAGCATCCGCCAAATCACAGACATTAATATAATCTCTTATACAGGTGCCGTCAGGTGTAGCATAATCATCCCCGAATATTTTAAAAGGAGAAGTTTTAATATATGCTGATTTAATAATATTCGGGATAAGATGAGTTTCCGTATCGTGCCATTCTCCAATTCTTGATAAATTATCCGCCCCTATAACATTAAAATATCTCAATCTGATTGATTTTAAATTATAAGCTTTATCATAGTCATCCATAATATTTTCGATTATTAATTTTGTTTTTCCGTAAGGATTGACGGGTTTTTTGGGGTGATTTTCGTCAATGGGAGTATATTCCGGTTCTCCGTATACGGAAGCCGTGGAAGAAAAGACTATTTTTAAAACATTATATTTAACCATTGCATTGAGCAGATTTACAGTTCCCGCAACATTATTTTTATAATATTTTGACGGATTTTTAATGCTTTCTTCAACAATTGAAAGTCCTGCAAAATGAATAACCTCCGATATTTCATATTTTTTAAAAATATTTTCAATATCCGAAATATTATTCAAATCTCCCTGCACAAAACAAATATCGGGATTTATCTTTTTCAGAGTATTTATTGTTTCAATATGTCCCGTCGATAAGTTATCAAAAATAACTATCTTCTCATTTTGCATGGACAATTTTAAAACAGCAAAAGAACCGATATAGCCCGCTCCGCCGGTAACTAAAATCATATTTTAAGCCCTTATCTTAAAGTTAAGCCTATAATATTTTTTTGAAGTCCCATTTTTATTTTATTTACTTCGTTTTGGATAATATCGTCCGTCATTGTCTTGTTTTCGTCTTGAAGAGTAATCCTGAATGCAAGAGATTTTTTACCGTCCTCAATTCCCTGACCCTCGTAGATGTCAAATACTTTTGAGCCTTTGAAGAGGTTTTTATCCGCAGATTTTTTAATCACTTTATTTATTTCTTCAATTGTTATTTCTTTATTTGTAACAAAAGCTATATCTCTTTGCACAGCACCAAACACGGGAAGTTTTTTATATTTTGAAACCGTTTCATTTGTTGCCGTTATAACTTCTTCAAGATTAATTTCAAAAATATAAAGAGGCACATTGAATTTTAATTTATCGGATAAAACAGGGTGAAGTTTACCGATAAAACCTATGCTTTCTTTATTTTTTCCGAGAATTGAAACGGTTGCGCCCTGTGCCGGATGAATAAATTCATAATTTTTTCTGTCATTTTCGCTAAATTCAGAAAAAATAATTCTTTTTGAAATTCCCAATCTTTCAAAAAGGCTTTCAAGAGTTCCTTTTAATGTATAAAAGTCATCTTCCTGTTTTGTATATAAATCATTTTTTAATGTTCCGAATATACATCCTGCAAGTTTCCTGATTTCCGTTACGCCCGCATCGTCTTCGGTTGCTTCCGATTTTTTAATGTATGTTTTTCCGATTTCATAAAGTCTGAAATTCTTTTGACCGTTGTCAAAATTATCTTTAACAACAGCAAGCATACTCGGATTAAGCATCTGTCTTAAGGTAGTATAATCATCCGAATGAGGATTTTTTACTTTGATTGCAACTTCTTCATTTAACGGCTGTAAGAATGTATTACAAAGATTATTTCCGACAAGCGAACCCGTTACAATTTCGTCATATCCGTAGGATAGCATTGTTTCATTTACTAATCTTGTTATTTTAGTATCAAAACTGATTGTAGCACCCTCTGATATCGGAGGAATCTGCGGGGTTACTTTGTCAAAGCCTTCAATTCTTGAAATTTCTTCAATTAAATCAATTTCTCTTGTAACGTCCGAATATCTGTAACTTGGAACTTTAAATCTTGCCGCGCTTTCGTTTTTACCCGATAAAGTAAAGCCCAGATTTTCAAGTATTTCAATCGAACGAGCCTGTTCAATTTCAATTCCCAAAATTCTTTTAATTTCTGAATTTCTTAAAACAATTTCTATATCTTCTAATTTAGCGTTTCCTGTTTTTGACATACCTATAAATTCAGCATCCGCATATTTTTCTAAAAGTTCAACGGAACGATTAAGAGCAACAGGAACCATTTCAATATCAATTCCTCTTTGATATCTTCCCGAAGCTTCAGAAGCATAGTTTACGCTTCTTGCCGATTTTCTGTTAGTGTGCGGTGTAAAATATGCCGCTTCAAGAACAATGTTTTTTGTATTATCATCAATTTCGGAATTCAAACCGCCGAATACCCCTGCAATACATACAGGCTTATTTTTATCCGCTATAACAACGCTTTTATCCGTAAGTTTTCTTTCCGTTTCGTCAATTGTTACGATTGATTCGCTGTTATCGGCATATCTTACGCAAAGATAGTTATCTAATTTATCATAATCAAAAGCATGCTGGGGAGTACCGAGTTCAAGCATAACATAATTTGTAATATCCACTATATTATTAATCGGACGCATGCCTGAAGATATTATTCTTCTTTGAATAAAATCGGGCGACGGTTTAATTTTAAGATTTTTTAAAACTGCAGCCGAGTAATATTTGCATATCTCATCGTCTTTAATTTCTACCTTAAAATCGCAGGATTTTTCTTCAATAACGGGAGGATTAAATTTCAACTTTCTGTTGAACAACGTACATAATTCTCTTGCAATACCTATAACGCTCATCTCATCACCACGGTTTGCAGTCGGCGCAGTATGAAAAATTATTTCATCGGTCAGATTTAATATTTTTTCTAACGGCTGATTTAATTCTATATTATCAAACAATCTGTTTAAAATAAGTATACCGTCTTCTTCCTGCATTCCGGATAAACCGAGTTCATCCTCGGAACATAACATTCCCTGCGATTCAACCCCTCTTATAACTGCTGCGGTGAGTTCATATTGCTCGCCTGTTTTTCTGTTTAATACTTTTGAACCGATTGAAGCATAAGGAATAATTTGCCCCGCCTCAATATTTTGCGCTCCGCAGACAACCTGTTTTTGAACTCCGCCTATATCAAGCGTTACAAGGTGAAGCTTATCAGCATTCGGGTGGTTATCAATTTTAAGTATTTTTGCAGTTTTAATATTTGTAAATGCCGGTTTTTTATATTCAACTTCTTCCACTTCAAGTCCCGACATTGTAAGATTATGAGCAATCTCCTCGGGAGATATCCCCTCCAAGTCAACAAATTCATTTAACCATTCATAAGAAACCTGCATTTTTATATCCTCATTAATTTTGTATCAATAGGTTAATTATACAATAAAAACTTTAGTTGCTAAACTGCATATTTATTTTTGCTTTTCATAAAACAAAATGTTTAATATAATAAATTTATGAACAAAGATTTAAAAATCGGGATAGCAGGACTCGGACTTATAGGAAGTTCTCTTTTAAGAGTTTTACATAAAAAAGGATATAAAATCCTGTCTTATTCCGCTTCAAGTTTTAATAAGGCAAAAGAATATTCGCTTGATGCGAGTGATAATCTTGAAATTTTAAAGGATGCAGACGTTGTCTTTGTTTGTTCAACAATTGAAAAAACACCGGAAATCCTTGAAAAATTAAATCCGCTTTTAAAAAAAGAAACAATAGTAACCGACGTTTGCTCGGTTAAAAAAGATTTATTAAATAAAAAATATAACTTTGATTTTATTTTATCTCACCCTATGGCAGGAAATGAAAATTCGGGATTTGATTCGGGTGATGAAAAATTATTTAATAAAGCAAAATGGTTAATAGAAAAAAATAATTCTGTATTAGAAGAAATAATTAAGGATACCGGTGCAATACCTCTTGTTGTCAATATGAATATTCATGACAAATTATGCGCTCAAATATCGCATCTGCCGACAATTTTATCTTTTCTTCTTTTTAATTCGGCAAGTGATGAAGCAAAACAAATAGCATCAAGCGGATTTCGTGATATGACAAGGCTTGCTCAAACAAATTCAACACTTGCAATAAATATGTTTAATAATAATCTTGATAATATACTGGAAACTTTTAAGACATTGGAAAATAAATTAAATGACTTGAAAAATATGTCTGATGATGAGAAAATCAAGTTATTTAAAGATACGGCTTCAAAAAGAACAGAAATGTATGATGGTAACGGAAAAAATATATTTAAAATATAAAGAAATAAAAAATCGTATTAAAGAAAAATATAATACCTTGAGTATTCTGGACAGGTATATCCTGCGCCAGCTCGTAAGTGTTTTTCTTCTTGGCGTAATTATTTTTACTTCGATTATATTTGCATCCGAAACATTCACACAGCTTATAAAGCAGATTTCCCTGTACGGAATACCTTTTCATATTGCTATAATGATGGTAATACTCAATCTTCCGCAGGTTTTTGTTTTAACAATTCCTATTTCAACTCTTTTTGCAACGGTTATGACCGTTAATGATTTAAGCTTGAAATCCGAAATTACGATATTCAAGGCTTGCGGTATAGGAATAGCAAGGATTTCAAAACCGATTTTGTACTTTGCCCTTGTGATGACATTTGTAAGCTTTTTTATAAATGAATTTATAGTTCCGACAACATCCGTACAGTCAAAATCTCTTGCCATATATTCGCTCGAGCAAAAGCATATCCCCGATAACAAAATGAATTTTACGGTTAAAGATATTGATAAAGGCGGAAATTTAAAGCGTCTTTTCTATGCTCAATGGTGCAAAGATAAAACCTTAAATAATGTTACCGTTATTGATATTTCAAATCCGAAAAACATACAGATTATTCAAGCTAAAAAAGGTGCTGCTGCAGATTACGGATGGAAATTTGATAACGGCGTTATTTATACCATTTCAAAAAACGGAAAAATCTTCAATACAAGTTTGTTTGAAGAATCAAACGTAACTTTTGGTATAGGTGATGTTAATGAAATGGTTAAGGAAACAACAAACGAGTTTAATTTCTTTAAATTAATGCGTCATATCAGCAAAAACAAGAAGTATTTTAAAAAGAAAGAACTTTTGGAATATAAAGTAAATCTTTTTGATAAGCTGGCTCTGCCAGCAACTACTCTTGCTCTTGCACTTATAGGTATTCCGCTTGCAATTACTCCGCCCAGAGCAAGATATAACAGAGGATTTTTATTCAGCATATTTATTATTTTCGTTTATTATATGATAAGAGCATTCGCCCTAAATCTTGGAACAACGGGAAAAATACCGGCATGTTTATCGGCATGGCTTCCTGTATTAATAATTGCAATTATCGGCGGATGGCTGTTTTATAAAAAGGCTTACAAAATTTAGCCTGCTTTTGACGAGAACAATACAACTTTAGATAAAACATCCTGAAAATCTTCAGCCATAACATCCGCAAAATCACGGGGATCAATTTGCGTCATAACTATTTGAGTTAAATTTTCCGGCAATTCTTTAATCATGGGAATTAAAAATTCTTGTTCCAAATTGCCCATTAATTTAATTTTATCTTCCTTCATTAATAATTCCATCGGACGGGATATGTCTTTATTATCAATCAAATACAGCAGTTTGTTATCCTGTTCTATTATTCCGTTCATAAGCCCGATTTTCTCTTTCTTTTCAAGAGATAATAAAAACCTTTGATAATCATTATCTTCCATTTTTTCAAGATTGCCTAAATATTCATCTTTTGTTTTGCCCTCATAGGAATTTCCGAGCGAATTTACCATCATTTTTTCAAGAGTTTTCTGGTCAAGCTTTTCAAAATATTCCTGAGCATATCTTCTTTCAACATCAGGTTGTTTTATAAATTTATCCATACTGTCTTCTTCCATAAAAGACAGAATATCAACAACATTAAATTTCTCAAGCACCATATTTGAAAGAACTTCTGTCGGAAGCTCCTGACACATTGTCATAATCTTTTCATCCGTAAAGAAATTAAGCCCCATTGAAAGCTGTTCGGGAGTTAAGTAAACAAGTAATTCATCAACATCAGATTCGGACATATTTTGTAAAATTGTCAGTTTATTTTCAACATTTGACAATTTAAATATTTCAAGTAATTTATCGGGGTCTGATAGGATTTTTTTATATTCTTGAGCTTTGGCATTACCCTGTTCGGCTTCAGCCTCCATTATCTCCTCAAAGCCCATATTCGCATATTGCTGAATTTTTTGAGGAGAAATTCCGAAATATCTGTTTAATAATGAAAAATCAACTTGAAGTTCTATCAATTTTTTATCCGTAGTTTTATATATATCTTATATCCTATATATAAAAAGTATATTTAAAATTGAATATTTACAGTTTTTCTTAAATCGCAATAAAAGTTTACATTTCTATCGTATTTAAGACATTTTTATTAAAATATCCTGCGGATAGACTTCATTAATCATTTCGTCCGTTGCATCAAGAACGCAAAAAGCAAATTCTTTGTTATTCTTATTTAAATTTAAATCTTCAAAAGAAATTTTAAGTTCAATAATTTCATTATATTTAACATCTGATTTTTTACTTGATGCCTTAGTCCATAAGCCAAAATCTATGGCTTGATTTAAAAATATTCTGGATATTTCTTTTTCATTAAAAACAAGTCTTAATTCGTTTGAAAAATGATTTTTTATAATCGGATAAGTATTTTCATTTTTATTTACGAAGCGAACGGGAGAAAAATACTTTGAATATTCGTTAATAATATAAATTGCAATTTGATTTTCGATTTTATCGTAAGCAATTTTAACGGAATCTCTGTTTAGTTCTATTCTAAGATATAAATAATTTTCATCCGTTCCGAAATATATATTTTTAATAAGCCTTGCAATATTTGAAGTGGGATTGTCGGGAATAAAAATGTGCCCTGCTTTTTCCCATTCGTTTTTTTCATCTTTTATATCACAGCACAGCGACGGAGATATTTTACCCGTCGGATTATTAAGCGGTCTTGTTGTTGATACGGTAAGCGGAATTTTTAAATAATCCGGAATTTCAAGCCCCAAAATCCTATACACATTCATAAGGTGATTTCTGAACAAAAAGTCAAATGTGTCGTCATTTTTTGATTTATTCGGTTCCCCATACCACCAATACCAGTCACTGCTTTCGGATATTAAAATTTCTTTATAAGCATCAAGAATTTTTTCCTCATTGACCTTATTTTTATTATTTTTCTTATAATTTTCAAAATCCCCGCATACACTTGATAAATAAAGCCAAGCAACATTTTTTACCGATTCTGAAATCCATAAATCAAAATTTCTGTTTATCCATGAACCGGAGGAAAGATTTTTAATTTTTTCAGGGATATTTTTTTCGATAAAATCACTTACCGTGACGGTTTTTAAAGTTTCATCCGAACAAATTAAACCGTATAATTCCTTTAAGAAAATATTCCCGTCATCGGGGTACATTTCCCAGCAATTTTCTCCATCCAGTGCAATAGTTAATATGTGGTTTTCTTTCGGCGAATTTTGCAGTTTAGTTTGGATGGTTTTTATTTTTTCATATATATCAAGCGCCGCCTGTTTTGGTTCATAATTTCCGCAGGAAAAATTCAATAATCCCGCAAAAAACGAATCTCTAAAAATTATATTTAAAGGTGTTTTTGAATCCGTAATATAATTAATACTGAGCTTAAACGGGTCTTCAAGGTTTCCGTCAAAATCTCTTATAAATTCTTTATTTAAAGTTTTTGATAAAATTCCTTCATCAAGTACAGTCCATTTCAAACCCTGTTTTGCAATAAAATCGGCAGTATCTTCGGATACACATTGCTCTGGAAGCCATAATCCTTTAGGTTTAACATTAAAAATTTCTTCGTACTTTTCGATTGCACGATTAATTTGTTCTTTAGCATCTTCAATTCTTGAAAAATCATCAGGCAAATTGTCCGTGTTTTTAATTTCTTTATTTTTAAAATCAATAAGCAAAGGCAAAATAGGATGATAATACGGGCTTGTTGTAATTTCTATTTTATTTTCATCCTGATACTTTTTATATTCTTTCAAAATTCTGTTTATTATATCAAGCTGAATTTCATAAATTTTGCGTCTGTCGGCTATTGTATAGTTTTTTTCTTTATCGTAAAGCTCTTTTAAATCGGGATAATCTTCTATAAAAGTCTTATCCGTCCAAAGAAGCGTAAAATTTGCCATAATATCGGAATATTCCTGCAAATTAAAAATATCGGGAACGAATTCGCAAGCTTGAGTTCTTCTGTTATATAATTCGGCAAAATACGGTCTTTTCAATACCATATTTTTATAATTAAGGTCGAAATAGTTATTTAAAATAAACAACTTATCATCGTTTGTGAGTTCTTTTTCGTCCTTTAACAGGAGTTTAAGATGTAAATCCTTTGCACCTGCGGAATATTTCTGAAGCGAACCCAATAAAACGGGTGAAAAATCGAAATTAAGCTTTAAATTATCAAAGTCGTCAATTTTTTTAAGCATATCAAGATAATCTTTTGAAGCATGGAGCCTGACCCATGGCAAAAGAAAGTCACTATTGGGACTTGATTGATAGTTAGGCTGATGAAAATGCCAGATAAATGCTATATTCAAATTCTTCATATCCGATTATATCATTTTAAATCTAAAATGTTAGAGCATTTTTTTGATTTTTAAAAAATCAACCTCGGGATTTATTTTTTTTGCCAAATTACATCTTTTGATTGATGAGTTTGAATATAAATTTAGACTATATTATTGATGTGGAGGTTTATAATAATTTAACTTCCTCGATGATGGTAAGAGGTAGGTATTCAATCAGATGACACAGGGCATAGTTTCAAGCCTTAATATTACACTTGCACGCATGAGTTCTATTGAAAGCAACTTTAGTGCATTAGAAGGAATGTCCGAAAAAATCAATTCTTCGGGCATATTGAATACTAATGCCGTTTTAAAAAACGAGGGTATTAATCCCGTTCAAGATAACAGGGATTTTAAAACCATACTTGATGAAAAATTAGCCCGAAATAATAAAATCGAAAATAATACCGAAGTTAAGACGAATGAAATTAAACCGATAGAAAAAAGGGCTGAAGAAACAGCAGAGCAGGAAAGCCTGTCACCGCTTCAAAAAGCTGCTTTAAACCTGAAATCAAAAATAAACTTAAAATCACAGTCGGCAAATGTTGACGAAATAATACAGGTTTTTGCCGATAAATATAATGTGGACAGCGACTTTATTAAAGCCATAATTCAGCAGGAATCAGGTTTTAATGCTAATGCCAGAAGTAAAAAAGGTGCAATGGGTTTAATGCAGTTAATGCCTGCCACGGCAAAAGCTTTAGGCATTAACGATGCATATAATCCGGCAGAAAATATAGAGGGCGGTGTGAAATATTTTAAAGGACTTCTGGACAGATTTAATAATGATGAAAAATTAGCACTTGCTGCCTATAATGCAGGGCCTAATGCCGTTAAAAGATACGGCGGAATACCTCCGTACAAAGAAACTCAAAATTATGTAAATTCAATAATGTCTGCATATAACAAAATTAAAGGAGCATCGTTATGATTACAAGGGGTATAAGTTCGCTTGCCAAAGGAATGCAGGCAATGATTGATTTGGAAGACATAACCGCACATAATCTGGCAAACGTTACAACAACGGGTTTTAAAAGAACAAACGTAACTTTTCAGGATATTATGCAGGGAAATGTTCTGACAAAAAATGAAAAAGGAACATATAAAGATGTCGGAAGTCTTAGTATCGGCGCAAGAGCCGACAGAACGTATATAGATTTTTCGCAGGGCGGTTTGCAGGAATCGGGAAATAAACTGGATGTTGCTTTTCAAGGCGACGGATTCTTTAAAATAAGATTTCAAGATGTAAAGGATGATGCTCCATATGACGAAAAAAATTATTACTATCAAAGAACGGGTCAGTTTGCGCTAACTGATGAAAATTATTTAATAAATAAAGAGGGTGACTACGTTATGGATACCCGCAACAAACGTATCAGAATAACACGCGACCCCGATACCGACGATATAAACGAAATGAACAGACTTGAAATTGCAAAAGATTTGGTAATTGGTGAAAACGGACAAATAAGTTTATGTAATCCGAATTTTACAGCCAATTTACAAAAAATTCAAATATGCGATTTTAAAGATAAGACAAAAATTTCAAGTATAGGTCAGGCAAAATATCTTCCGATATACGGTCAAGATGCGGGACTTTATACAAAAAACGACGGAACATACTCTCTTCAGCAGGGATTTGTCGAAATGTCAAACGCCAACACAATAAAAGAAATGCTGAATTCAATCAATGTTTCAAGAGGTTATGAAACAATGAGCACAATGCTTAAGCGTGAAAGCGACACGGTTCAGCATGCTATCAGTTTAGGAAATATTTCAAACAAATAGGAGATTAGCGAAAAAATGTTAAGAGCACTTACAACAGCAGCAACAGGGATGATTGCACAACAAAATAACCTTGATGTTATTTCTCATAATATTGCTAACTTATCTACATACGGATACAAGAAAGTAAGAGCGGAATTTCAGGATTTACTAAGCCAAATATACAGAACTCCGGGGGCTCAAATGGGTCAGGGAACATATCAGCCCGTTGGTATTGAAATCGGTCTTGGTGTTAAAACATCCGCCACAACAAGAATTTTTACGGTAGGTACTTTACAATCTACGGATAGACAACTTGATATGGCAATAGCGGGCGACGGATTTTTCCAGATTACGCTTGATGACGGTTCAACGGCTTATACCCGTGACGGAGCATGGCAAATGGATGCTAACGGACAAATTGTAACTTCTGACGGTTATCAGCTTCAACCGCCGATTACAATACCTGTTAACGCTAAAGAAATTACGGTTTCTCAAGCAGGAATTGTTTCCTGTACAACAGGAACAAATTCGGAACAAACTCAACTGGGTCAAATTCAGCTTGTTAAATTCCAAAATCCGTCAGGACTTCTTGCAATAGGTCATAATTTATACAGGGAAACTCAAGCATCAGGAACACCGCTTCAAGGTACGGCAGGTGAAGAAGGATACGGAACAATTGAACAATGCTTTATTGAAGGTTCCAATGTTCAAACGGTTGAAGAATTAATCGGTCTTATCAAAACAGAACGTGCTTATGAATCAAATTCAAAAGTAATTACGGCAGGCTCTGATATATTAAAACAAACAAATCAGATAATTTAAGGTATTAGCGGATAAAAATGAGTAAACTTACTAAAATTTTAATAACAGCTTTGATTTTATTCGGCGCAAATATTCCCGATTATGCACAGGGTGCAGTATTGGATAATGCAAAACTGAATAAAATTATTTATGAAAAAGTTTATTCCAAAACTCAAAATGACCTTAAAAATTATTCGGATGATTTTAAAATTACGATAACGGGTGTACCTAAAGAAAACTATTCAACAAACGATAATTATTTGCCAAAGGTTGAAATTATTTCACAAAACAATAATTTTCAGCCTAACTCCTATAAACGGGTATATATTAAAGACTCAAAAAACAATGTTATTAAGGCATTCCCGATAAATGTTCAAACTCGTGTTTATAAAAATGTTTTAACGGCAAAAAATCCGATTTCATACGGAAAAGAAATAACTCTGGCAGATGTGGCTCTTGAAAGAAAAGAAGTTTCCGACTGCCTTGATAAGGTAATTACCGAATATAAAAGCGGGTTTATGAGCGCAAGAAATTTTCAAAAAGGAAATATCATAAAAACGAACTTTTTAAAAGAAAAATCCGTTATAACTAAAAACTCAATTGTCGAAATAATATTTATATCAAAAGGATTAAGAATAACTCTTCAGGGAAAAGCTCTAAAGGATGGAGCGATAGGTGATTTAATTCCCGTTCGTTCCGAAAAATACAATAAAGTATACACAGGGAAAGTAAGTTCACAAAATGAAATTATCGTAAGGATATAACTATGAAAAAAATTATTTTATCTTTAATATTGATTTCAATGCTAAGCGCGGGAGCGGAAAGTTTATTTACGTTAAATGCTTCGCAAAGTGCTTTGATTGAACCGAGAACAATGTATGCAACGGTCAGAGCCAGAGGAGTCGGCGATTTAGTATCAATTGTGCTTACGGAAGCTCCGAGATTATCCGACGTCGGAACTTACTCGGCTTCAAAATCAAGCAGTCTTGCGGAAAACTTTACAAAAGCAATAAATACTATTTTTAAAACAAAATTAAAAGGTGCTTTGGATGGTACAAACGGAGATCTTGATGTTGCAGGTTCTACCCAGATGGTAAGAAATATGGCAGTATCAGATACTATCGTAGCTCAGGTGGTTCAAGTTTTGCCAAATGGCAATCTTCTTGTACAGGGTAAAAAAAGTTTAGTTAATCAAAATGAAAGAGTTGACCTGATTGTATCGGGAATAGTAGACCCAAAATGGATAAATCAGGCAGGCGAAATAAATTCAAACCATGTTGCTAACCTGCAGTTTGCAATGAATGGTGTCGGAACAGTTTCAAGAGGTCAAAATGAAGGTATCTTAAACAGAGCAATCAGGAGCGTTTTTTAGGATATTTATAGGATGAATAAGTTTATGGTATTTAAAAAATCAATATTTGCAATATTTCTTACATTAGTTCTTACGGTTATGCCGTTTTCGGAATGTTATGCAATTTCCGAGCAGACATTAAGAATTAAAGATATAACTCATGTCAAAGGAATAAGAGAAAATCAGGTAACAGGCTACGGTTTAGTTGTCGGGCTTCAAAATACCGGTGATAATTCCCGTCATACGCAAATGACAAACCAGCAAATGCTTCAATATTTCGGTATGGTAATTGACCAATCAAACTATATTCAAAAGGGCGCTTCTGCCGCCGTTATTGTAACGGCGACAATTCCTCCTTTTGCAAAAGAGGGAGATAAAATTGATGTTACGGTTTCCGCTATGGCAGATGCCAAGAGTCTTGCAGGCGGTGTATTAATTCAAACACAATTAAGAGCTCCTAACGGAGAAGTTGTTGCCGTAGCGCAGGGTCCTGTTACGGTTGGCGGAATTAGCGCTTCTGCGGGCGGTTCAAGTTCTTCAAAAGGTGTTACCACAACAGCAAGAGTTCCAAACGGCGGAATTATAGAAAGAGATATTCTGTCAAATATCGGAGATGAAACAGGATTAACATTAATTCTGGATAAAGCCGATTATACAATGGCAAGCAGAATTTCAAAAACAATATCTTCTTTTGTTGCACCTGCCCATGCACTTGATGGCGGTTCTGTTCGGGTTAGCATTCCGCAAAAATATCAAAATGACAGAGTAACATTCCTTTCATTAATTGAAAATCAGATAGTAGGAGCGGTATCCGAAAAAGCTAAAGTTGTTGTAAATGAAAGAACGGGAACAATAGTAATCGGCGGAAATACAAGATTAATGCCTGCAGCTGTAGCTCATGGCGGAATAACGGTTACAATAAGAGCCGAAAATGAAATATCCCAACCACTGCCTTTCAGTCAAGGACAAACAGGCGTTATACAAAATGCACAAATTGAAATAACTGAAAAACAGGGTTCATTAATTCAGATGGAGCCGAATTCAAGCCTTTCTGACCTTGTTAGCGCATTGAATAATATCGGGGTAAAGCCGACAGATTTAATTGCAATATTACAGGCTTTATCGAGTGCGGGAAGTTTGCAGGCGGAATTGGAGGTAATTTAAAATGTATATAGAAAACATAGGTTCGGCATATATGCAAAACAGTTCCGATTTATCCGAAATCGAGGCAATTAAAAGAGGAACAAAATCTCAAAAAGAACAGTTAAAAAAAGTTTCAAAAGAATTTGAATCAATTTTTATTGCAAAAATGCTTAATGAAATGGATAAAACGGTTGACAAAGAGGGTTCAATGTTTCAAGAATCTAAATATTTAGATAATCTCAAGTCATTTATGTATAATGATATAGCAAGAAATATTGCGGATAATCCGCAAACAAGTATAGGTATTGCGAAGCAAATGTATTCACAATTAGAAAAGACGGTAAAAGATTAGTATGAATATCAGTGACAATGTTAACAACAGTACAAATGTATCAAATCTAATCGCTTCTTCGATTTCAAAGTTGAACTTAAATTCGGTTAAGAAGCTTGATTTAAACTTAAACAAAGAAAATATATCAGATTCTCCGGCAAAACAAGAAAGCGTTGAGGAAGAAAATACGGTTATATCTGATGAAAAACCCAAAATAAAGATTGATGTTGATGATATACAAAAATATGCCAAAATGGTTGGCGAAAGCGTTTCCACGGATGATATAAATTATGGTATAATGTACGGAAGAAGTGTCATTGCCGATTATCTGGCTTAGAATAGGATTTTTAAAATGAACTACAAGGAAGTTTTTGATACATATAACGAATTAAAAGAAATTTTAATTAATAAACGTAATGCCATAATTAAGAAAAAAATGGACGAATTAAGCAGGCTGGATGAAGCTACAATAATTTGTATCGATAAAATTAAAAAATTTGACCTGGAAAATACACCGAATGACTTTACAAATGAAGAAAAAGAAGAATTAAAAAAACTGGGTCTTGAAATTAAAAAAATTGAAAAAGATAACGAAATATTAATCAAACACTCATTAAGTGTTATAAATAACATATTATCTGGTATATTAAATATAGCACAATCCGATAGAAATTCTTATAATTCTCAAGGTAAGGGTTGTGTGGATAGCGAGAGTTTAGATATCTCTTCAATCACGGAAGAAGCTTAATAAAAGGATTTATACTATGTCGCTTAATCAAAGCATGAATATTACACTTGGATCTTTGAGAAACAATCAGTATGCACTGACTGTTGTTGCTCAAAATATTTCCAATGTTCATACGGAAGGATATATAAGACAAAAAGTTAACTTTGAAACAAATCCGTATACTACCGATTGCGAAAACGTAATTTCCACAATAAAAGGTATGAACGGCGCAAGCGTAAGCTCGTTAACGGATTTTAAGGATGATAATTTATTTAAAGATTTAATCGGAAAAAATGCCGATGCCGAATATTATAATAAATTAGCTGATGCTCTGGGTGATTTGAGTGATATATCGGATGACCTCGGGGATAACGGTTTAAATGCAGTTCTAAGTGATTTTTATGCCGCAAGTGCAAATTTGGAAAAATATCCGACGGATATATCGATAAGACAGCAGTTTGTTATAGCGGCAGAAAATGTTGCGGAAAGATTTAATCAGCTATCAACAAGATATTCTAATTTTAAAGAAGAAAAGATAAATGCAATTGAGTTTGATACCGGCACAATAAACAATCTTTTCAAAAAACTTTCTCTTGCAAACAAAAATTATATTGATACAAACGGAAGTCCGTCCGCAGAAAGCGATATAAATAATATTCTAAAAGAGTTATCGAACTATACAAATGTTGACGCCAGAAGAAATACAAACGGCACGGTAGATTTATATATCGGCAATACCGAAGTTGTATCGGCTTCAAAACTTAATTTTACATTAAAAGCCGATATCAATACGGCTGCAGAAAATGCTGTTCAATTTAAGCTTGTTTCAACGGAAAAGAACGGCCCTGTTATTAACGAAGGAGTAAATGAAGCTTTTGCCGGCGGTTCAATGAAAGTTAATCTTCAAATAGTAAACGGTACAGGCGGAAGTTTCTCAAATGTTAATGATTTAATGTCATCTCTAAATGCAGCAGCAAAAGCTTTTGCAGAAGAGATGAATAATATTCAAACATACGATAACGGGGATAAGTTCGCAGCATCCATTACGACAGATGGCGCAACAGGCGATTTAATCCTTGAAAAATCAACTCATAAACTATTTGAAACAAGCGACGGCTCATCTACATTCAATGCTTCAAATATCAAAATAAATAATGATATTTATAAAAATCCTTACCTTGTAGCAGCAGCAAGAATTGACCTTAACAACTACAAAGATGAAGAAACCGGAGCAATTGACCCCAACTGGGTAAAAGCAATCGGTAATTCCGACAATGCGGTAGAATTTACAAACCTCAAAAATAAAAAAATATGCAGTATTGACGGTTCAGGGGTAAACAATGCTACTTTATCCGATTATCTGTTATACAATTCTTCAAAAAATGCAAAAGAAGCAGGCGATGCCGAGGGGGATGCCGATATGTTTCAAGCAATAGCAAACAGTGCTGCAGAAAATTATTCAAATTTAGTCGGTGTAAATCTTGACGAAGAGCTTGCAGATATGATTAAATATCAAAGGTCTTATGAAGCTTCAGCAAAATTGTTTTCAGTCATAGACAGTTTAATGGTTACTATTATTAATATGGTGTAAAGGATAAAAAATGAGAATTTCAACTGAAACAATAAATAATATGTCCCTTAATTCCATGCAAAATTCTTACGGAGATTATGCAAAAATAATAAGTAAAATCGCATCAAAAAAGAATTTTACAAAATTATCCGAAAATGTTTCGGATGGAGTTAATGTTGTAAAACTTAAGAATAATATTTCC
Source organism: uncultured bacterium (assembly GCA_902796305.1). Lineage (GTDB taxonomy): Bacteria > Cyanobacteriota > Vampirovibrionia > Gastranaerophilales > Gastranaerophilaceae > RUG14156. Next base: position 27,940 of record CADBOJ010000072.1, on the reverse strand, counting down.
GACCTTGAAAAATATCAGGGAAATATTGACCATGCGGTAAATGAAATGAATCTTGCCTATGAATCGCTCGGAAATGTAAGCAATGAACTATCATCAATAAACGGGCTTATAATTAGAGCTGCGGATGCTTCCACAACACCTGATTCCGCTAAGGCAATTGCCGCAGAAATCAAACAGAGAGTTAATGTAATTAAAGACCTCATGAATACAAAATATATGGATACATATATTTTTGCAGGAACTTATGTTCAGGAAACCCCGTATCAAACAGATGCAGAAACAGGGAATATTGTTTATAAGGGTGCAAGTGAAAAAGCAGGGGACAGAAACATTACAATATCGGAAAATACACCGTTCAGATATAATTTTACGGGTGAAGAAATATTCGGAAAGCAAGACGGCGTAAACGATTTCTTCTCACAGATGAAAGATTTGGACAGCCTATTAACAGCCGACAATCTTGATAGCGACAGCATCAGAGAAAAACTGGGAACACTTGATTCTGCCGTAAGAAACATTTCCTTAAAGAACGGAATAGTATCGGCACAAGTTACAAAACTTACCGCAACAAAAGAAATAAATGAAGATACAATTATTTCACTTACGGAAAAAAGGTCAAATCTTGAAGATTTAGACATATTAAAAGCATCCAGCGAACTTGCAAATGCTAATACAGCAATGCAGGCAAGCTACATTCTCGGCGGAAGAGTTATGTCAAGCGTATCTTTGCTTGATTATATCTAATCAAATAAATAAAAAATTAAATAAACTTACCATTATCCCTTATTTAATAAGGGGCTTTTTTTATATTATAACCCATTTTTTGCTTTAGACAAGTTTATTAATACATTTCACCCATACCGAATGTAAAGAAGCCGTGTTTTCTTCCGACTCCTGCCGTATTCGTAACGGGAATACCGTAGTCAAGATTGATAGGTCCGAGTCCGGGTATAAACACCCTCAAACCTACACCTGCAGTAATCGCATATCCGGGTTTATCATATACTTTTGAACCGATTGATTCGTTAAACAATTTACCGCCGTCAACAAAAGCTGCAAGTCTTAAATTATTCAGGAATGAATTAGATGTAAGCCTGTCTATGAAGGGAATTGGAACTCTTAATTCCGCACTTCCCATCATATAACCGTTACCCACACCAACTTCCGAAATATTGAAGCCTCTGATTGTGTACGGTCCGCCAAGTGAATAATTGGCAAACTCAGGTACTTTTCCGTGGAGCTTTCCGCCTGCCTTAGCCGTTAAAACAATAGAAGATTTCTTTCCTATCGGAGAAAAACTCCTAATCATACCGTGTAATTTGCCGAATGAAGTTCCCGATATCGCAAGATTTTCTTCAAAAGTTCCTCTTGCAATAACACCGTGACGTGCATTAATTGCACTATCTCTTGTATCGTAAACAAGGCTCGGGGTTAATTTAATATAGAAACCGCCATCAAGCTCTTCTTTTCTTTTTGCAAAATTCATTTTGCGAAGAGCATATCTTTGACGTATTTTGGCAGCATCGCCTTCCTTAATGTCAACATATTCAGCACCAAAACCTATTGAGCCGGAAAGATTTTTATATGTTATGAATTTTCTTCCTATGCTGATTTCACCGCCAAATCTTTTTTCTACGGCAAGAGGAACCTGATAACTTCCGTAATATCTTGCAAAGCCTCTAACCGACAACGATTGATTTTCTCTTTTAAACATAGGTTCAAGAAAACTTATTTCACCCTGAAGATTTGCTTTATCAACAACGGAGCTGTCATTCATTAAGACACCAGTTCCTGCAAGCAAGTTTAAGCTTAACTTTTGTCCTAAGCCTCTAAAGTTATTTTCGCTAAAACCAACCGAACCAAAAAATCCTGAAGCCGAATCAACACCGACACCAAGTGAAATTTTTCCCGTTCTTTGTTCTTCAAGCGCAACATGAACATCATATAAGCCTGTTGTTTCGTCCTGTTTAAGCTCTCTTTGAACGTCTTTAAATGCTTGTGTTCCCATTAATCTTAAAATATCGGAACGCATTATGTTTTCATTATATACACTTCCGGGTTGAAGAAAAATATTTCTTTTAACTATAAAATCTCTTGTTTTATTGTTTCCGTCAACAATTATATCTCCGATTACGCCTTCATCTATCTTAAGATTAATATATCCGTCAGGGTCATCCTGAACTTTTTTGACTCTTGCAAGAATATAGCCTCTTGAAGAATATAATTCCTGAATTTCATCTATTGCAGCATTGATATTAAGTATATTTTGAGGAAGCCCCTTGTATTGATTCAATATTTCCATAATATCGGACGTCGGAATGCTGTTGTTTCCTACTATTCCAAACCCCGTTATAGGCGGATTTTCTTCAATAATAATTCTCAATTTAATATTACTGTCATCAATTTTAATCGGAAGTGCTCTTAAATTTTGAGTAAAAAATCCGGTATTATAAAGTGTTTTTAAATCCCCCGAAACATCCGAGCGAATATATCTGCTACCTTCTTTGGATTTCAGTTGTTCTTTTATAAAATTTGCATCAAGAAGATTATTTCCGAATATTTCAATTTCTTTAATGTAAACTAAATCGTCATCGTTAATGTATGTATTATCTTCATTTTCAACAGCGGTTTGTTCGTTAACATTTTCGTCCTGAATTATTTCGGGTTCTTCGGTTTCTTGACTTTTCTTTTTGAATTTAAAGATATTTTTTCCGCCCTTTTGTTTATTTTTAACCTTTGTTTCGGAATTATCGCTTGTTGGAGCAGTTTCTTCCTTTACGGATGTTCCGTACATATTAATGTCTTCGTCTTCAAAAGTTGAAAAAGTCGAATCATCAAGCGGAACTTCTTTCATTTTAAGGCTTTTAGGACTTTCATTTTTCTTTTTATGAAAGACGTTTGTAACATTTTTAATTTTTTTAAATTCTTTAATATCTACCCCGTTTTGGTCAGCAGAAACATTCTGTCCAAAAAACGACAACATAAACATTATTAAAAATAAAGTTTTTATATAATTCTTTTTCATTTATTCCAATTAAAAAATAACCATTTATATTATATATCTAAAAAAGTCAAAAACCAAAAAAATTAACAAAATCAACCAAATATTTGAAGTTTTATAAAAAAAATGTTACAAATTTAAAAAGAATGATGTCATAATATTGTTGTTTATACTACTATCATATTGTCGGTATATAAATTATGAAAAGAAATATTAAACCTGAACACAGACAGCTTATTGAGTCCATCATCAGAGAAAATGCTAAGTTTAAGGGTCATGAGGAGCTTATTGACATTTTTTTTGATGCGATATATAAAAAATCTTATTTATTGATTGATGCAATAAAAGATTTACCGCGTCTTAAACGCCACTTGAATTTTATCTGCGACAGCTGTATGGATACCGTCATTAAAGAAAAAAAGAAATTTGACGATACAAAAGTCTATAAGCAACTGGAACAAACTACAAAACTGAAAGATAATATCGTTAGCGTTAAGCAGGAAAATCCTCTTTTTGATACGGATGAAGTCTTAAGAGAACACGACATCTATGCTAATAACCCTAATATAGTAAATTTAAAAGAGGAAATTCAAAGAAGCGAAAGGTATTCGGCTACGGATATGTTAATTGACCCGCTTGATTTTTGTCCGCAAAAAAGAGTTTCCGAACATACCGTAGAAAAGCTGATTAAAATTGTAAAGGATATAAACGAGCAGTATCCCGGTAAAAAATACTATGAAATTTTTTCATTAAGATATATGAAAAATCTAAATCAAACCGATATAGCAAAAGAAATGAAGATTTCTCAGGTTGAGCTTTCAAAAAGATTTGTTGAGCTTATTAAACTTACAAGAGAAAGTTTGTAGTTTCTATAATATCGGTTCTTTGGTATCGTAATTAAAGAATAGTAAGTCTTTAGGATTTATCGAGAAAGCCATTTTACCTTGTGTTTCGATATTTGCGGAAGCAACACAACAGCATTCTTTTTCGCCTATTTTAAAATAAATGTTCTTGTGCGAGCCTAAGTTTTCTTCAAATATTACTTTTGCACTGAATTTAATCAAATTAAAGGGGAATTGCGGATTTCCGTCCGGAATAATATTTTCGGGACGAACACCGACAAGTACTTTTTCAAGATTTTTTATGACGGGCATAACAGAATTGACTCCGATAGAAATATTTCCGAATACGATTATTTCATTTTTAACATCTGCTTCCAAAATATTCATTGGGTTTGTTCCCATAAATGTCGCAACAAAAACATTTGCGGGGTGATTATAAATATTATGCGGAGTATCCGTCTGCTGTATTTCACCGTTATTTAAAACCACAATCCTATCCCCCATGGTCAATGCTTCCGTTTGGTCATGGGTAACATATATAAATGTTGTTTTTAATTTTTGGTGGAGCTTTTTTATTTCCGAACGCATTTCACTTCTAAGCTTTGCATCAAGGTTGGACAAAGGTTCATCCATCAAAAACACCTTTGGTTCTCTTACAATCGCTCTTGCAAGCGCCACTCTTTGTCTTTGTCCTCCGGATAATTCTTTCGGTTTTGATTTAAGATAATCTTCAAGCTTTAATATTTCGCAAGCCCTTTTAATTCTTCTTGTGATTTCGCATTTCGGAACTTTTCTAACTTTTAAACCGAGCGCAATATTTTCTTCAACCGAAAGATGAGGATAAAGTGCATAGTTTTGAAAAACCATAGCAATATCTCTGTCTTTAGGGTGAACATCATTTACAAGACTATCTCCGATCAATATATCGCCCGACGTTTGATGCTCAAGCCCCGCCACCATTCTTAAAAGCGTTGACTTTCCACATCCTGAAGCACCGACAAGAACAATAAATTCACCGTCTTGTATTTCAAGATTTATGTTTTTTAAAATTTCTCTTTCTCCAAAAGACTTTGAAATGTCTTTTAAAGTAACCTGCGCCATATTTTACCCTTTTAATCCATCTTCTTTAAAGGTAGCACAAAAGTAAACATTGTGCCAAAGTTTTGTTTTGAATAAACCCATATATCCCCGCCAAAATCCGTAATATAGATTTTAAGAAGATTAATAGTTGCCTTTAAACCTATGGGACGTTTATTTTTTCCTCTGTAATATGTATCAAAAATATGCTTAAGCTCTTCCTCGTCAAATGTTATATCCGAAATTTTTGCTTCAAAAAGAACATATTTATTTTCATCATAAGAATCTTTGGCAGGAAAATCTCTTGTTTTAAGAAAATCCACAGGCGGATGACCAATGTTTAAAGAACATTTTCCGAGTTTTGCAAATCTTGAAAAAATATCCATAATACATCTTAAAATGTATTCGATTACTTCTCCGTCAAGATAGCAGTCTCTTTGTGTAAGTTTTGAATAATCAAGCGAAAAAAGTATCTTCTTATCGGCAAAGTCTTTTTTATAAATCCTGTCTATTGATTTTATTAAGGCTATTAAATCAAAACCCTTGTTATCGTATACTATTTTTCTTGATTCAAGTTTAAATAATGCAAAAAGCTTTTCAAGGTCATAATTCAAATCTTGCGAATTGGAGTTTATTATATTTAAATATTTTTGCTGTTTTTCCGAAAGCGCCCCTCCGATACCGTCAAGAAGAGCTCTTGAAAAACCTATAATTGAAACAATATTTGATAAAACACCGCCTGATGATTCTATTAAAAATTCATTTTTTTCATCAATAATAGTTTGCGCCGCAGCGTATTTTTGAGCAATTGAATTTTGTTCCTTTTTTTCTGTCGTAACATTTCTTACACAGACATATACTTTGCTTGTGTCAGCATTTCTGCTTGCCGTAATATCAAGCAGAGTTGTATGTATGTCTTCGTCTTCAAGTATTGCTTTTACTGAAATAGCCGAATTATTGTTAACAATTTTATTTAAGGTCGCAGTTCCGTTTTCGACAAAATCCGAAAAGTAGCGCCCTAAAATATTGAATCTGGTGGTGTTATAAATTTCAAGAATTCTGTTGTTAACATCAATAATCTTGCCGTCCTGCTCAAGTGCAAAGATGCCGTCAGGCAGAAGATTGAAGTTATTATCTTCTTTCTGGCTCTTAAAATATTCTAATAATTTCATTTGATTGTCATATATTAAATATACTCTTCCCATTCATATATTATCATGGATTTATTCTAAACAAAAGTTATAGAAACCTTATTCTTTGTAATAGTTAACAATTGCCCGAAAATCTCTTAAACTGTATATAAAGGATGGCATACCCGTATGTTTTTTTCTGAAATAAAAGGTAAAAAAGAAATTATTTTTACTATTAATTCGTCAACCATCAATGATGAAACAGTTAATAGAATTTTTGATTTAGGAATAATTTCAAAAAAAATAGGAATAAATATGCAAAACGTAAGCTGTATTAAATCCGGAAAATTTATAAAATGCCTCCTTGAAAATAAATTCAGACTGTATAACTTGCAAAATGACGTACTTGTTTATCTTGCCATTATAATGAAAGACGGATTTTTAAAATCTCACATGTCTTATGAGGATTTATCCGAAAATAAACGTGAACTCGTTAAGCGTCATTTTCTTGTTGCGTAATTTAAATTTTTTGCTTCAACATATATTATTTTGTAAAATTTAGATATGTTTTTAAGCTCTTTATTACTGAACTTAGTGAGTTCATACATAATAGCATCTTTTGCGGGAAGCATGCTCATCATATTTATTGCATATTTTGCTTTGATTATCGCAAATATTGAAATACTGTCATTATTCGGGGCAATAAGCAGGAATAATATTCTGATATTTTCAATTTTAAATTTTATTTTATCGTTTTCTTTTTGGAAATATAAAAAATTTCCGCTTTTGAAAATAAATATTGATTTCAAAAGAATTAAAAATGCATTGCTTCTTGATAAATCCTTGATTTTTCTTGGCTTTGGTTTTTTATTTATGATGATAATAACCTTGCTTTTTGCTTTTGTAATGCCGCCTCTTGAACCGGATAGTCAAACATATCACTTTATAAGGGCAGTTGAATTTTTTGAACACGGCAGGCTGACTCATTTTGAAACCGGTGATATAAGAGCGCTTGTTATGCCAATTAACTCGGAAATTGCATATGCATGGATGTATGCACTTAAAAATAATTTTCACGGCTACGGTATTGTTTCCTATATCGCATATATCGGAGGATTATTTGCACTTTTTGACATATTTTTAAAATTTAAAATACCTTACAGAAAAATTCTCTGGACAATATTTATTCTTTCGTCGTTTCCCGCCGTAATTGTCCAAATTTGCAGTCAGCAGACGGATATTATCATAGGTAGCTTATTTCTTTTATCTTCGGCATTATTTTTAAAAAGGGATAAATTTTCAATATATTTTTCTTCATTAGCCTTCAGTATCGCTCTTGGGGTAAAAAGCACTGCAGTAATGGCATCTTTTGCTTATTTTATACTTCTTTTATTTTTTGAATATTTTGTTTTTAAAGATAAAAAATTTAACGATTTAAAACGGTTTATAGCGTATTCTGTGTTCAATTTTATAATTTTTTCAAGCTATAACTATGTTTTAAACTTTATCCAGTTCCATAATCCTATATCAAGTCATCTCGGATATATTTCGCATAAATTCTGGGGCGGATATAAAGGATTTATTGCTAATTTAATACACTATTTCTTTCAAGTTTTTGATTTTACGGGATTTAAGTGGGGCTTTTATCTTAATGACAAGATTTTAAATTTTAAAAATAATGTTTTTCAATTATTAAATATTCCTCCGACTCTTGGCTGTAACATTGCAATGCAAAAAGTAAACATTCTTGCCGACGAACAGCTCGTAGGCTTCGGCATACTCGGTTTTCTTTTGCTTTTGCCGTCCATTATCTATTCAATATTTTACGGATTCTTTGCAAAAAATAAAAAAAGATTTTTATATTTAATTTTCGGATTGATATTTTTAATTAACATAATATTTTTATCATTGAGTGTCGGCTATATGGTATATTCCATAAGGTTTATACTGTCTTTCGTTATTATAAGTTCATTTTGTATCTCATCTTCATATGCAAAAAAAAGCATAATTAAGCCCGTTATAATTTTCTTTGCACTGTTTTATATGTTTTTCCTTTCGACAAACATTGCAAGAATGCCTGCAAAATATGTAATAAAAGGCTTAAAAAGAGCAAATTTCAACCTTGCAAAATATGAAGACGACTGTTTTAGAGGCAGGATTACGAATACTCTCCAGCTTGCAGTTAAAATGTATGATGATATTTTTGAACATTTCAGCGATAAAAAAAGAATAGCCGTTTTTAAAACAACAAGCTCTTCTCTTTTATATCTTAAAAGTCTTTCAAAAAAAGGATATAAAGTTGATTTTCTTGTTGCGGCAAGGATGGATGAATATGATTTGAATAAATATGATTTGATAATTCTTGAAAGTGAAATACAGGATGATGATATTTTTAATCCCGAAGATGTCGAAATAAACTACGAAGTAAAAAATTCCAAAATTAAATTCTATTCAACCGACGGGGTGCAATGTACTTTTCAGGCAAGAGAAAACAACGCGGATTTATCACAACAAAGGTACTGCCTCGGTTATGACTATATGAAAAGAAATAAAATATTTAAAGAAAGCCTTACAACAGAATTCAACCCCGACAAACAAAGCGGGAGAACAACAATATACTTGCATTATTTTACCAAAATCTGATAATATAAAATCGGTTAAAAGAGGATATTTATGCATAAAAAATTACTTTCGATTTCTTTAATTTCTTTATTGCTCTTATCGGGTTCAACATTAGCATATAATTATGAAGATGTAGATGTTGAACATTTAAGAACGGACAATAACTCGAAAATCAATCTCGTAAAAGTAACGCCTGCGGGCAATATAATACAGAAAGATAATCATATTATCGTAAATTTTGCCCAAAATTTTAACTCTAAATATTATAAAACGGGTGATTTTGTTCAATTTAATTTTGATAACAACCTGCAAACGGAAGAAGGAACACTTGTTATTCCTTGCAATTCGTCTTTGATTGCAAAAATAACCGAGCTTTGTCCGCCAAAGTGGTTTTCAAGAAATGCAAAAGTTTTTATGGAATTTACTCATATATTGCTCCCCGACGGCACTAATTTACCTGTCAGTATGCAACCGGCGGATAAAGAATATTTTCAAGAGGGCGCAAAAGAAACAGCAGGAAAAATTGCCGGCTATACGTTTTCAATAGGTGCTGTCGGCTCAGGACTGGGTGCTGCAATAGGAACTGCAGCAGGTCATACAATAACAGGTCTTATAATCGGAGGCTCAATAGGGGGCGGGGTTGGACTTGTAACCGGTGTGGTTTCTCCGGGGCTTCATTATAAGGCAAGAAAAGGCGAAAAAGTTATTTTAAAACTTAATGATAAATTAAATGTACCCGTTCATTAATACGTTCAAATTATAATCATATCTTGAATTTTTGCATAATTGTGCTATAATTATAGCAGAAGGTGCAATTGTGTCATTTGATTTTAATCCTAATATAAATTTAACTAACGTACAAGCATCCTCCAAGCCGACAGACGGAGGCGGAGGCAATACCGGCTATTTCAGGCGGGGAAAGAAAAAGGATGAGGAAGATTTATTGCATTTTAAAGAGTCCCCGACCGACAGTTTTGAAAAAATTGAACTTGAACAGGATGCTGACGATGAAAGCTTTTTAGATTTAATCAAGAATTTTTTTGCTTCGGTTGCAAATTTTATAAAAAGTTTATTTAAAAAATAATATTTTAAATTAATTTTATTGCTGTATTTTGTTAAATTAAACTTTATAATATAAAAAAAGCCCCTGAAAACAGAGGCATTATTGGTTGAGTATTATATTTAAAACTTTTAAACTTTCTGGCTTTTTGTTATTGATTTTTTAAGCCCGATAGCTAAATCCTCTCTTCCTGATTGCTCATATATTTTTGAAACACTTTCAAGGAATTTTAGCGAACCGGAATTATTTTTAATATTTTGTTTTGGCGTATAGCTTACTTTTGGCGACGGTTTTTGAATATAGGGCGATGTATTTAGATTACTTCCCTGTATTTTCGGACGGGGCGGGATAAAACTTTGAGTATTTCCTTTATTATATGAATTTATGGTATCCATTTTTATTACCTGCTGGTCAAGATAAGGATTTTTTTCATTTTTTTTGTACTGATTTAGCGCAATAGTTTTTTTTAAAGCATCCGTTCCGAGTGCTTTTGTTTTAATCGGGTTATTATTGTATTTATTTTTTAAATATTCCTGATATTTATTGTGCGCGCGTTCAAGCTCAAGCTGTGCATTTTTAATAACCTGATTTCTGGTTGTAATATCATTAAAATTAATTTCTTTATTTTGAATTTTTGAAATGGTGTTACTATAAATATCGTCTTCTAAATTTGTTTTTGTATTGTTTAAACCTATTAAAGGCTCTTGGTCCTGTGAAATTTTTGAAGTTATTGTTCTTATTGTAATAAATACGAAAACAAATATTGAAGCAACGATTAAAATTATTCCCAATGCACTTTCTTTTGCGCCCGAGAGGGTTTCCGAAGCAAAATGATAGAAATTAAACGAGTTATCGTTCCATTCCTGAATTTCTTCCTGACTTTCAAGATCGTCATCATTATATCCCGATGTTGATTTATATTCATTAACGGGACGATTTATGACGATTTTTTTAGATTGTTTATTAGTGTCAAAAAGCGAATTCATAAAAACAAGTTCGGTATTTTCCACATTTTTACCTTTAACATATATTCTTACCTTGTTTTTATCCATTTGCCTTACAACAACGTTATCTATATTCGTAACATCGTCATACACTGTGCCTGCATCGTCTGCAAGCACGGAATTTTTTAAATCAAAGTAAATGCTTCCGTCGTCATCCGTTTCCATTTTGTAATCAACGTTTTTTGTGGAATCTATGTTCAACTCATAACCATTCGGATTACTTTTTGATTTTGAAATAACAACCGATGATATAATGTTATCTTCCGCCATGGCGGGTGTAATTGTTATTAGTGCAAAAACAACAATCAGTAAATTAAAAAGTTTCTTCGGTAAATCAAATTTAATACTCATTTATAAAATACTCTCCCATCAAATCGAGTTTATAATTATAATCTATACTCATCGATTTGAAAGGGCATTAATCAAGGGGATGATTTAGAATTTAATTTTCTAGATCTAAAGATTGATTTTTTTAATTACATTACTCATTTCGATTGCAGATTTGGCACATTCGGAACCTTTGTTTCCTGCTTTCGTTCCTGCCCTTTCAATTGCCTGTTCTATGGTATCCGTTGTTAAGACGCCGAATAAAACAGGAATGCCTGAATTTAGCGAAACCGAAGCAATTCCTTTTGAAAGTTCCGCACATACATAATCATAATGAGATGTTGAACCTTTGATAATTGCCCCCAGCGCAACAATAGCATTATATTTTTTAGATTCGGCAGCATATTTTGCTATAAGCGGAATTTCAAAGGCACCCGGAGTCCAAACCACATCAATATTTTCTTCTTTAACACCCGAACGCTTAAATGTATCAACGGCACCGGCTAAAAGCTTTGAGCCGATAAAATCATTAAATCTTGAAATAACTATACAGTATCTGTCATTATCCGATGCGGTCAGTTTGCCTTCAAAAGTGTTTACCATGGTTTTTCTCCTTTATACGATTAAGATATCATGAAAAAAACAAAAAATAAAAAATATTTTTTATACATGTTGACATAAGTGATTTTACATGGTAAAATAGAAAAAATTTGAGAAATCTGTGAGAGAGTATAAGGTTTTGTGCGTAGGTTTGATTTTTTTTTGACCAAATCAGGACGAATACGTAAAAAATAAATATTGTCTGAAGCTAATGCTAAAAGACTTGATTATCTTGTGAAGAAAGTGTGAAGAATATGGATGTAAACAAAGTTCAGACTGCACAATCGAATAATAATGTATACAGAACAACTGCTGTTGCTTCCGCAATCGGTGCGGTTGCAGGTGCGGGTGCAAGATATGTTGTACCGACAAAGAGTGAACTTTCATCGCTTATCAACAAAGATGCCGTTGATTCATTTATATCTTCTTCTGCTGCAAATGCAAGAGGTTCAAATCGTTCAATTTTAAAATACGGCGGTATAGGTGCTCTTGCTGCTGCTGGTTTAGCTTTGCTTTCCAAGATTTTCCCCAATAAAAAACCTGAAAATAATACGGATTATTCTAAAATGGGCGCTTTACTGGATGCACCCGATTATGCCGTTGAAATTATGTGGTACGGCGAATAGCATAAATCCGATTTTTACATTTTAGCAAGGTTTATCAGTTCATTTTTGGTTACATCAAAATCTGTAGCATCGTTCATGCTCTGAATTAAGTATGCTTCTATTTTATCATGCATCATTATAGCTTTATCAACATCGGGGTCTGTACCTTTTGCGTATGCTCCTATATTTATCAAATCTTCGTTTTTAGCATAATTTGCCATTAAGTTTCTTATTTTTCCCGCAGCTTGCTTTTGTTCATCATCAACAACATTATTCATTACACGTGATATACTTGCGAGAATATCAATGGCAGGATAGTGATTTTTATGCGCCAGCGCTCTTGATAAGACTATATGTCCGTCTAAAATACTTCTTGCAGCATCCGCAATAGGCTCATTCATATCATCCCCCTCGACAAGAACGGTATATAATCCTGTTATTGTACCGTTTTTATTTGCGCCTGCTCTTTCAAGAAATTTCGGAAGAAGTGCAAAAACTGACGGAGTATATCCTCTTGTAGCCGGCGGTTCACCTACGGCAAGCCCTACTTCCCTTTGAGCCAAAGCGATACGGGTAACACTATCCAGCATGAAAAGAACATCCTTGCCCTTATCTCTAAAATATTCAGCTATTGCACAGGCAACAAAAGATGCTTTTATTTTAACAAGTGCAGGTTGTTCGGAAGTTGCACATATTACAACGGATTTTCTCATACCGCTTTCTTGCATTGTATTTTCAATAAATTCTCTTACTTCCCTGCCGCGTTCTCCGATTAAAGCAATAACATTTATTTCCGCTTCCGTGTTTTTAGCTATCATTGCAAGCGTTGTGGATTTTCCAACACCCGAACCCGCAAAAATCCCAACCCTTTGCCCTTTTCCTATTGTATTTAATCCGTCAATTGCTCTTAGACCAAGGCTTAACGGCTCATCTATGGGATGTCTTTCCATCGGGTTAATGATTTTAGCATTAGTTGGGTAATATTCATCTGCAGGTATATCGCCCTTTCCGTCAATGGGATTACCAAGCCCGTCTAAAACTCTTCCCAGAAGCATATCCGAAACCTTTACTTTCATTGAAGTTCCGGTATTAACTACTTTTGCTCCTGCGCATAGCCCCTCCATTGAGCCTAAAGGCATTAAAAGAACTCTGTCTTCCCTGAAACCTACAACTTCGGCATAAATTATTTCTTTAGAATTTTCCTGAATTATATGGCACAAGTCGCCTATTGAAGAAACCGGCCCGTCCGAAACAATGGTAAGTCCGATAATTTCGATGATTTTTCCGATTTTTTGAACAGTATTTGAATTTTCTATTACTTTATTCAGTTGCTTCAGGTTCATTTTCAATTTTATCCGTATCTTTGTCGGGAATTTTTTCTATATCATCCAATTTGCGATTTTGCGTATTTTCAAATATATCCCTTATTATAACGTCCATCTGGGCGCTTATTGATGCATCAAAGCGTTCCGAAGGATTTTCAATAATAATTGTATCTTCACCGAATTTTGGATTATATATTATATTAAAACCTTTGTACTGCTTGAAATTTTCAAACTTAAGCTCATTGTCATCTCCGAGCGTATTATTTCTTAAATCATAAAGCAACTTTGCATATTTTTCGCTTACAATTATATTTATATCTTCTTTTTTTTCAAGCAGAGAAATTGTATTTGTAATTATTTTATCAATAGTTTCTGCGTTAATTTCTTTCAGAAGAATTTTTTTTGAAATATTTATTATTATATCTATAATGTCACGGGATACGGCTTTTAAGATTTTATTTTCAATATCCGCTTTACGGTTGCAAAAACTCTCAAAATCTTTGATTTTTTCTTCGAGTTCTTCTCTTACTTTTTGCAAACCGTCATCATATCCTGCTTTGTATCCTTCTTTTGCGGAAGAAGTTATTTGCTTTTCAAGTTCCGCTTTAGAGTTTTCCAGCATTTCAAGAGATTGTTTATTTGCTTCTTCAACTATTTTATCCGCTTCTTCTTTTGCTTTTGCGTTTATTTCGTTTTTTATTTCTTCCGCTTTTGCGCTTGCTTCGCTTAAAATGTCTTCTTTTTTCTGTATTGCTTCTTCGATTATCTTATTTGCTTCGCTTTTAGCATTTACTATATCATCATCGTTATTGCCGTCAAGGTTTTCTAATTCAATTTCCTTGTCGGGATTTTCTTTAAATAATCCGGAATTTTTTTCTCCGTTTTCATTATTAACCTCAACAAGGAAATCACTGGTTTTAAAATTAATTTTTTCGGGATTTATTTTACTCAATTAATTCATCCTCTTGACTGTCACGATATATCGTAACTTCACCCACCGCTTCAAGCGCTTTTACAACGCCGACAATTTTGGATTGTGCTTTTTGAACTTCTTTTGTTCTGACCGGTCCCATGTATTCTATTTCTTCAAGTAACATTCCCTGAGCACGCTCTGACATATTTCTAAGAATTTTATCTTTAACTTCATCTTTTGCACCTTTTAATGAAGTAGCTAAATCCCTTGTATCAACTTCTCTTAATACTCTTTGAATTGAAGAATCATCAAGCTGAACTATATCTTCAAATACAAACATCAAACTTCTAACGTCTTCAGCCAGCTCCGGTATTTCTATTTCCATTGTTTCTATAACATTCTTTTCGGTTGAACGGTCGGTGCTGTTCAAAATGCTTGCAAGAGCTTTTGTACCTCCCGCCTTTGAAAAATCGGTAGCAACAACATTTGAAAATTTAGATTCAACAATTTTTTCAATTTCCGATATAATTTCGGGGTTTGTTGTTTCCATTTGGGCAATTTTTAATGCAACTTTATATTGAATACCCGGTGCAAGATAATTCAAAACTTTTGCCGACTGTTCGGGCTTTAAATATGCAAGTATAAGAGCAATCAATTGCGGATTTTCATTTTGAAATGAAGTTGCAAGCTGAGCAGGGTCGGCTTCATTAAAAAATTGAAAAGGATTTGAATTTAAAATTGTAACCAGCCTGTTTAATATATCGTTTGCCTCATTTGCACCGTACGCCTTTTCAAGAAGCTCTTTTGCATAATTCATACCGCCTGCGGCAAGCATTGATGAAGCTTGAAAAACGGTATGAAACTCATCTACGATAGCCTCGATTACTTCTTGAGAAAGCTTGCTCATCCCTGCAATTTCAATTGTTATCTGCTCAAGGGCTGCATTGTCTTCTATGTTTTTCATAATTTCCGAAGCCGTACTCGGCCCTAAGGTTATAAGCAAAGCAGCAACCTTTTGCGTTGGTGTCATTTGTTCTGTACGAATATTTGCCATTTATCAGTTTTATTCCTTTATGTATGAAGTTATTATTCTGGCAGCTTCCTCAGGATTGCCGAGAATTGTATTAATTATTTCGCTTTTCTTTTTATCCGTTACCGAAGTAAATTGAATATTTTGTTGATAAAAATCATCTTGATTTGTTTGATTTTGTTGAAGAGCTATATAAGGATCAAAAGAGGGAAGAGCATCAGCCTCCTCTTCTTCGTTTTCTTTATTTTCTTCTTCGGGTTTCATAGCTTTAAATACGCTTCCGAAATTATTAAGCGCCATAATTCCAAGGAATAAAACGAGCAGTATGGGAGAAACATTTTTAAATATAAATGTTAAAATATCCATAATAAATTGCTGCTGGCGCTCTTTATCCTGTCTTACGGCTTCTTCTTTATCAATACCCGTAAACTTCAAGCTTGATACATTAACAACATCGCCTCTTGAAAAATCCATTCCTGCTGCAGCCTGAACAAGATTTTTAATTTCGTTTTTTTCTTCATCCGTTAGGATTTTATTAACCGCAACAGCAACACTCATTCTTACAACCGAACCCGGTGCATATACAACCTGCTTTACTTCTTTTGTAACCGCATAAGTTGTTGCCTGCTTTTCTTTTTCATAACTTAATTTACGTACTTCATTACCATCTTTCGGGTATTTATCTTTATCAATATAGTTTGTGGTCTTAGCCGGCGTTTCATTTAATGTCATAGCTGTAACATTTTGAGGTTCAACAATTCCCTGCTGTTGAACGGTTTCTTCATCCGAATTTTGCCTTTCCGCAAGGCTGTTCATTTCATTTTGCGCATTGGTTTGTGCCTGAGTTACATCCGGTTGTTTTCCGCCCGCATTCGATGCGGAATTTGATGGCAGGTCTTTAGGGTTAGAATATATTTCTTTTTCGCCCTGTTTTGTTAAAACAACACCGGCATCTGAATTTTTATTCGGGGTATAACTTTCAATGGTTGAACGGGTTTGATTGAAGTCCATAACCGTTGAAACCTGAACCGAAACATTATCTTTTCCCATTATTGTTTCAAGGGTATCTTTTATTTTTTTTGCGGCTTCTTTTTCAAAATTTGTTCTGTAGGTCTGCATATCGGTAGAGTTTTTAGAAACATCGTCCGATAAAACATTTCCGAACTGGTCGGTTATAAATACTCTGTCATTGGTTAAACGGGGAATGGAATACGCTACAAGATTTTTAATCGCAAGGATTTGACTTGCTTTTAATTTTACTCCAGCATCTAAAATTAAAACTACGCTTGCTGACGGTTCTTCATCATCATCCGAAAATATTGACCTTTCAGGTTCTGCAAGCTGTACTCTGGCTTTTGAAACACCTTGAATTTTTTCAATCGTGCGGGTAAGTTCACCCTGAAAAATTCTTTGCTTTGTCAGTTTGTTTTTAAAATCGGTAGAACCCATCTGCAGTTCATCAAGAAGTTCAAAACCGCCCGATGTATCTTTAATTAAATCATTTTCGGCAACAAACATCCTCAAGGTTTCTTTATCCTGATTTTTAACAAGGATTCCCGTTTTATCCTCGGTTAACTTGTACGCATATCCGCTTTTTTTCAAACTTTCCGATATAGCGGCAACATCCTGCTTTGATAAATCCGAATATAATACTGTCCAGTTTGGCTCGGTTGCTTTAAAAATGAAAAATATACCCACAACAACCATTGCAACAATAAGCGCTGCTATAGAGAATTTCTGGTTTACATCGAGTTTATTCCAGAGATTTTTTATATCTTCTATTAATAATTTAATATGCTCGTTCACTTTTATTTTCCAAAGGATTAACTAATTACTATCCTGACTATAATCCCCCCAATAATATAATATATCACTTGTTTGTAATTTCAATATTGTTAAGAGTTTGTAAAATAATACTTTTTATATATAAAATAATCGTATGAGTAAAATATAATATTGTAAGTTCAATAAAACTAGTATCACAGGTGGCATAAGGAATTTAATTATGAAAAACAGTGCGGAAAAAGTTTCGGTGAAAGTTTGTCTGGGTACAACCTGTTTTGTTATGGGCGGAGGCAATCTTCAGGAATTAAACGAAATTATTCCAAAAAAATACGGAAACAAAGTTGAGTTATCGGGAGTAAACTGCCTCGGGCTTTGTTCCATTAACTGGGAATATTCAAAAGCACCGTATGTAAAAGTTGATGATGATGTGGTTAATGAAGCAACAGTCGAAAAAGTATTGGAGCTTGTTGATAAAAAGCTGGGAATTAATTAATGAACAACTCGGGACAAACAATTCATATAAAAAAAGAAATCCTAATAAGGATAATAAAAGCATATATTTCAGGTGATTTTGAAGAACAAACAAGACTTATACCCTATGATATGCGCCCTAAAGGAATGGAAGTGCCATACAGATGCTGTGTATATAAGGAAAGGGCAATCATAAAAGACAGGGTTATTGCAGGTTTAGGATTTCCCATTGAAGAAGATGACGAAACAATATCTCTTGCAAAATACGCTAAACGTGCGCTTGAAAGAAACAAAATCAGCGATAAAAATTTAACGGTTTTACAGGCAGCTTGCAAGGGTTGCGCCACAAACAGGATTTATGTTACGGATTTATGTCAGGGATGTGTTGCCCGTCCGTGCGAAAAATCGTGTAAATTCGGCGCAATTTCGGTTGTAAACGGCAGATCCGTCATAGATGAAACAAAGTGCAAAAAATGCCAGATGTGCGTTAACGCTTGTCCCTATAGAGCCATAGTTAAAATTACCGTTCCGTGTGAAGAAGTATGTCCTGTTAATGCGATTAAAAAGGATGAAACAGGGTTTGCAAGCATTGATTACGATAAATGCATAAATTGCGGAAGATGCACGGCAGCCTGTCCTTTTGGTGCGGTACATGAAAGAAGCCAGATAATTGATATCTTAAAAGCAATAAGTTCAAATAAAAAAGTTATTGCAATGATTGCTCCGTCTATTGCAGGACAATTTCCGGGTACGATTTATCAATTAAAAAGTGCAATAATAAAAGCCGGTTTTGATGATGTTTACGAAGTTGCTCAAGGTGCGGATATTACAGCACATAATGAAGCAAAAGAATTTACGGAAAGAATGCACGGGCTTAACGATTGGGTCGGCGATTGGGTAAATGAGGGAGGATACGGTCAGCAGGATTCAACTTCGGAAATTAAAAAACAAAATTTTATGACAACAAGCTGTTGTGCCGGATATAATCAATTGGTAAAAAAACATCTTCCCGAAATAAAACCATATGTATCGAATACAAAAACCCCGCTTTATTATACGGCAGAAATTGTAAAAAAAGAAAACAGCGATGCGGTCAAAGTATTTATAAGCCCCTGTGTAGCAAAACGTGCCGAAGGTTTTGAAAACGAAAATGTTGATTATGTAATGAACTATGAAGAACTCGGAGCATTGTTTGTTGCAAAAAAAATCGAAATCTTAAACTGTAAAGAAGAAAAATTTAAAAAGGAAAGCTCAAAACAGGCAAGATGTTTCGGATATACAGGCGGAGTTGCAAAATCCGTAACGGCATCTTTAAGGGATGAATCCGTAATAAAACCATGTTTAGTTAACGGAATTAACAAAGAAAGTATTAAACTTCTTAAAAAATATGCGTTATCGGGAATTTGCGAAAACGAATGCAATCTGGTAGAGGTTATGTGCTGTGAAGGCGGATGTATCGGAGGAAATGCAACAATAAACAATCAAAAAACCGCTAAAAAACTCATTGATAACTTTACTCAAAACAGTAGGGACATATCCAAAATAGAATAAAATATTTTTATTAAATAAAACAAACAAATAATTTTATATTAAAATAATCTTATGTTGAAATTTTTTACACCGATTATTTTATTAACAATTTCAAATATATTTATGACATTTGCATGGTACGGACACTTAAGACACAAAAGTTCGGCTTTATGGGTTGTAATTCTTGTATCATGGGGGATAGCATTTTTTGAATATTGTTTTCAAGTTCCCGCCAATCGTTTTGGACATGAAGTATATAATGTTGTTCAATTAAAAACAATACAGGAAGTTATAACACTCATAATATTCAGCCTTTTCAGCGTACTGTATCTTAAGGAGCAATTCAGATGGAACTATTTGGTAGGATTTATTTTCATTGTTCTTGCGGTATTTTTTATTTTTAAAAAATAAATTTTAAGGAATTTATATGTCACTTCATCAAAAGCATTATTACAGATTTATTTTAATAACACTCGGAACAATACTGTATTTTCTTGCAAATATTCAGCGTGTTGCCGTTCCGGGGGCGATATTTGATTTACTTCAAGGAGATTTTTTAACGGGTGCATCTAAAATTACGCTTCTCGGGTCTATTTTTTGTTATGTGTATGCTTTTTGCCAGCTTATAGTAGGCTTGATGGTTGATAAATTCGGCGGATTCAGAGTTATTGCCATAGGAAGCATTGTTTTTTCAATCGGAGCAGTTTTATTTCCTCTTTCCGATAACATAAACATACTTTATCTGAGCAGAGCACTCGTGGGTTTTGGTGCTGCAACATTTTACATAAGTTCAATCAGAGAAGTTAAAAAATTTGCAAAAGATAAAAACTTTTCTCTTGCAATTTCTTATATTTTATTTATAGGCTATTGCGGAGGAATATTTGCAAATGCACCTTTTGTAGCAGTTGTGGGTAAAATCGGATGGCATCAATCTTTATTCGGCATAGGATGCTTCGGGGCAATTATTACTTTAATATATTTGATTTTATTATTTATTTTTAAACCTGTTCATATTGAAAAGAAAACGGATATAAGTCTGAAACCTTTTATTGAAGTACTTAAAAATAAAAAAAATATTAATCTCTATATATTCGGAAGTACGAATTACGGTCTTTATTATGTTTTACAAAGCATTATAGGAAAGAAGTTTTTGCAGGATTTTTGTAATTTCGGTGTAAACAAAGCTGCTTTAATATTATCTGTAATGGCGGTAATATCAGCATTTGCAGGAACAATCGTTGCATATATTTCAAAATGTATGGGAAATAAGCGTGCGCTTATTTTTAAAACAGTCGGTATTTTATCGGTTTTATCGGTTTTGTCAGTATTCGGGCTTTTATTTTTAAATATTCATTCAAAAATTATTGCCTTAATATTTTGCATTCCCTCTTTCATTGGAAGTATTTCACCTTTATTGATTTTAACTCTGCATTGTTTAAACAGATACGAAATATCCGCAACGGCAGTAAGTATACAAAATTTCGGTTTTTTTATGATGGTCGGAATATTGGGAATGTTGTCGGGAATGCTTATGAATGTATTTGAACCGCAAAATATAAACGGTGTTTTAATATATTCCAATAAATCCTACTTGCTTGTGTACGGATTATTTTTGATACTTAGTATAATTCAGGTATATTGCGCCTTTAAAATAAAAGATGAAAAATTAGTCTAAAAAGTCTTTAATTTTTTCAGGTGCAAGATACATCGGTATTTCTTTCTCCCCCTGGACAAATGTTTTTGTTTCGTCGTAGTCTCTCATTTTCTTTTCGATACATTTTTGAGCTTCTGTATCATAGGCTTTAAAACCGATTTTATAATAAAAGGGAATAGGCGAGCCGATAGATCTATTTATAATACCTGCATCTAAAATAATTCTTCCTTCGTAACCTTTTTCAACACTTCTTTTTACTGCCTCTTTAACTAAAAAACTTCCCATACCTTTTCCTTTTGAAAAAATAAGAGATATTTCGACAGCTCCTTTGTTTTCGGAATAAAAATCGTTATCGCATTTACTTGTTTTTTCGGTTCTGTCCAGTGTTTTCATTGTAGCCATAACTTCGTCATTGCTCGATTTTAACATATAAAACCCGTCGCTAAAAGTTGTAAGCTTTAATTTTTCTCCGTTTATTTCAACACTTTCTTCTTTAAAATCAGGCATTTTGTAAAAAGAAGCGCACAAATCAAGAGTTCTGTCAAAAATATACTTTTCGTCTTTTTCTTTTAAATCTTTATACCCGCCCGCAAAATTCATTCTTTTTAAAGGCGGACAACAATGATTAAAAAAATTTATTTTTCCTGCATTCATATCTTTTTAAAATACAAAAATATAAAAGTTTGCTGTTTTAAAAGTCTATATTTAATAGAAGATTACCGGCGCTTATTCCTTCTTCTTAATCCTCAGAGAAGTTTAGCGGAATATCCTCTTGATTTAAAAAGATTTTAATCAAAAAAATAAAATTAATATTTATGATTTATTTGTTTACAATTTGATGAAAAATTATTTTTATACTATTCTAATAACAATGAAATATATATCAAAAATCTTATGCTTTTTGTTTTTATTCTTCCTTTTACAGGCAGGCAATACTGCTTTATCAAAGGAAGTAAAATTTATTTTTATTACGGATACTCACATAAATCCTGATAATGCATATAAGCTTCAAGATACGGTTAAAGAAATTAATTCATATAAAGATGTGGATTTTGTTGTTTTTGGCGGAAATAATATCCAAAAAGCAAATGTTGAAAATCTGAATTATTTTCTCTATCTTGCAAAAAGAGTTCATAAAAAAACAATAGTACTTCTGGGTAATCAAGATGTATTTTCAACATCAGGCATTACTAAAGATTATTATATGAAAAGGGTTAGAAAAGCTTTTCTATACCGCCATCCGAAAAAAACCAATTTTGTATTTAAGAAAAAAAATATTGTCTTTGTCGTAATGGACGGAAGCAAGCAGTATTTTAAATCCGCAAACGGATTTTACCCAAAGGACGAACTTATCTGGCTTGATAAAACATTGAAAAAATATGAAAAGAAAAATGTTGTTATTCTCCAGCACTTCCCGCTTCTTGAAGCAAATTCCGAATGGGTTCAAACGGCAGGAATTGAGGATTATTATAATGTATTAAAAAAACACAGCAATGTAAAAGCTATTGTTTCAGGTCATTATAATTTCAATAAAGAAGTTAAAATCGGAAATATATATAATATTGTCGTTGAAAATTATACAAAAGCTCAGGGCTATAAAATAATTCAATTTGACTTTGCCAGAAATTTTATAGGAACATATTTGGTTAAATAAGGTGTTTTGCAGTCAATATTAAATTTTTATAAAAAAACAGCCGATTTTTATTTTTTAATTGTATTATTTACTAATAGCGGATAATTTTTAGGAGGAAAATTATGTCTGAAGAAAGAAAAGAAGAAATAGCAAGGCTTTGTGAAGAAAACAACGTCAGATTTATAAGACTTCAATTTTGCGATATTAACGGAACAATTAAAAACTTATGTTTGCCCGTAAGCCAATTAAATAAAGTAATGAACAACGAAATAATGCTTGACGGTTCTTCAATTAAAGGATTTAGAAGCATAGAAACTTCGGATATGTATTTCTTCCCCGATTTGAACACATTCACAATTTTGCCATGGTGCGAAAGAAATGGTGAAAATGTCGCAAGAATTATCTGTGATATTCATAATGCAGACGGAACACCCTTTGAAGGATGCCCGAGATGCAACTTAAAAAGAATGATAGCCCGTGCCGAAAAGTTAGGCTACAAAATGAATGTCGGACCTGAAGCCGAATTTTTCATATTTGAACTCGATGAAAACGGAAAAGCAACTACAATTCCGCACGACAAAGCAGGATATTATGATGCTTCCCCTACCGATATGGCAGAAGACATAAGACGTGATATAACAAGAACTCTTGAAGCAATGAATTTTGAAATCGAAGCCAGCCACCACGAAGTATCTGACGGTCAGCATGAAATCGATTTTAAATATGCGGATGCTTTGACTACAGCCGATAACATAATAACATTTAAGTATGCGGTTAAAAGCATAGCTAATGAATACGGGGTTCATGCAACCTTTATGCCAAAACCGATATACGGAATTAACGGTTCGGGCATGCACTGTAATATATCGTTATTTAAAGACGGACAAAATACATTCTTTGCGCCGGATGAAAATTTTCAATTATCAAAAGATGCCCTTTATTCAATCGGCGGTGTTTTAAAACATGTTAAGGCGTTTACCGCAGTAACCAATCCGATTGTAAACAGCTATAAAAGAATAGTTCCGGGGTTTGAAGCTCCAGTATATCTTGCGTGGAGCCTTGCAAACCGCTCGGCACTAATAAGAGTACCCGCTAAACGAGGCGTTGCAACAAGAATTGAACTTCGTTCCCCTGACCCGAGCTGTAATCCCTATTTAGCTTTAGCTTCAATATTGGGCGCAATATTAGACGGTATTGAAAATAAAATCGAACCGCCTAAACCGGTCGAAGAAAATATTTACGAAATGACACCAAAAGAACTCAAAAAAGCAAACATAGATTCGCTTCCCGGAACGTTATTTGAAGCGGTTGAACTTTTAAAGCGTGATGAAGTTATAAAAGATGCATTAGGCGAACATATTTTAAATGAATTTATCACAACAAAGCATATCGAATGGGATAGATACAGAACATATGTTACGCAATGGGAGCTTGATTCTTACCTGAACGCTTATTAATAATATATAAATAAAAAGCCGTAAATTATATTATTTACGGTTTTTTATTGCATTTCGGGCGGTTTTTCAAAGTAATTCGGGTAATTTTTAATATAATCATCCAAATCACTGTAATATGCTTCAAATTCAAGACTCGTATTTTCTTTAAGAGGATAAGTCTTGACGTTATACGCATGATAAATTGCTCTTGATAAAATATCGGCAGTTAAACCGTTCAAATCTTTGTACGGTGTTTCTTGAGCTATAAGCCAGTGTATTGTGGCAATTGAATGAGTAATATCTTCCAGCTTCGGATTATCAGCAGATTTTAGTTTTTCATATTCTTTTTTTGCAAGTGCCAAATTGGAAACGCCATGGTCATATATAGAACCGTTTGTTACAAGAAGAGAGTTTGGAGAATAATTCCTGATTTTACATACATTTGCATCAGGGTATTCGCTATTAGACTTTGGAGAATAGGAACCATTATTATCTTTTTTTGCATCATATCTTTCAAAATACTTTTGGAGATATTCTCTTCCCTTTGCATATTTATTAACTTCGGTTAATCCGTTTATTGTACCGCTGGAAACAATATTATATTTTCTTTTAATACCTAAAAGATTAAACCTCAATTTTTTTGTAAGGAAATTAAAACCAAGATTATTCTTTACATCTTTTGAAGTTTCATACGTTAAATTAAGTAAATCATGCGCCCACGCATCAGATTGATTATATCCGAACATTCTTATAATTTGCACTCTTTCAGGCAAAAGCAAAGATTTTTCTTTTTTGTTTCGGGTGCTGAAAATTCCCTTAAAAGGAATATTATATAAAGAATGTTCAATCAACTGTTTATCGCTTAATGGTACGGGAATTTCATTATTTTTTTTCTGTTTATTAAACAAAAATCGGTCTTGGCAAAAATTTACATTTTGTACACTAAGCATACTTAAATAAATAACATAAAAAGAAAGAGTTGCTATAAATAATTCTATTCACGTTACTTTTCTTAATAAATTAATTTTCTTCTTTAATATCAACAGTTCCGTAATTTACGGAAGTTAAATTATTTATAACGATATAGTTCTTATCAATTATATCAATATTTTTATCTCTTAAAAAATATGCAGGGCCCGAACCGCTCATCTGGAAACCACAGGAGGTTAAATATTCAAGCTCAGGATATTTTCCCGTTTTTAAAAGAGCATATTCAAGGTCATTTCTCATATCCGATTCCGTTATTAAGTTATCAAATGCTTCATAGGCTTCACGGGCAGATATTTTAAGATTTTTCGGAAGTATAAGAGCAAGGTTAAAGCTGTAAAAAGGCATATCAATCATCTTTTCACCTCTGCCCGTACAGAGTTTTGTCCCGCCCGAAAAACAAAAATTCAAGTCCGAACCTAAACTTGCAAGCAGTTTATCAATTTCTTTTAAACTTAAAGGATAATCGAAAACCTTATTTAAACCGTAAATTGTCCCTGCCGCATCTGTTGAACCGCCGGCAAGTCCTGCACATACCGGAATATTTTTTTCTATATAAATTTCAACATTTGATTTAATTTTTGCTGTTTCTAAAAACAATTTTGCCGCTTTATAGCATAAATTTTTTTCATCATACGGAATTTCATCACTTGTTCCCGATAAAGAAATACTGTCACCGCTTGATACTTTTATTGTTAAAAAATCCACAAGGCTTATTGTTTGCATAATGCTTTTAATATTATGAAATCCTGTTTTTTTGTCTTTCGGGAATACTCTTAAATCAAGATTTATTTTAGCAGGACAAACAACTTTAATTGAATTCATTAATTAAATTCCTCCAGAGCTTTTGACAAATTACAAATTTCATCAATTGATAATTTTTCACCTCTTGTTTCCATCTTAATACCTGCTTTATTTAGAGCTTCTTCAATTCCTTGAAAACCGCCGTTTAAAAGAGAATTTTTAATATTTTTTCTTCTTGCCATAAATATTGCTCTTACGGTTCTTCTTAAGAGCCTTGTTATTTCGCATTTCGGCTCATCTTTCAAAATAAACCTTACAATGGTGCTGTCCACTTTAGGACTTGGCATAAAGCATTTTTTCGGAACATTTTTAATTATTTCAACATCTGCCCATATCTGAGATAAAATAGATAATTGCCCGTATTCTTTATTTTGAGAATTATTATTTGCGACAATCCTTTTTCCTGCTTCAAGCTGAACCATCAGGATAATTTCCGATATTCTGCTTCTGTTTTTATGATTTATTTCATCTATTTCCCCCAATAAATGAACAAGAATAGGGCTTGTAATGTAGTAGGGAATATTTGCTATAATTTTAATTTTATCGGAATTAAACGGCAAATCATCAATATTTGTTTTTAAAATATCCTGTTCTATAAGATGAAAATTATCGTAAGAGGATAAATTTTTATTTAAAACTTTAATTGCGTCTTTATCAATTTCAAGCGCTACAACATTTTTTGCGATTTTTACAAGTCTTTCCGTTACAAAACCAAGCCCTGCACCGATTTCAAGTATCTCATCATCACTATTTGCCTGACTTGCAATAAAATCAATAACGTCACTGCTAATTAAAAAATTCTGTCCGAGAGATTTTTTTGCTTTAAATTTCTTTGCTCTTAAAATGTAGTCTAAATCCATAAAATTATATTAGCATGGAAAAAATTAAGTAACTATTTTTCCTTTAACAATACCTTTAAGCATATCTTTTATAAATTGTAAAAAATATAGAAAATAAAAAAGAGCTGTTTAACAGCTCTTTTTAAAGTTAAATTATTCACCCGTACTTAAGTACTGCAGAGTTGCAAAATATCCGTCCCAAACTGTATTTGTTCCCTGCATTTTTTTGAGTCTTTTTTCTTTTTTGGCAAGCAATTTCTTTTGTTGTCTTTCGTATCTTGCAGTTTGCCATTTGCTTGCTTTTCTTTTTTCGACATTAGGAGTAATCACTTTTAAGGCTTTTGTATATGAATCGCTTTTAAAACCTGCTTTAATTTTTGACGGGTAATTATATTCAATATAGTTATAAACATTCATTAATCTCTTTTCTCCGCTCGGGTGAGATTCAAAGATATCAAGATAATTACCTGATATTTTATTTAAAAGAGAAATCATTGCTAACGGGTTGTAGCCTGCTTTTGTCATAATATCAACACCCGATATATCGGCTTCAAATTCATCATTTCTTGAAATTTTGCTTGAAGCAAGCGTTTGACCTATGGCATTTGCATATTCGTTAGTTGTAACGGCATTTGCAACACTTGCAATTCCCGCATTCAAAATACCCTGTTTTGCGCAGTGTCCGTTTATTATATGACCCATTTCGTGAGAAATAACCCCTGCAAGCTCTTCATCGTTATCTACATACTGCAAAAGTCCTTTGTAAACATGGACTTCTTTATTGATATCGGCATAGGCATTAATATCATCAGTATTAGATACGGTAAATTTAATATCATGGTTGATATTATTTGCTTTTAAAAGTTTTGTGCCTATTGTGTTTACTCTTTTTAAAGCGGCTTCGCTATCCCAGTTTGTTGATGTTTCAGCAAATGATATGCTAAAAAGCATCATTGCAAAAATAATTAAAACCTTTTTCACTATTCTCTCCTTAAAAATTAATATTTCCATAATATTTTACTATAAATATCCCCCGATGAGTAATAACAAAAATTTAAAATTTATGTTAAAACGCTTAAAATAACCGTGTTTTAAAGATTTTTAAACATTATTAAAAATTAATTTTTAATTAAAAAACAGGGGTTTTTAAAAAACAGAGTGATAATAAGAATGTAAATAGAAATGAAAATTGAAAGGAGCAATATTATGAAATTCTTAGTAAGAAAAGCACCGGAAAACTTCATCAGAACAGTAAATGATGAAAT
>CADBOJ010000071.1 GCA_902796305.1 uncultured bacterium | reverse complement strand
ATTATTTTAAGAATAACATTAAGTCAAGGAGAATAAAATGGCAAATGCTAAATTAAAAATCGAAAACAGAGATGAAAACAAAAACCCTCGCCAGATTAGAACAGCAGGCTTTATACCGGGTTCAATATACGGAAAAGGTATGGAAGCAAAAAATATTCAAATTAATACTCATGAATTTGAAATGGCATACAAAAATAATAAAGATGGCGAATGGGAATTAACTCTCGGCAAAGAAAAATTTAATGCAACAATCCAAGAGTTGCAAAAAAATTATGCAACAAACGAATTATTAAATGTTGAATTTTTAGCTAAGTAGTTTCTTCATCTTCATCTTCAAAAATAGAAGCTGAAAAAGCACCCTGAGAATTAAGAGAATCTACAAAATGATTGTATCTTTCCATTCTTAATTTCAGCCAGCTTAGAAGGGTGTTTGAACCAAAAATTTTTACAACACGAACGGGAGCAAAACACTTTCTGTTTGTGTTGTATTTTTCTTCCATAAATGTCTGACACTTACAATTTAATTCTTCAATTAAATCATAGAGTGTCTTTAGCCACGCACCCTGTACGGATAATTCGTCTACTTTGTATTCCAGTATCATTGCTAATCCACCTGTCTTTCCTTGACTTTTAGTATTACTCTAGTAACAACATTCCACATAAAACATTTTTATAACAGTGTTTTCGGGAATTTATGGCTAATTTTAAGAAATTTTAAGAAAATTTATTTCAGACAAAAAATTATCTTGAGCCGGTTTATAAAAAAATGTAAGATATCTTTTATTAAAACTGTTTTAAATTCAAAAGGCTCGAAGTTATGCTCATTCAAAACAATTCCATTTATTCATTTAATAAGTTCCATATCCAAAATCAAATCGCATTTAAAAAATGCTGTACCGTATTTGATTCAACAAATAAAAGCAAACAGAAAATTATTTCAGGCAAGATAGCAGAAATAGAATCTAAAGCAAATAAACCCATTAATCAAATCGGTGCGCAGGAATTATTCAACATCATCGGAATTGAAGCAAAAACAGATAAAGACGGAATGCTTATAATATCAGAATACAAACAGCCCGATGATAATATCAGTTTTTCGGATTTGGGCATTAATGAAGACGAACTTATCAAAAATGTTAAAATAATAAAGGGTGATGCCGATTTTTATAATTCTTCAATTACAAAATTTGAAAACACAATCAGCATAGGCGGAAATGCGGATTTTAGAAATTCAAAATTTGAAAGCCTCGGAAAATTATCCGATATAGGTAAAAATGCCTTATTTATTGATTCAAATATAACAAATCTTTCCGATTTAGAAAAAATCGGAGGAAGTGCATATTTTAACGATTCAAAAATTAAATCCCTGAACAACTTAAAATCAATAGGAAATAAAGCTGATTTCAGCCATTCTTTAGTCAATGACCTTGGCGAATTATATGCTATCGGCGGAAATGCAAACTTTTATCAATCTGAAGTCAAATCACTGAATAAATTAACATATATTGACGGCTCTATGTTTTTAAATGATTCGGCGGTTGAAGATTTGGGAGAATTAAGACATGTCGCCCTTGATGCTATTTTTACTAATTCAAAAGTTAAAAATCTGAACAATCTGACCGTCATAGGAAGAAATGCCGAATTTAACAATTCCTGTGTTGAAGATTTGGGTAAACTTAATTACATCGGCAAAAATGCAAACTTTACAAACTCAAAAATAGAATCCTTGAAAAATCTTGAAACAATTGCAAAAGATGCCGATTTTTCAAATTCACCCGTAAAGGATTTAGGCAATTTAAAGAGCATAGGAAAGACAGCATATATTCAAGATTCAAACATTACAGCCGATATGCTTAAAGGTATTTGTTCGTCTGTTTCGTATTCAAAATACATTCCCAATTAAAATATGATAAAATATATCTATGGGAAAGAGCGATTATTCAAAAGAGGTGCTTGCTCAAGTTAAGCTTATGCCTAAATTACCGGGATGTTATCAATACTTTGATTCATCCGGAGAAATAATATATATCGGCAAAGCAAAGAACCTTTATAACAGAGTTAACAGCTATTTTACGGGTAAAAAAGACTCGGCAAAATTGCAGGTTATGGTGCCTCAAATAGTTAAGATTGAATGCATAGTTGTTAATTCGGAAATTGAAGCACTTATTCTTGAAAATGAATTAATTAAAAAACATAAACCAAAATACAATATTCTTTTAAAAGATGATAAAAAATTTCCTTATTTTTTAATTACAAAAGAGGATTATCCGAGAATACTGATTGTAAGAAAAGCAAACAAAAATTCCATAAAAGGCAAATATTACGGTCCATACACGGATTCAAGGGCAATGAGGGCAACCTTAGAAGTTATAGGCAAGATTTTTCCTTTGAAAAAGTGCAAAACTCCAAAATATAAAAACCGTCCCTGTCTTTATTATGACATAGGTCAATGCCTTGCGCCATGCCAGAATAAAGTGACAAGCGAAGAATACAAAAATTTAATAAAAAATGCCGAAATGTTTTTATCGGGAAAGAGAAATGAACTTATAAAAGAGCTTAAAAAACAAATGAAAAAAGCAAGTGATAATTGCGAATTTGAAAAAGCTCTTTTGTACAGAAACAGTATTCAAGATATTGAAAAAACAATGGAAAAGCAAAATGTTGTAATTAAATCCTCATCAAGCAACTATGACTACATAGGGCTTGCAAACTCTTCAGATTTAATTTGCATCAGTATTCTTCAAATAAGACAAGGCAGGCTTATTAATAAAAAAGATTTTTCATTTTCTCAATTTTTATCGGACGGAAAAGATACCGATGAAATTATATCGAGTGCAATAAGAGAATATTATATTATGCTGAATGACGAGGAACTTCCGTCTAAAATAATTTTAAAAACAGGCTTCAAAGAATCTGATTTATACAAAAAATGGTTATCTTTGAGGCTGAATAAAGAGGTAAATATTATATCGGCAACAACTAAAACAGATAAAGATATTCTTGAAATTGCCGAAAAAAATGCAAAGTTTAATATCGAACAGCTTAAACTTAAAGAACTAAGCAAAATTCAAAATGACTATAACGAAGTAGGTTCATATCTGCAGGAAAAACTTAATTTAAAAGTATTCCCGCATACAATAGAATGCTATGATATATCTCATATTCAAGGAACAAATACGGTAGCTTCGGGAGTTTATTTTGAAAACGGACAACCCAAAAAATCGCAATACAGAAAATATAAATTGAGAACAATTGAAAAAGGTGAAGTCGATGATTTTAAATCAATGAGAGAAATATTATCAAGAAGATTTAAAAGAATTAAAAACGGGGACATTAAAGCTCCTGATTTAATCATAATTGACGGCGGAAAAGGGCAGTTATCAAGCGTTGTCCGGATAATGAAAGAATTTGATTTGAAGCTGAATATTGTATCCTTAGCTAAAAGAGAAGAAGAAGTATTTTTGCCGAATAAAAAAGAGCCTGTTATTTTTGCAAAAAATTCCCCTGCGCTCCACCTTTTTCAAAGAATAAGAGATGAAGCTCACAGGTTTGCAATAACATTTCACAGAAATTTAAGAAGCAAAAGTATGCTGAAATAAATATTGCAATAAAAAACAGGAAGCGAAAACTTCCTGTTTTTTTTGGATAAAATTTTTCTTATTATGCTTCTTCGGTTGTTTCTTCTTCAAATACTTCTTTAATTGTTTCGGAAGCTGTAACTTCAACATTTAATTGAGCTTTAACTTTAGAAGATAATTTAATTGTCATTACAAAATTACCGATGTGATTTACAGGGTTATCAAGAATGATGGATTTTCTGTCAACTTCAACACCGCATTTTGCAAGAATTTCTTCGGATAATTTTTTAGTTGTAATTGTACCGAATAATTTTCCTGATTCACCTGCTTTTGCACTTAATTTAATAACT
>CADBOJ010000070.1 GCA_902796305.1 uncultured bacterium | reverse complement strand
GGCAAATATATTATTCAATTTTCAAATTCTTTGCCAAGGGCGAAATTGGTCTAATTAATTATTAAATTTCCGCTGAAATTTAACGGCACCACATCGGCAAATTTATCTTTTTTAATTTTACAATAAATATTTTATTTTTCCAATAAAAAAGTTAACTCTTTAAAATGTAGCTTATCATCTCAATACGGCATATAAATGATTTTAAAGACACAATGATTTTATACAATTTTATAAACAAACAAAGAAAGGGAAAATAATGTTTTCAATAATATTACTTGTTGCGGTTTTAGTAGTTTTGGGAATTTTATATTCGGCTTATGTGTCGGTTATTCAAAAGAAAAACAAAGTAAAAGAAGCTTTTTCAAGTATTAATGTACAGTTAAAAAAACGATACGACCTTATTCCAAATATTTTAACCATTGCAAATAAATTTATGGAACATGAAAGAAGCTTAATGGAAGATTTAACAAGATTAAGAACGGAAGTTTTAGCAACTCCGAATAATTTTGAAAATATTGAAAAAAAGCTCAATTTGGATAATGAAATCAGAAATAAAATGCAGCAATTACTTGTATCGGTTGAAAATTATCCGCAATTAAAGTCTGACGCTACTATGGTTACGGCTATGCAAACATATAATGAAGTTGAAGAACATATCGCAGCAGCCAGAAGATTTTTCAATTCTGCGGTTAATGACTTAAATAATGCAGTTGAAATATTCCCGTCATCTTTATTTGCAAAAAGCCTCGGTGTTTCAACTCAGGAATATTTTACGGTTGATGAAAAAGAAACAAAATCAGTTAATGCGGGTGATTACTTTAAAAAATAATGAGTTAATTTTATGCAGGAAGACACTAAAACATATTCTCAAATGCGGAAAGAATTTTATGAAAAATTCAAAACCGTAATTATTCCGACTGTCATGGAATATGAAGATGTAAGAAAAAGAAAACTTCTGCTTGCAATTACAGTTTCAAGCGCATTAATACTGGTAGGAATTATTCTTGCTTTTCTTGCTGCAAAAAACGGCGGAATGTTTGAAAAAAATAACGAAGGTATAACTAAATTAGGAGCAATTATTTTTGGGGCCGCCTTTGTATCCTGGTATTGCATCAAAAAAAGCTTTGAAAACACCATTAAGGAAAAAATAATGCCTATCGTTTGCGGTTGTTTTGGTGATTTTAAATGGTCATGCGGTTCGTATCCCGATGGGAAATTCTTTTCTAAATCAGGAGTAATACCTGAATATACATCCGGAAGTTATGATGATATTTTTACGGGCTGTCATAAAGATACGAAAATAGAAATTGTTGAATCGGAATACGAAAGAGGTTCGGGAAAAAACAGACAGACAGTTTTTAACGGGGTAATAATAAAGCTTGATATGAATAAAAAATTCACAAGCCACACAATAATAAAACCTAATGGTTTGTTTCATCAATCGCCAATTAGCGGGCTTCATTTTACCGAGCTTGAAGATGTTGAATTTAATAAAAAATTTGATGTTTTCACAAATGACGAAACGGATGCAAGATACCTGATTACCCCGACATTTATGGAAAGACTCAAAAATATGGAAACGGCATTTTGTGCAAACAGAGTAAGCTGTGCTTTTTATGATAAGTTCTTGATTATAGCACTATATACAACTAAAGACCTGTTTTCGATTTGTTCTCTTGTTAAAACAATATGCGACAGTAATCAGTATTTTAAGATGTATGAAGAAATTATGTCGATAGTAAAATTAATCGACCATTTTAAATTAAGCGAAAAAACAGGCATTTAAGCTACTCGGTAATATATCCTTTAATTGCGGATTTTGCCGCAGTATACGGACTGCAAAGATATATAAACCCTTCCGTATTTCCCATTCTTCCTTTAAAGTTACGATTTTGTGTTGAAAGACAAACTTCCCCGTCGCCAAGTATTCCGCCATGTACTCCGACACAAGGTCCGCATCCTGCCGGCAAGAAATTTGCACCGGCATCTAAGAATATTTCAAGAAGCCCCTCTTTGCAGGCTTTTTTATATATATCCATACTTGCGGGGACAACGATTAACCTAACATTTTCATTAACCTTATTTCCCTTTAAAACGCTTGCTGCGATTTCAAGATCTTCATATCTTCCGTTGGTACAAGTTCCGATAAACACCTGATTTAGTTTTATATTATTTAATTCAGAGGCTTTTTTCACATTATCAACCGTGTGAGGGCAGGATACCATTTGTTCGATTTTTGAAGCATCAATTTCTATAACTCTTTCATATTCTGCATCTTTATCGGCTTTTATTTCTTTAAATTTATCTCCTCTTCCACGGGAAATTAAGTATTCTTTTGTTTTTTCATCGGTTTCAAATAATCCTGCTTTTGCACCTGCTTCAACAGCCATATTAGCAAGCGTAAATCTTTCCGACATTGACATATTTTCGATTGTTTCTCCAAAGAACTCTAAAGCTCTGTATGTTGCACCATCGGCACCAATCAGACCGATTAAATACAGCATTAAATCTTTTGATGATATGTTCGGTTTGAATTTACCGTTTACAACAACCTTGAATGATTTTGGAACTTTGAACCATGTTTTGCCGTAAGCCATAGAAACAGCTATATCGGTAGAGCCCATTCCTGTTGCAAAAGCACCCAAAGCACCTGATGTACAGGTATGTGAATCAGCGCCAACCAGTATTTCTCCGGGGTTTACAAAATCCTCAACAAGTCTTTGATGACAAACACCTTTTCCGATGTCAGACAGCACCGCACCGTATTCTGATGCAAATTCCCTGATTATTTTATGCGCATTTGAAAGTTCTTTTCGACAGGAAGGAGCGGCATGGTCAATAAAAAGAATTGTTCTTGAGGGATTATTTAATTTTTTATTTAGTTTCTTAAATTCTTTAATTGCTAAAGGTCCTGTGCCGTCTTGAGTTGCACATACATCCACCCGTGCTATTACAAGTTCATTAAATTGAACATTATGCCCTGCATGACTTGAAAGTATTTTTTGAGCTATTGTTTGACCTTTATTTTCCATTTTGCAAAATTCCTCCTGTAACAAACAAATTATAAAACAAAATCAAAATAAATTCTTTAAACAATACCTTAAAAAATATAATTTCCATCAATTATATGACAACAAAAACGCTTGTTTTTGCGATAATATGGCAGTAAATCAGGAGTTTTAACAATATGGATATAGCAGCAGTCATAGGAACCTTTCTGGGTATTGCCTTTATTTTAACCGGACAAGCCATGGAAGGCGGTAATATAGGTCAGTTACTTCAAATTACGGCATTCTTTATCGTAGGCGGTGGTACAGCAGGGGCTGTATTTTTAAGTTTTCCGCTCGAAGACTTTAAAGTTGCGGCACACTGTATTCAGGTTGTATATTTCGGTATGCCTCCAAAATTTGAAGAAATAATACAAGAAATTATAGCTTATGCTCAAAAAGCCAGAAAAGAAGGGGTAATTGCACTGGAAAAAGAAGCAAAAAATGCTTCAGATCCCCTTCTAAAGCTTGGTCTTGAAGCCGTAGCAGATGGCGCAGAACCCACACTTGTTCGCGATATGATGGAAACCCAGCTTTCTCAAATGGAAGAAAGAATTGCGGCAGGTGCAAAAGTTCTTGAATCAGCCGGCGGTTATTCTCCGACACTCGGTATTATTGGTGCCGTACTCGGCTTAATTCAGGTTATGCAGAACTTATCAGATCCGTCTAAATTAGGGGCAGGTATTGCTGTTGCATTCGTTGCGACAATTTACGGTCTTGTTATTGCAAACTTACTTACAATTCCTTATTCAACAAGGGCAAAAAGAAAATACGCCAAAATTTTTACATCCAAAGAGTTAATGATAGAGGGAATATTATCAATACAAGCAGGAGAATCGCCTGCGCTCATCGAAAGAAAGCTTGAATGTTATATTCTTGATAAAAAAGAAGATAAAAAGGAAAAAGCTTAATGGCAAAAAAGAAAAAAGCTGAAGAACATGAAAATTTGGAGCGTTGGCTTGTTTCTTATGCCGATTTTATGACATTACTGTTTGCAACGTTCGTTGTATTATATGCGCTTGCTCAATCGGACGTAAATTCCTTTAAAAGTATGGAAGAAGCTTTAAGAAAAGCATTTGCACAGAATATATTCGATAATCAGGCAAATATCATGGAGGGTAAAGATTCTATTCTTGATGGTGAAAACGGAGCAACAAATCCTCTTATGCTTGAATATATGAGTCAAAAATACGAAGATACTTCTTATGAAAAAGTAAAGCAAGATATTGAAAATTTAAAAGAAGACGGAGTATCCGCAGAAATTGACGACAGAGGTCTTGTAATAAAATTCAGCGACAAAGCAATTAAATTTGTACCGGGAAGTGCGGAAATTCAAAAAGATTCAATGAAAGTTCTTGATAATGTAGCTAATATCATAAAAGCAAGATTTTCAATCCACTATATACGAGTTGAAGGACATACTGATTCGGATATTATGTATAGCCAAAAATATCCGTCAAATTGGGAGTTATCTTCAGCTAGGGCATCTACAGTTGTCAGACGCTTAATATCATCTTACGGATTTAACTACAAATTGTTCTCGGCTGTCGGATTGGCCGATACTGCACCGGTTGTGCCAAATACATCCGCTGCAAATAAAGCAAAGAACAGACGTGTTGAAATTATTGTACTTAAAAATAAATATAAAGATTTATCAAAAAAAGATATGCAAAAAATATTAAAAGAAGTACAGCAATCCAGACTAAAAGGAATTACAAAGAAAAATAATGCTTCAAGCACGGATATTACCGGCAAGGATAAACAACTTTTCGAGGGAATAATTAACTTATCCGACCAATATGAAAACGAAGCGGAAAGATTAGAAAATATTAATAAAAGTGATTATAAATTTGACGGACAAAAACCTGATTTTATGACGGAAACCGATGAAAGAAAATAAGTATTTTATAATATTCGGCGGTGGCGGAATAAGAGGCATATCATATTGCGGAGCTTATAAGGCATTGCTTGAAAATAATATTAAAGTAACCGGATATGCGGGAAGCTCTATAGGCGCCGTTTATGCATCACTTTCCGCTGTGGGATATACTTATGATGAGATATTTGAAATTTTATCTAATGCCGGTTTTGAAATGTTTATAGATATAAATGTCGGCTTCAAAAAAAAGGAAGTAGCAATTTCAAAAGGAAATATTTTTCTTGATGCAGTAAGGGAGTATATAGAGAAAAAATACTATAAAGAAAACTATCAAAAAGGAAAAATGCCTCCTGTCAGGTTTTGTGATATAAAAGAAAAATTAATTATATATTCCGTTGACCTTACAAATTTGAAATTTAAAGAATTTTCATCCGTGGAAACTCCTGATTTTGAAATTGCAAGTGCCGTAAGGGCAAGTGTTTCCATGCCGGGATTATTTACACCTCTTGAATGTGATAATTGCCTTCTTGTTGATGGTGATTTATTAAAATCAACTCCTTTATGGAGATTGAGTAATACAATTAAAAATTTAAAAGAACGCATAATTGAATTTCGCTTAGAAGATAACGAAACGACAAAAACCGTTACAAGTTCGCTTGATTTTATAAATCGTGTATATAATGCTATTTGCGGTTTTGCAACAGATTATATAGTTGATTTATATAAGGAAAAGGATAAGTTTGATTATATAAAAATAAACACAGAGGGTGTTTCGGTTATTGATTTTTTAATTCCGAAAGAAAAAAAAGACGAGCTTTTTAAAATCGGCTATGAAACAACCAATGATTATTTTAAAAATTTCTTTCCAGATAAAAGAAAAAAACTTAAAGAAAAATATGAAAAATTATTATGCCATATATTAAAATTTCAAAAAGAATTTAATAAAATCAATACAATAAACTCATATCTTGCACTTTGTGAAATGTTTGTTTATCTTTGCGAAGAGAAACAATACATAGATTCAAACATTTATGAAATGATACTTAATTTTAAAAATGAATATATTAAAAACTGCAAAAGAGTTAATTTCTTCGGTATAAAATCTTGCACAATTCGTGATAAAGAAAATATATGTAAATTGCTTTTAGAAATCATACATGATTTAACAGAAAAAATAGCGGAATTATCAAACTGATTTTTAATCGGGATAAGGCATGCAGTATTCCGTATTCAGCATTTTATCGTTAATATTTTCATCATTAGCATAAATTATACCCAAAGCTCTTGAATATTTATCTATTCCTCTAAATTCAAAAGTTATTGTCTTATTTTTTAATTCTTGTTTTAAAATAGCTCCCGCAATATTACCGCCATTTACAACTTCATCAAGAGTTAGGTTATATTTTTTAGCCTGATATTCGGCTCTTTGACTTTTTGAACCCTCAAGACAATCAATGCCTACTAATCTTATTCTGAATGTATTTATTGATTTATATTTTTTATCGTTAATTTCAGCTAATACTGTATCTCCGTCATAAACTTTTAAAATTTTTATTCCGTCATAATTGTTATTTTTTGCCAAAGAAAAAGCACCGACAAGAAAAATAAAAATTGTAAAACAAATTAATTTGAATTTCATAAATTATACCGCCTTTATAGAGAATTTATTATTTCAAGCATTTCTTCAAAACTGTAGCAGTCATTTAAAACATGCACTTTCATATTCTTTTTTGATTTTCTTATGTCGTCAACCGTAAGTCCGTCTAAAAATACTTCATCATATGTTTCACCGTTTTTCTTCAGCATAACGGATGATATAACAAGATGTTCAATATTTTTATCCTTAATTGTATCAAGTATATCCTGACCGACAATTAAACCGGCAACATTAATATCGCTTCCGAAAAATTTATTTTTTGCTTCCAATACTTCAAAGGTAAGGTTTTCTACATTAATTTCTTTTTTAAACTCTTTAAATAATTTATAAGCTGTGCTTGCGGTTACAACCGTAATTTTAGTTTTATTTTTTATTTTTTTCTTCATTTTTTTAAGACATTTTTTAAAGCTGTCTTTTAAAAGTCTTATTGCACCGACTCCGTCTTCAATTTGCAAAAAATCACCGTAGTATTTTTTCTCAGGCACTTCAAGCCCTGCAAGAATAAAAAATTCATCGGATGCCATTGCTATATTTTTCTTGATTGACGTATTAAATTCTTCAATTATTCCTATCGTTTCAAGTGCAACTTTTTTGTCAACTTTTTTAAGCTTTTCTTTTCTGTATTTTGAAATTCCGACAGGAACAACCGCTATTGATTTTAATATTGATTTAAAATTCTTAAGGTCATCAAGTGTCCTTTTTAATTCAATTCCGTCATTATATCCCGGACACAATACAATCTGGCAGTGTAATTTTGTTTTTAACTTCTTAAAGCGCTTCAACTGTTCAATAATCTCTCCTGCCATAGGGTTTTTCAACATTTTTTTTCTTAATTCGGGGTTTGTTGTATGAACAGAAATGAAAAGAGGCGAAATATGATATTGTTCAATCCTTTTCCAATCGTCCTCTTTAAAATTTGTAAGGGTTACATAAGTTCCCTGAATATAAGACAACCGCCAGTCATCATCTTTTACATAAAGAGAATTCCTCAATCCCTCGGGCTGTTGGTCAACAAAACAGAATATACAGTGGTTTAAACATCTTTTTAATCCGTCAAAAACAGCGGTTTGAAAAACTATTCCAAGGTCTTCATCAAAATCTTTTTCAATTTCATATTCTTCTTTTTCACCGTTTTTATGTTCTACAAGAAGATTTATATTTTCATCATTAATTAAAAAACTGTATTCTATTATGTCTTTAGGAAACACATTATTTACGGATATAATTCTGTCACCCTTTTCTATGCCTAATTCTTCCGCAATAGACTCTTTTAATATGTCTTCAACAATCATACTTATTTTATTCATAATATTTTAATCAGTTTTTCCGTTTCTTCAAGCGTAAAAGCTACGGTTTGTTTTTGAAGCTTATTTATCGAAATATATTCGTTATTTAAACCCTTTTCAAGCTTTATTTTGTGAAGTTCAAGAATATTTAATAAATTCTCTTTAAATTCAATGGTTTCATTTATGCTTAAAACATCAGAACAGTATAGTGCAATTTTTACTTCATTTAATACATGGTACGGATTTTGAGATTTAAAAGAGAGCAATAAATCTCTTAAATGGTTTTTTCCCTCCTGAGTAATTGAATATATTTTAGACAGCATTCCTCCGTCCGACATTTTATCGTGTGAAGTTACACACCCTGCTTTTTCAAGCTTTTTTAGGCACGGATTTACCGTTCCTAAACTTGATTTTAAATATGCAAAGAAAAATTCATCAATTAGTTTTGAAACTCTGTAAATTGTTGCATCATATTTGTTTAATATGTAAAGAATTGCAATTTCGTACATAGTTTAATATTATCATAATATGGATAAAATTTTAAAACTTTTTAACAACTTGCTCGGTAAATATTCCTGCATTTTTTTTATAGTTTTAACATTTATTTATGCGATTTTAAGAACACCTTTTTACGATGAAGCATATTCGTATATGGTTTCACAATTGAGTATTAAAGAAATTTTTCAATTAATTCCTATTGAAGGGCATCCTTTTGGTTATTATTTTTTATTAAAGATATTTTGTTCAAACTTAAATCTATATCCTTATCCTATGCTTATATTAAGCTGGTTTATTTTTTCAATTTTTATTTATGTTTTTTGGAAAAGAGCGCCCTTTAATAATTTAATTAAATTTTTAATAACTTTTTCTTATCTTTTTTTGAATTACTATGCTGTTTTTGCACGTCCTTACGGACTTGCAATACTGCTTTTATCCTTGCTTGCCGTCTTTTATAAAGATTGTACCAAAAGACCTTATTTATATACTTTTTTAATTTTATTTTCTTTTAATATCTGCTCTGTTTCAATGATTGGCGGAGGAGCTTTTTTATGCCTGTTTTTATATAAAATAATTAAAGAAAAAACGCCTGAAAATATACTGATTTCTGTTTTATTCGTGTTATTTTCGGGACTTATTTTATCCATGCTTCAATTTTTAAATGTACATCCGCCGTTTGTGTATAAAATATTAAATATCGGCGGTTATATAAAAGAAGATATTTTACCTCTGTATCACGGAAATATAATAAAATTCGTTTTTCAAATATTAAGGATTATTTTAATATTTTATATTCCATATCTTTTTTTAAAAAAAGGCAAGGACTCCTTATTTTTTATTATCTGTACATATTCTTTGATGTTCTGGCTTTTTTTGAAAGTATACCCCGGGGTTTTCTGGCATAATTATTTTTATTTTATTTTTCTTATACTGGCACTATGGATTAACTGGGACTCTTTTAAAAGCGATAAATTTTTAAACATCATTCTGATTTTATATACGGGAACGTTGATTTTTCCGTCAAGTATATTATACGAGGAACTTTTTGAAATAACAAATACAAGATATTATAAAAGCTATATAGAAAAAGTGGTCGAGTTGAACAATAAAAAAGAAGCTAAGTTCTTTTCTCTGGATTGGTACAGTGCCGTAAGCTCGGGAATTTTACCTTATTTAAAAAAGCAAAATATATATTTGTATGATGCTCATAACTATAGAAAAGATACTTTTGAATCAATGAAAAACACTTATAAATATAAAAATGAAAAATTTAATTGCGAAGAGTTTATAAAGTATCTTGATGATACCAAAAATAACTATTTATTAACGGCAAACTTTTTCTTTTATCATAATAATAATATTGATGTATTCCGCTTTGAAAAAGACGGTTTTTACTATAAAGATATATTGTTTTTTAGGGGCATATATATAAGCCCAAAGTATAACTATTCAATTTATAAAATAGAAAAATTAAAAAAATGAAAGATAAGAAGATATTAAATTATATAGTTCCTGTCGTATATCTTATTATTTGCCTTGTGATAAGCTTTAACAGAGTACCTTTTTGGGATGAAGCAAGGGCGTGGCTCATTGCTCAAAATTGCAATATAGCCGAATATCTTGATATGATGAAACTTGAATGTCATTTATTTATCTGGTATCTTGTTATTTTTCCTTTTGCAAAATTGAATTTGCTTTACCCTTATTCCATTTATATTTTAAACAGTTTATTTGCATCAGGATGCATATTTTTCCTTTTTAAAAGTTCGCCGTTTAAAACTTATGAAAAATTATTAATTACTTTTTCCGTGCCGTTTTTATTCTTATGGGGCAGTGTCGCAAGGTGTTACAGTATCGGTATTTTATTTTTATTTATTGCGCTTTCGTATTATAAGGAAAGATTTAATAGACCTTATGTTTATTTTTTATTTTTAATGCTGTCTCTTGAAACTTCGATTATGGCATTTATCGGAGCATTTTATCTCAGTATTCTTTTCTTGTTTGAAATAAGAAAAGAAAAATATTTTAAAAATACAGTCCTTATTTTTGTTCTGTTTATTATCATAACTCTTATTCAAATATTCAGTCCTAACCCTGATTTTTTAAAACAAAATCCGGATATGACTTTTTTAAGAGATTTTATTGCATATATAATAAATCCCGTTATATATATAGGTCAGTATAAAATTCAATCAATTTTAATGAGTGTTTTAAGATTGGCTGTTGATTTCTGCACTGCCGGTTTTATTTTTTATACTTATAAAAACAACAAAAAAGTATTGTTTTTTACCTTATCCTCTTTTGTTTCAATGATAGTTTTATTCGGCGTGTTTTACAGCGGTAACTTCTGGCATTACTTCTATTTTTACCTTTATTTTATTGTTTCAATCTGGATATTAAAGGCTGAAAACAATGTTCCAAAAATTTTAAATTTTATTTTTAGTGCTATTCTTATCTGTCTTTTATTTAAAGGTGCTGTTTTTATTGATTCAAAATTAACGACGATAAATAATTCAAATTCAAAATACATAGCACAAGAAATTTTAAACAATGATTTTTACAAAACAAAAAAGATATTCTGTCTTGACCCGTGGGGTGATATTGCCCCTGCAACATTACCTTATTTAAAAGGTAAGATAAATGTATATGATATTA
Source organism: uncultured bacterium (assembly GCA_902796305.1). GTDB lineage: Bacteria > Cyanobacteriota > Vampirovibrionia > Gastranaerophilales > Gastranaerophilaceae > RUG14156. Next base: position 13,921 of record CADBOJ010000070.1, on the reverse strand, counting down.
ATAATGAAAGCCGATTTTCATATAAAAGCTTAAGAAATCAGCTTGTTTTTAACAACAATTTCTTTAATGCCGACAATTTTTGTAAATATACGGATAACAATTCAATTCTTGTTTCATCTGGCGAATTTATAAAACATGAAGAAAACAATCCGAAAAGAAAAATCAATGCGGATAAGGGTATTATGGAATTCAGCGGGGAAAATTGCAATATTATTTTTACCCCTTATTCAAAAAATGAGCAAAAAAATTTCTTTACTTATTTAATAAAAGTAAATAATAAAATTAAATAAATTGATTTATAATATCCGACTCATATAAAATAAAAAATAGCAAATCGCAAGGTAAGTTATGAAAATTGAAACAAAAGAGATAAATACCGAAATAACGGAACAAAATATTATTCAAGCCGTTAAAAATACAAATCTTCAGCATATAGCAATTATTATGGACGGCAACAGACGCTGGGCAAAAGAAAGATTTTTACCCTCAATGATGGGACATAAAAAAGGCGTAGAAGCTCTTAAAAAAACAGTGAGAGCCTGTGATGATTTTGGAATAAAATATCTTACCCTTTATGCTTTTTCAACAGAAAACTGGAACAGATCAAAAGAAGAAGTTGATTTTCTTATGGAGCTTCTTGCAACGACAATCATTAACGAACTTGCGGAATTAAATGAAAATAATGTAAGAATGAACTATATCGGCAATCTTGAAGCTTTAAATCCAAACTTACAAGATATTCTTGCAAATTCTGTTGAAAAAACAAGAAATAATACCGGTGTAAACTTAAATATTGCAATAAACTACGGTGCAAGAGATGAAATAGTCAGCGCAGTTAAAAACATAGTTAAAGATAATATCCCCGAAAACAAAATAACTTCGGAATTAATATCAAAATATCTTTATACGGGTCATATGCCTGACCCTGATTTATTAATCAGAACAAGCGGAGAAAAAAGAATAAGCAATTATTTATTATGGCAGATAGCATACAGTGAAGTATATATAACGGATACATACTGGCCTGATTTTGATAAAAATGCTTTAGCAAATGCCATATACGAATTTGCAAACAGACAGAGAAGATGGGGAAAATAAAAAGTGTTAAAAATTACTCTTGCAACGGGTAATCAGCATAAGGTTGAAGAAATTAATCTTATTGCAAAAGGATATGATATAGAGTTTGTATTGCCAAAAGGTGAATTTAATCCGGTTGAAGACGGAAAAAATTTTTTGGAAAATGCTTATATAAAAGCCCTTTGCGCTTCAAAAACCCTGTCCGATACAAAATATTTCCTTGCGGATGATTCGGGACTATGTGTAAAAGCCCTTAACGGCGAGCCGGGCTTAAAAAGTGCAAGATACGCTCCAACCGCACAAGAAAGAATAAGAAAGCTTTTAAATAATATGCAGGGTATCAAAGACAGAACGGCAGAATTTGTTTGTGCAATGGTATTAATTGATAAGACAGGAAAAATCCTTTACCAAACGGAAGAAAAGTGTAAAGGCAAAATACTTGAAGAACAAAGAGGTACCGGTGGATTTGGCTATGACCCCGTATTTTTTGTTGATGAAAAAAATAAAGGCATGGCAGAATTAACAGCATTAGAAAAATCAAAAGTTTCCCATAGAGCAAAAGCATTAAATAATGTGCTAAATTGGATTAAAAATGAACAATTTGGATTACTTTCTTAAAAAATATGCTTTTTATATATTTCTGCTTGCGACATTTGTTGTTATGTTATTTAGAGTGCCTTTTTGGGATGAAACTCACGCATTTGAAATTGCTTCTTTAAAATTAAATGAGATATTTTATTTAACAAGAATAGAGGGGCATCCTATTTTATGGTATTTGATATTAAAACCTTTTACAAATATTAAATTGTATCCTTATTCAATGTTATTTATAAATTGGATATTTACATCCACTGCAGTTTACATATTATTTAAAAAAGCTCATTTTTCCTATGTTGTTAAAACTTTAATTGCATATTCGACTCCTTTTTTATTGTATTTTGCTCCCGTTGCAAGGTGTTACGGTATAGGTATATTACTTTTGTTTTTAATATGTACATATCATCCTAAAAGATTTAAAAGACCCTATGTATATTCTTCTTTAATTGTATTTGCTTCTCAAACAAGTCTAACGGCAATGATTGGAGTATTTTATATAGGGTTGATTTATTTATATGAATTGATTGTAAGAATCAGAAAGAACCTGATTCCTAAAAAGGTTTTAATTTCAGTATTTTTTATATTTTTATTGACGGCTTTGTTTACAATATCGGAATTTGCAGGTGTGAAAGCGTATTCGGATAATAACTATATGCAGTCCTATTACTACATGTGTTATTTTATGTCATTATTTGAGTCACTTAATATAACGCCTTTTCTTTTACGGTTTTTTTGCTGGTCGGCGGTTCTCGGTTTTCCTTATTTTATGTTTAAGTATTCAAGAAAAGCTTTATTTTTTATAGCTTCAACATTTTTAACAATGCTTGCCGTATTTATATTTGCATATCCCGGCGGATACTGGAATTTTTTCTGGTTTTTTGTCTGGTTTATAGTTTGCATGTGGCTTTACGGGAAGAAACAGCTCAAAATAAAATATATTAAATATAATTTTATTTTAATTTTAATTTTTATGATTTTCCCCTATGCTGTTTTAAATACAAATAATTTTCAAATTGTATATGCTTCAAACTCTAAAAAAATAGCGGATTATATTTCAGGTAAAATCGAATACAAAAATGCAAAACTCTATACGCTTGATTGGTGGAGTGATATTTCGCCCTCGTCCGACATATATTTAAAGCAAAAAGGAATTAAATTATATAATATGCAGAATGTCGAAAGAGGAAGTTTTGAAGATATTAAAAATATATTTCAATACTGGTTTAAAGTAAAAATTACTGATTTTGACGAATTTATGCTAAATGTACCCGAAGATTTTTATATATTAACCGATACAAGATTTCAATTTGAAAAATTTAAAGACTGTAATATAAAAATTGAAAAAAATGCAGATATCAATATTAAAACAAGAAAAAGAAGCTATCTTCTAAAAGCGGTTGATATTACGCCAAATAAACTAAATCTTATAATTTATAAAGTTATTAAGTTATAAAATTTTATGATATAGTTTTTTTATGGAATTTAACCCGATAATTATATCCATAATAGCTTTATGTATTTTATGTCTGCTTAAAATAAACGTTCTTTTTTCATTAATGATAAGTTCTATAATTGCAGGTGTATTATCCAAAATGTCAATTTCGGATATTATGGATTTATTTATTTCAGGCATGGGACAAAACTCCGAAACCGCATTAAGCTATATTTTACTCGGTACGTTTGCTGCGGCTATGACTCATACGGGTTTTACGGAAGTTTTTGCAAATAAAATTTCAAATTTTATTAAAGACAACAAATACCTTTTAATTGGAATTATTGTTATTATTTCAATATTATCTCAAAATTTAATACCCGTTCATATTGCTTTTATACCCATTTTAATTCCGCCTTTAATCGGTTTAATGAATAAATTAAAAATAGACAGAAGACTTATAGCATGTTCCATTGCATTCGGTTTAAAAGCTCCTTATATAGCTATTCCTGCGGGTTTCGGGCTTATTTTTCAAGGGCTTGTTGCGGACAATCTTACAAAAAACGGTATAACGGTAGTTAAAAATGAAGTTTGGCACTACAGTATCTACCTGGGGCTTGCTATGTTTATTGCATTATTAATTGCAATTTTTATAACATATTCAAAACCGAGAGTATATGAAAGTCAGTTAAAATATACAGGTACCGAAGAAAATATGCATTTTAACAAAAGTCATTATGTAACCCTCTTTGGTGCTTTTATGACCCTTATTGTACAGCTTATAACCGGTTCTCTTCCGTTTGGAGCTTTAATAGGACTCGGTATAATATTTGGCTTTAGGGCTGTTTCGCATAAAAAAATGGACATGCTTCTGAATGAAGGCGTCGGTTTAATGGGCTACATTGCTTTTGTAATGCTTGTTTGCGGAGGATATGCAGTTGTTTTAAAACAGACAGGGGGAATAGATAGTCTTGTTAATTCCATAATGCCTTATGTTGGGCATTCCGTATTTTTATCGGTTACAATAATGCTTTTGATAGGCTTGTTAATTACAATCGGAATAGGCTCATCTTTCGGAACAATACCCATACTTGTCGTTTTATTTGTTCCGTTTTGCCAGAATTTAGGTCTATCAACCCCGTCGATAATTACTTTAATTTGTGCTTCGGCTGCTCTTGGTGACGCGGGTTCACCAGCGTCGGATACAACTCTCGGTCCGACGGCAGGATTAAATGTTGACGGAAATCATAATCATATAACGGATACCTGCATTCCGACATTTATTCACTACAATACGGCGCTCATTATAGCAACCTATATCCTTGTTTATATTTTTAAATAGCTAAAAAATTAACGGGCATAACTTCTTTGAATAGACTCTTGCAACTGCTGTCTTACACCCTGTTCTTCGTTATTTATCATTTGAAGCTGAGTTTGATATCGCTGTAATTTTAAATCCAAAGCTTTTTCTATGGCATTTAAACGCTCTTTTTTTCTTTCGAGCGCCTTCATTTCGGCGCTGTCTTTATCAAAATTAACACTGAGTCCGGTTATTTCATCAATTTGTGAAGATAAATCAAGTTTGGTTGAAGAAACGAGCTGGATTTTGTATTCCAGATCGGATCGATGATTTATTATTTGTGATAATCGCATTTGTGAAACTAGAAGACCCATTGTTATCTCATTTCGTTAAATTTGTTGCCCCTTAGAAAAACGTGATCGTTGTTTTGCGCAATCAGTTTTTCCATCTGGTTTAATTGATGCATCTGGTATCTCAGTTTGTATTTTACCATTTTCCTTTTTTTGTTTATGGAGAGAACATCTTTTAAACCTGCAATAATCGATCTTTTTATAACTTTTATCGGATTATTCCTCTTCAGGTAGTTTTTGGAATAATTCAAAAAAGTTTTGATTCTTTTAATGTTTGCTTTTATCGATTGCTGCATCAGGAGAACCCCACACCAGTTTTTATTAAATATAGAATTCCCTATAATAATAAAAACCTTAACGAAATAAATATTGCTATAAATGTAAATATATATTAACTATAATTATTTTTTCGGCATAAATACTTAAAAACTTTAAATAATGATACAAAAATTTACACAAGAGAAACAATAAATTTTAAAAATACTTTTATTTATTTTTTTGCTATAATTTTGAAAAATACTTTTATTGTTAGAGGAATTTTAAATGAAAAATAAGTTAATTCTTTTTTGGATGATTATGGCAATCACGCTTGCAAGCATTTTTGTATTGTATAAAAAGCCGACAAGCTTAGGGCTTGACCTTGTGGGCGGTTCAAGATTAATGCTTGAAGCTCAAACTTCGGATGCTGTTCCGAATATTACTCCCGAAATTATGGATAGCTTACAATATGCTATTGAAAACAGGGTTAATGCTATGGGGGTTGGAGAAACCCTCGTACAAAAAATCGGACAAAAAAGATTATTAATCGAAATACCAAATATAACGGATACCGCTAAGGCTAAAGAATTTATCGGTCAAACCGCACAGCTTGAATTTAAAAGACCAAAACCCGGTAAAAACGGCGAAATAGCTTGGGAATCTACGGGACTTACCGGTAATGATTTAAAAAAATCCCTTGTGGGTTCAAACCCTACAACGGGCGAATGGGTGGTTGAACTTGAATTTAATCTTGAAGGTGCAAAGAAATTTTCGGATTTAACAAGAGAATTAACCGGAAAGCAAATGGCTATTTTCTTTAACGGCGAACTTCAATCGGCTCCGAATGTTAATGAACAGATATCGGGCGGAAAAGCTCAAATATCGGGCGGAGGCAAGCAGGGTTTTGAGTTTGCCGAAGCAAAACAGATGGTTGACCTTTTAAATGCAGGCGCACTCCCCGTTGGGGCTGAAGTAATTCAGGAAGAATCGGTAGGTCCTACACTCGGGCAGGATAGTATCAATAAATCGAAAATTGCAGGGCTCATAGGTTTATCTGCCGTAATGATATTTATGATAGCTTATTACAGAGTTTTGGGTATAATTTCCTGCTTTGCTCTTGCTATATATGCAATTATAAACTTTGCAATATATAAATTAGTTCCCGTTACCTTAACTTTAACGGGTATTGCAGGTTTCATCCTTTCAATCGGTATGGCAATAGATGCTAATATCTTAATTTTTGAAAGGACAAAAGAAGAATTAAAAGCGGGAAGAACATTATTTACGGCAATCAATTCAGGTTTTGACAGAGCATTTACAAGTATTTTTGATTCAAACATGTCAACAATAATTACCTGTATGATTTTATATCATTTCGGAGCCTCAATGGTTAAGGGTTTTGCTCTAACACTGATTATAGGTGTATGCTTATCTATGTTCAGCGCAATTACCGTTACAAAGAACTTTATGCATTTAACATTCGGCTCTAAAGAAATGAAATATCCGGGAATGTTCGGATTGAGAAAAGAGGATATAGAAAATGCTTATGTTGCCGAAGAAACAAAACGTGAAAAAGCAAAATTCGGTGTTTTAGATTAAGAAATAATTATTTTGGAGAAAAGATAAATGGCAAATACGTTAATAAAAAATAAATACAAAATCGATATAGTAAAATACAAATATGCTTGGCTTGCGGTAACTGCCGTTGTTATGACGATTTGTTTATCGGCTATGATTTATTTAATGTCAATCCAGCCAAACCATGCCCCCCTAAAACTCGGCATTGACTTTACGGGTGGTACGATTTTGCAATACGGGATTGATAAAAAGATTTCAACCGATGAAATATCTTCAATTCGTACAAATTTGGAAAAAATCGGAATAAAAAATCCCGTTATTCAAACAACAACGCAAATGACAAGCGACAGTGAATCTGATGTTAAAAATCTCTTATCAATAAGAACGACATTCCTTGGAGATAAAGAAAGTAAAGATAAAGCAGGCGAAATAACCAAACAGCTTAAAGCTTCTTTCCCTGCAATCGAACTTGTGCAGGTTAATTCGGTAGGTCCTACTCTGGGTTCTGAATTATTAAAAAATACTATGACGGCACTTATAATTGCCTTTATTTTAATGATAGTTTATATTTCATTCAGATTTCAACCCGAATATGGCTGGATAGCATTCGTTACTTTACTTCACGATGCTCTTGTTGTTATGGGTATATTTGCACTAAAAGGTATATTCTTTGATGCCACTGTAGACAGTTTATTTATAACTGCAATTTTAACAGTTATAGGTTATTCAATTAACGACACAATTGTTGTATTTGACAGAATAAGAGAAAATATGAGATTTCTTGCCAAAAAACATTCTTCAAATGAAATAATTAATGCTTCAATTAATCAAACAATTGTTCGTTCAATGAATACTTCCGCAACAACCTTATTTACACTTCTTGCGTTATATTTCTTCGGTGGCGTTACCATCAAAGATTTCGTTCTTGCAATTATAATAGGTGTTATTGCAGGTACATATTCTTCTATCTTTGTTGCAGGCGTTATTCTTGCAATTGTAAAAGAAAAAATGGCATCAAATCGTGCAAAAGAAGCTTAATAAAGAATTTTCATCATTATCACAATTTGTAATATCCAAAAGGACTTCTATGGGTTTATCGCAGGAAGAACTTGCAGTAAAATGCGCTCTTGGGCTTGATGTTATAAAATCCATTGAACAGGGATTTGATTTATTTCTTGCAACTACAGTAAGGCAGAAACTCGCTCACGGTTTAAAGGTTGAGAGTAAAGAAATAAAATTATATGAAAGCAAGCCAAGTTTTAACTACTCGGGAGCCGTTAATACGGATGAAATCAGAGAGCTTATTTTAATGAACTATACAAATCCTGACTTTACGATTAATTGTCCTATTTGCGGTTCTAAGCTTAACACGCGTGTCGCTAAATTGTATGATTTAGAAGACAACCTTGTACTTCATCCCAAAGCTCAGTGTACAAAATGCCCTTTTCAGCTTAAAGATTAAATTTCGGATACAACCTGATTTCTTCCCTGCTCTTTTGCCTTATATAGACATTTATCGGAATATGAAATAATTTCCTGAGCTTGGTTTCCGTTTAATCCTGCAGTTGCAACACCTAGACTTATTGTAACCTTTACCTTATCTCCGTTTACAAGAATAACTTCGGTGTTTCTTACGGCTTCGCATAATTTATTTGCAACCATTTCTGCCACTTCTTTGGTTGCGCCCGGAAGAATTATTGTCATTTCTTCTCCGCCATATCTTGAAACTATATCTGTTGCTCTTGAATTTCTTTTTAAGGTTTCCGCTACTTCCTTTAACACTATATCGCCCGATTGATGCCCGTAGGTATCATTAAATTTTTTAAAGAAATCAATATCAATCAAAACAAGCGAGAATATTCTTCCTGTTTTGTTAAATTCATCGGTAAAGTTTATCATCTGCTCTTGAAAATATCTGTGATTGTATAATTGGGTCAAGCCATCCGTTACCGCAAGCTTGTAAGTATGTTCGTAGTCCTTTGCTTTCAGCAGATATTTTTCGCAATATACGGTAATAAAAGTTACGATAACCGCTATATAAGGAATTGTAAGAGATACCCAGATGTTATATTTTGCCATAAGAATACAGGAAATTATGCTGTATGTTATTAATATAAGAATAAAAAATATAAATGTTTTAATAACCGAATGCATTTTTAATATGCAATAACCGACAAACATTGACAGTATGGTTGTTATAAGTAAATCAAACAAAGGTGATATCTTTTTTATAAAGTTATTATCGAGTATATTATTTAAAAAATTAGCGTGGATTTCGACTCCTGCAAGGTTTTTTTCAAGAGGAGTACTTTTAACATCGGACAAGCTGGTAGTTGAAGTTCCGACATATACGATTTTATTTGCAAAATTGTCATTCAAGAATCTTTTGTTATTGCTTTCGATAGCGTCAAGCGTTTCCCATAAAGAAATATGATTATATGTTCCTCTTTTTCCGTACCAGTTTACTATGGCGCTTCCGTTTAAATCGAGAGGAATTATATGGTTTTTATCAATTACTATATTATTATTTACTATACTCACACTGTCTTTATTCAGCATTTTTAGCGCAGGCAATAGCGATAAATGCGGATAGTAGTCATTTTTATATTTAAAAATCGGGGTAATGTTTCTTATTATACCGTCTTCGTCTCTTGTAACATTAATTACACCGATATTATCCGTAACTTTTGATAATTCATCCATTACTACTCTTGCATTTGTATATGTTATAAATTCATTATCTTCTAAATCGCCCTGTTGAACATTTAATTTAACCGAATCTTGTATAGTGGGGGGTTTTCTTATTTTTTCCGAATAATTATCGAAACTCATTGATATGTAAACATTTTTATGTTTTTTTACCGCATCCGCAAACTTTTCATCACCCTTTCGATTTAATAAGTTTGGTTTTAAAAACAACATATCAAATATAATATATTTTGCATTGACCTTGGAAACATTATTTATAACATCAGCCCAAACATCTCTTGATATAGGCCATGAGCCGTACTTATTCATTATGTATTCATAAGTAGCATCATCAACATCAAGTATAACAATATCGGTGTCAGGTTTTTTATATCCGCTTACAATGCTTTGTCTTATATCAAATAAATTCGATTCTGTTTTTATTAAAAATTTTTTTATTGAATCAATTTGACCGCACCAAATAAAAAAAACAAATATAAGAACCAGAATAAACCCGTAAATAATGTAAGATAAAATTTCTTTTCTATTATAGTTCATCTGTTTCCAATCGTCTGACTGTATACCATTTCGTCAATGGTTTGATATACGGGATTTGTATCGCTGAATTTAATTTTAATTCCGAATTCGGAAATAAGCTCTAAAAACTCTTTTGTTTTCAGAGAATTTGTACCCGAAATAAAATCTAAAAGGTATTTTTCATTCTTATTACAAATCATAAACTGATTGTCTAATATATTGCATATAATTAAATCAACCTAAAGAACAGTTTTAAGGCAATTTTGCTACTATAAACAGTTGATTTTATTATAATCCGGATATTACAATTGTCATATCTTTGCCGGTGCGATTAATTCCGATAGGGTCGTAGATTGTATGACTGTCTTTTATTTCGGGGATTGTCTTTTTTAACTCGGTCATTATATCACCTGTTAAATCAAGGTTGTGAATTGCTATATAGTCTTTTGGTATTGATTTTGAAGCTTGCAGTTTGACGTTTATTCCTTTTGCTTCAAGCTCGGATTGAAGAGTTTTTGCTGTTTCTTCTTTGGATTGAGCATATAAAATACCGATGGAAAGGTCTTTGGGATCAACATTTACCTTATTTCTGTATACCATTTTATTCATTAAATCCTGCGTTTTAACGGGATCTATTATCCAATAGCTGACAAGACCTTTAGTAGATGGTGCGCCCGGAATTGTAGCAATTTGAACCGATGACAAGTCTACACTTTTTGCCATTCCGAGAAATTTAGCAATTTCATATCCCGATAAATCCGTTTGAATGTATTCCGGCAATATCTTTAATAAATCCGGTAATTTTACTATGACAGTCGGGTCTTTAATCCTTGAAATAAGGGCATTAAAGAACCATTGTTGTCTTCTTATTCTTCCGATATCACCGTATGAATCATGTCTAAATCTTAAATAACCTTCTGTTTCTTTACCTGACAATATATGTTCGCCCTGCTTTAAGTTAATATGAAGCTTACCCGAATAATCGTCATATTTCATATTTTTTTCAATATAAATTGGCAAACCGCCAAGGGCATCAATCATTTTAATAACGCCTTCATTTGAAATTGCAAGGTAATTATTTATTTTTATGCCGAAAGTTTCCTCAACTGTTCTTGTTGCAAGTCTTGCCCCGCCGAATGCAAAAGCATGATTTATTTTATCGGGTTTGTTTTTCCCTGCTATATAAACTTTAGAGTCTCTCGGAATAGAAATAACATTAATATTTTTTCCGTAAGGAGCAATGCTTATAAGAAGCATTGTATCGGAACGATTTCCTTTAAAAGGGCTTGTTGAATTAGAGGCTATATCTATTCCCATAAGAAGTATGTTTTGTCTTCTTGGTGAAAAATGAAAATTCAAATCTCTTGCTGAATAATTAGACGTTATTTGTTTCGGGGTAAAATCTGTTTTTATCTGATGATTCATAAATATAAATGAAGCTATTGCAGACAAGATAACCACAACAAAAAATCTGAAAAAATTATTCGGCTTCTTTTGTTGTCGTCTGCGTTTATACCTCGGTCTTATAGGCACTTTATATATTTCTGTTCTGTCGTCTAAACTATTCATTTTTGCTAACCAACTTAGTCGTAATGATATTATACAATAAAAATTTTTTTAAACTACAACTATACACAAATATCAACTTTTATTGTAGAATTTTATTATGTTTCAAAGTAGAATTAGTTTAAAAAAATCACTTTGTGTTTTGCTTTTTTTATTGTTACAAGCGGGTTTTTGCACCTCATTTGCAAATAAAAATTCTGAAGACATTAAACAAAAGGCTTATGCTCTTTATGCAACAAAAAACTTTAATGAAGCGTCAGCTCTTTTAAAAAGTTTGCCCGCTCAGGATAAAAATGAAGAAGTGTTTCTTATCCTTGCGAATATAGCTGAAGAAAATTCGGATTATAACCTTGCAATTAAAAACTTAAACAAAGCACTCGATAAAAATTATTCATATTATAAAGCATACTATAATTTAGGCTGTGTCCTTGCAAAGAAAAAGTCATATCTTCTTGCCATAGACAATTTTGAACTTGCAATTAAATATAAAAAAGATTTTGCAAGTGCATATTATAATCTTGCCTGCTGTCAAATACAGCTAAAAAACTACGCAGCAGCAAAAAAGAATTTAATAAAGGCAATAGAGCTTGAACCGACCATAAAAGATGCTTATTATAACCTTGCCTTATGCTATAAAGAATTAAATAAACCGCATCAGGCAAAAAAACTGCTTAAAACATATGAATCTTTAACTTGATTTAAAATTTGAAAGTTCTGTTATTTTTTTAAATTCGGGGTATTTATTTTCAAGATTTTTAAAAGTATCTACGTCGATTATTTGCCCAAAGTCCATATAAACGATTTTTGTGCAGTATTTTAATATTTGCAATCTGTGGGCTATTGAAATTATTGTTTTTTTGCCCGAAAGATTTTTTAAAATGTTGTTTATTTTTTCTTCGGATACAACATCAATTGATGAAGTGGCTTCATCAAGTATTATTATATCTTTATCCTGATATAAGATAGATGCCAGTGCTATTCTTTGTTTTTGCCCTTCGGAAATAAGGTTTACATCCGAAATACCTTTCAAGTCTTCAATATCAAGTTCTGATAGCAGTTTATCAATCTTATTTTTGTCAAATTCTTTCCCCATAAGAATATTTTCATATATATTTTCAAAAAGCAAACCGTAGTTTTGATTTAAAAAAGCAATATTATTTTGCCATTTTCTGTATTCATTCAAATTTTTGCCGTCAAGTGTAATATTTCCGCTGTCAGGTTTGATTAAACCCGATATAATCAATGCAAGAGTTGTTTTATAACAACCGCTTTTTCCTACTATTCCTATAAAATCACCTTTATTGATTTTAAGATTAATGTTTTTTAAACCCGAAGCATTATTGGCGTATTTAAAATTAACATTTTTAAGTTCAATTACATGTTGAAAATCAATTTTCTCAACCGTTTTATCAATTTTCAACTTTTCAAATTTTTTATTAAATTCAAGAATTTGAAGCGCCGCTTTTTTATGCGAATTAATCGAATAAATTGCACTTTGCGACCTGTTTATAACAGGCGTAAGGCGCAAAATAATTACGCTTATTGTTGAAATTGAGGTAATTAAAATCTGATTGCTAAAATTTGAAGTTAAAAATAATACGGCCAAAATCGCCATTAAGGCAAGCATAATTGATATTTCGGTAAAATAAATATGAAATACATCATTAAAATATTTATCCTTATTTAATGAAGCGTATTTTTTATAATTAAGTTCGGATTGTTTTTCAAAATATTCTTCTTTTCCGTATAATTTTATTTCTTTAAACAGAGAAATTATTTTTAAAAGGCTTGAACTTATATTATTTAATGCTGTTGTTAAATTTTTATTTTGAAAATCAGAACATTTTTTTAAATAAAAATATTCAATTCCGGATAATGTACCCAATAAAACAAATGAAGCAACGGCGCAGGCGGTAAACTTTACAAACAAAAATAAAATCAAAATAAAAGCTATAACAATATTTGTAATAAGTGTTATGTATTTTAGACAAAACTGCCATACAACAATTGATACTTTATTTATAATATCAAGCTTATCGCCCGCAGGAATGGAATTAACAAGTATATAATCCCCGTATATTAAGTGTTTTATGAGTTTTAAAGTTATTTTTACCGATAAATCTTCAAGAATATGATTATTTATCTTTGTAAAAACGAGCATATAAATATTTTTAAATATATAAATACCTGCGACCGAAATCCCGAGGATAAGACTTATAATTTGATAGTCGGTAATATTTAAATTGTTATTAAAAAAAGCTGTTATTTTTTCGGAATATAAAGTATCGGGATTTGATAAGAAAAGGACAAATTGAAATATCAGCACAAGCCCGAGATACTCAAAAAGAGCCGCAACAAAAGACAAAAAAAACAAAAACATAAACTTATGCTTTTTTTCAGAATAAAAATTGTTGATTATGCTTATAAAAATATTTTGCAAATTATTCCCCAAAAATGCTTCTTGAAAAATATCTCCTGATTAATTATACTCTTAGTTATGCAAAGTCTGTCAAGTAAAGAAAATTTTTTTATAGGTTT
>CADBOJ010000069.1 GCA_902796305.1 uncultured bacterium | reverse complement strand
TTTAACTAATCATCATAGTAATTTTATCATAAACTTGAATTTTTACGTAAAAATTTTTGTCAGAATTTGCTTTTTGTAATAATTCAAAGGGAACATTTTTCATTTTAATTAAAAGTTTAGCCGTTTTCTCTCTTATGGTATAGTCAGAAAAATTAATAGTGTGCTCCAATATTCCTAAAATTTCACTTCTGAATCTGTCCGACAAACAAAATGACAATGCTTCAAGGTACCAGTACAAAGAAAATAATTTTTTATTTTTAGCATGATTTTTTAAATTTCTTTGTGAATTAATAAAGCTGTCATTGTTATCTTTTTCAAACTTTTTTATGTCAAAAATGATATTATTTATTCTGTCAATAATTAACTTTTCTATTTTATTTTCGAGTTTTTCGGATAACGAAATTATTTTACATATTGAACGGGAAACATTTGGATTAATATCAGCAACGGCGTCAAGAATTTTATTAACCGAAAACTCTTCAAGAAAATAATCTTCACAGTCAGGGATAAAATCTTCCAGTTTTAATGCAACAGCTTCTCTTATCGGATTATCATGGTTTGTTAATAAGTCAATAATTGCCTTAAATTCATCATATGAATTGAATTTATCTAAATCCAAGATAAAAAATATTATTTCAAACGAATCTAAAGCTTCAATATTACGGTTTATTATATTTACATCGCCCATATTAATAATTAAAGCATAAGAAAAAGACCGAGTAAAAATTTATTGCAAAGTTTTATATTTAAATAATATTGATATTTTTTAAAAAAATATTAAATAAAAAAAGTAGTAAATTAAAAGGTATAAAATGGAAATTATTAAAAAATTATTCAACTTCAACGGCGAAGACTGTGCAATAGGGCTTTGCAAATTTAACGACTATTATTTTAAACTTGCAGAATCAAGAGAAAGAATGAAGAAAAGAGCAAAAAAGGATGCAAGCTTAACACAAATGCTGAAGAGAAGCTTTTAAATAAGAATGATAATGGACCATAAAAGGAACGACAATACCTAAAAGCATACCGCAAAATACTTCAAGAGGAGTGTGTCCCAATAGCTCTTTTAAAACCTCATATGGTTTTACTTCGTGGTTTCTTGAAAAAAACTCATCGACAAGCCTGTTTAAAGTTGCGGCTGTTTTTCCTGCTGCACGTCTGATGCCTGAAGCATCCTGCATAACAACAAGGGAAAAGCCAAATGAAATAGCAAAGGCAATACTTGAAAAGCCTTCAATTATTCCGACCGATGTCGACAACGCCACAACTCCTGCAGTATGCGAACTTGGCATTCCGCCTGTTGTTGTAAATATTTTAAAATTAATTTTTCTGTGGGTAATTATATATATAATAACTTTTAATAATTGTGCAATAATTGCTGCAGAAAGACCGCAGATAATTGCTTCGTATCCCGTATTAAAAAAACTAAAATTCTGCATCAGTTGTTTACCTTTTTATCTAGTAAATTAAGTATTGTTTCAAAAACATCCGATTTGACATCAAGCTTATTAAGTATATCACGATTTTTATTTAAAAGACCACCAAAAATATTCTTTGCTTCTTTTAGTCCCAAAAGACTGACATATGTCATTTTATTTGATGATGCATCTT
This sequence comes from uncultured bacterium, assembly GCA_902796305.1. Taxonomy (GTDB): domain Bacteria; phylum Cyanobacteriota; class Vampirovibrionia; order Gastranaerophilales; family Gastranaerophilaceae; genus RUG14156. Next base: position 2,396 of record CADBOJ010000069.1, on the reverse strand, counting down.
TTCCTGCGGTTTTTCCGAGTTCTTCGGTTGTCAAAGTGCAATCAATTATATCATCATAGATTTGAAACATTATTCCGAAATTCAATGAAAATTCAAGAAGCATGTCTTTTAATCCATTATCGGGTGCGGTAGCGATAATCGGAAGCATAAAAGAACATCTAAACAGTTCGCCTGTTTTATATTTATGAATATATTTTAAGTTATCCAAATTGATTTTTTTATTTTCAGCCTCAATATCCGCCGTTTGTCCTGCAATAATACCCAGAGCACCCGACACTCGAATATACTCTTTTAGAAGCTCAACGGTAATTTCCGAATTAAATTCGGATTTATCGGCAATTATTTGCGCCCCGAATGACAAAAGGGCATCTCCTGCAAGAACGGCGATTGCTTCGCCGAACACCTTATGGTTTGTTGGTTTTCCGCGCCTTAAGTCATCATTATCCATACAGGGCAGGTCGTCATGAATTAAGCTGTATGCATGCATAATTTCTAAAGAACATGCCAGAGGCAAAGCTTTATTAACATCAAGGTTTAACAATCGTGCAGTTTCAAGACACATAACCGCTCTTAACCTTTTAGCAGGCAAAAGCGTCGTATATTCCATGGCATCCCAAATTTTAGAAGAATAGGATGAATTTTTTTTATATTCGTCAAAATATTCTTTTAATTTATTTTCAACAATGCTTTTATAATCAATCATGGTCTTCATAATATTTAATCCTTTGTTTTTGCGTATTCCTTGAGGATATTCTTTTCTGTTTAGAAATTTTAGTAAATGTTTTTGAGCCTGTTTGTTTTTTTGATGACTCTTCTTTGATGCTTTTTTTGGATATTTTTTCTTTATAATCCCTGCATTCTTCTAAAAAAGAAAGGTAACTTTTATATCTTATATCATTAATTTTATCAAGATTATCAACAACCGAACATATACCCTTGTCGCCTACATCATGAAGACAATCCGAATATTTACAATTACCCGAATATTTTAGCAAATCCGGAAAGTAATTAATTAATTCGTCAGGAAGCATAAAATCAAATTTCAAATTTGAAAATCCGGGTGTATCTATGATTTTAAAATCAGCACAGTCAATTATTTCTACATGGCGGGTTGTATGTCGCCCTCTTTGTGTTTTTGCCGAAACAGACGAAGTTTTAAGATTGACGGCAGAATTAAGCGAATTTAATAATGTAGATTTACCGACACCGGATTGACCGCAAAGAGCAACCGTTTTACCTTTTAAAAAATCAGAAAGTGCGTCAATTCCTAATTTTTCTTTTGCGCTGATGTAGAATATATTCGGACAAATGTTCCTGTATATTCGGTCTATTTTGTCCTGCAAATTTGCTAAGTCAATCTCTAAATCCTCTTTATTAAAACAAAGAACATAGGGGATTTTATAATAATTTAAAAATGTGATGTATCGATTGAGCTGTATAAAATCAAGTTCCGGCTCTTTAAATGCAGAAACAATTAATGCTAAATCAATATTAGCAACCTTAGGACGAAGAATAAGATTTTTTCTTTTAATCGTATTTAAGATAAAGTTATTATCTTCCGACAGTTCAACGAAATCACCTACAACAACATTTTCCTTTTGCTTTTTCAGTGTTTCCTTCAGCTTACAGGTATATATATCATTTAAACTTTTGACATAATAAAAATCGGAATGTATTTTATAAACCTGTCCCTGCATATGATAATCATAGTTAAAAATATTATCATATGCAAGCAATATACAATTATACCCAGAAACCCTTAAGTGTTTGGTCAAGTCCGTAGGGTTGACTGGAAATATCATATTCCTTCAGTTTGGGTAATTCATTTTGAAATTTTTTATAAGCTTTATTGAAAACTTTTTTTAAAAATTTAGGACTCCAATCGTCAGCAGGAGAATGGATTCTTTCACAATAATTTACGGCGGATTCTCCTGTTTGAGGATTATCTAAGGATACGATAAAAGCAGGTACTTCTTTTTTGTGAAAATTTCTTAATTTAGTAAAGTACATATTAAAAACAAAATCTTGTTCAGGCAATTCTTTAATATTTAGAATATTAATATCTGTCAAAAAACTACGATAGAGCTCTGACATCTCATGTACACCGGCTTTTCCGGAATACACGGCATTATTCATATAATCATGCATTAATTTAAAAGTTGCGCTGTCTTTTTGAACTTTTATTGATTTAAAAGAAAGATTTTTATTTGCATTTGTAATATTAGTAATTTTACTTATCATATTTAATCCCTTTTAAAATATCTTTATTTGGAATAGTGGTCAATAATACTATCTACGGAATTACATGCGGGATCAGACAATTTTTTAGTCAAGAATGATGCCGTATCAAGAAAGCATTGTCTTAAGTTATCAATCCAGCAGCATCTTGATGATTT
>CADBOJ010000068.1 GCA_902796305.1 uncultured bacterium | reverse complement strand
CCACGGAACACTCGCATGTTCGACGGTTTTCAAGACCGCTCCGATCAACCACTCCGGCATTCCTCCGAAAGTTTCTTTACAATGATAGCAAAAACAACTTTGCAAGTAAAGAACTTTTATTGATATAACTTTTATTATTTTGATGCGGGTGAATTTAAGGCTTTAATTACTTTATCAGTAATATCTACACCGCCGAAAAATACAACTGATTTTTCAACAACCGTATCAATCTGGTTTGACATAGCAACCTGTTTCACCGCATTTTTAATTGCCGTATCAATTTCGGCTTCTTTTCTTTCTTTTAATTTTAAATAAGCTTCCTGTTTTCTGTTCATTTCCTTTGAAACGTTATCTTCAAAGTTTTTTCTTTCTATGGGTGTTGATAATTTTTTGTATTCTCTTTCTTTATCAAGGCTGTAACGTTGAATTTCCGCAAATTTATCAGATATTTCATCGCTTACGGATTTAACCCTTGAATAATTATCAACTACTCTGTCAAAATCAACAACTCCTACAACTTCAGCCATTGCACTTCCGAATAGAAAAGAAGCTGTTAAAACAGATAAACATAATATTTTTTTCATAAAATTTCCTTTCGATTTTAAAAAAATTATACCATATTTAATTTTATTTAGTATAATTTCTATATCAATATTAAGAAAAGTAAGTATGGCAAGAAATTATCAATCGAGAAATTCAAAAGAATACAACAAAGCAAGAGCGGTTTTTCAATGGATTACCTGCAATCTTGTATATGGTTTATATTTTAAAACGGTATTTAATTTGAAAGTAGAAGGCAGAGAAAATGTCCCTAAGAAAGGTTTTTTCATTGTTGCTTCAAACCATACAAGTGCAATTGACCCGTTTTTAATAATTCATGCTATTAAGCGTCCGGTAGCTTACATGGCAAAAGTTGAATTATTTAAAAATAAAATTGCCAGATTTTTCCTGAATTTACTGGGGGCTTTTGCTGTTGACAGAGCAAAACTTTCCGTTTCAACAATAAAAACCATTATCGGATTAAAGCAAACAGGCTGGGCACTCGGGATATTTCCTCAGGGAACAAGAGAAAAAGACGGAAATATGGACAACATTAATAAAGGTTTTGCAAGTTTTGCAAAAACTTTAAAATGCGATATATTGCCTGTTGCAATTACGGGTATGACAAAAGACCAGAGAAAACTGTTTCATGGCAAAATGAAAATTAAAATAGGCAAACCAATTCCCTATAACAATGATATTGATGAAATGATAGTTTTGTGGAGCAAAACTGTTAAGGAATTGGCGGAAGGGAATATATAAATGGGCGCAAAAGTAATTAACTACGCACAAAAGAAAGCAAGTGATTTCAACATTCTAACAAGGCTTTATCAATTTTATACGTTATATATTTTGTTTTTACCTTTTTTTGGCGGGCTTTTTTATAATTTTAAAATTAAAAGAAACAAAAATTTGGATAAAAAGAAACTGTATATCTATGCGCCAAATCATATTTCTTACATAGATGTTTTTATTTTAAATTTTGTAATTGGACGCCCTCTTGCTTATATGGCAAAAATTGAACTTTTTAAAACAGAAAACTGGAAGCAAAGATATGTTACAAGAAATATATTAAGACTCGGAGCTTTTGCGGTTAACAGAGAAAAAGTTCAATTATCAACCGTAAAAACCGTAAAAGAAGTATTTAAAGCTAAATATAATCTCTGCATTTTTCCGCAGGGCGGAATAAGAAAGAATAAAGTAATAGAAAATGTCAGCGGCGGATTTATCTACTTTGCAAAAGTAAATAAAATTGATATTGTTCCGGTTTCAATGAAAGGACTTGAAACATACAATTGGAAGCCTTTCAAAAAACAAGATGTTGATATCGTTGTAGGCGAGCCTATTTCTTACGAACTTCCCGAAGAAGAAATTTTAAAACAATGGGCGGAACAGATTTGCTCCCTGAACGGCTATGAAAATAAAATAAAATAAAATAGCAAAAAATTTTTTTACGGGGTTTTATATAATCGTAGAAAATAAGGTCTTATTTTGCGAATACCGTCATTAACAAACGTAGTTACACATATACAAAATCCCAACAAACGTCTCGGAGTTTTAATAGAAGAAATCCCGAGCGATATAGGACGCTCAATTCAGGGTTATAAGCGTGGAGGGATAATCGAGGGTGCCGAAAAATTAAGAAAAGAAGTTATGGCGGCTGCAGTATGGCTTTTCGGTATACCTATATTTAAAACCATAGGAGATAAATTATTTGAACTATTATTTAAAGTTCCTATGAAAAAAATTGATTTTTCAAATTCTAAAGACGGAAATGACGCAATAGGAGATACTTTAAGATATATATTTTATGGTGAAAATCCTAAAGGTCTTGATGTCAGCGAATTAAAACCTAGATATATCAAAAAATTCAAAAAATTTAAGCCTCAAAATATAGAAGAAATGGCAAAAAAAATATCAACAGGAAAGAAAATAACCTCGGTTGTTGCTGTTGCAATAAACTGTATACTTATGGGAATAGCCATTCCGAAATTTAACCAGTATCTTACAAGGAAGAAAGTAAGAAAACAAAAACTTGATAACTATTCTCCGAAATTTGATACAATGAAAGAGTTTTCTTTAAACACCAAGAAAAATAAGGGTAAAGACCTCGCATTTACGGGCTTTTTCGGCACTATATGCAATGATATCAGAAAATACGGCCTTGCTTATACAATAGGATATAATACCGAAAACAATAATACTTTCAGGCTTGTCTCGACCGATATTCCTATGATTATGGGACGTACCGCCGTTTCAAGAAATCCGTACGATGCTTTTGAAAATTTCTTTATGGATGTTTCTGCAATGTATTTTTATAATTTCTGTTCCCCGCAAGTGCAAAAAGGTTTAAGAAAACTGTCGGGAATTAAATTGTTTAACAAAGATAATGCGGGAGTAATCCCCGATATTCAGCCTGAAGTTTCCGATTATATATCAAGCCTTAGTGAAGACAATCTTAAAAATGCTTTTCAAAGATTAAAACAGGGAAATAATGCTAATATTTCCGATTTGTTCAGCGAAGATGTTGTAAAAATAATACACAATAAGGGAACATACGGTAAAGCGGGAAAAATTAACAGGTTTGTTAAAAATTCGGACATAGAAGAAATCGATAAAAATGTTGTTAATTACCTTAATTACGTAAAGGCAAAATTGAAAGACAACACGGCTGTTTCAGATTCAATAAAAGATATAACCAAAAAAATAAAAAGAACCAATGCGGGATTTTTAGCATTGGGGCTTCTTGCAAGCATAGCCGGTCTTTCATACATTATTCCTAAAGTTACATTTGCAATTACAAAAATGATGACCGGAAGTTCGAGCTTCCCCGGTGTAACGGAATACGGCAAAAAAGACAATAAAAAGGTAAAAAATACATAAAATATTAAATATTATTTAATTAATAACAAAATTTTCTATGAAAATAGATTTTTTTAAAATATAATACTTCTTAAGAAAATACTTCAAAAAGGATTAAATATGCAGGCAAGAAGAGCAAGCAGAGAACTGGCATTAATATTATTTTCACAACTTGAAAAAAATGCGGAAAAATATAAAAATGAAGATTTTATGCAAATTATATTAAAATCAGTCCGTACATTGATTTCATCTTCTTATGACGAAGTAAATTTATGTGTCAGCGAATTGACAAACTTAAAAAATCAAATTATCGAATATGAAAATAATCATAAAGAAAATCTTTCAAGACCGATTGAGGCTGAGAATATCCCCGTTCCGATTATTATGACATCCGATTTTGAAGCAAAAATTGATATGCTTACAAGTGCTGCGGAAAAAGCAACAAGCGCTCTTGATATAGCCGAATTATGTACCTTATCGGGACAGGATGAAGTTAGAGAATATACAATTAAAATTGCATCCGAATATCGATCTCATAAAAAAGAAATTGATAAAATGATTTCGGATTATGCATTCGGCTGGGATATAGAAAGACTCTTTAAAATTGATAAGGATATTTTAAGAATTGCAATAACAGAGCTTGTATTTATAAAAGATGCACCTCATAAGGTCGTAATAGATGAAGCGCTTGAACTTGCAAAAAAATATTCAACAGACGATTCACCGTCATTTATAAACGGTATACTTGCAAGAGTTGTAGAAAAACATGTTTAATTTTTTCAAAAATAAATCCGATAAAAAAGAAGCGGATGAACCGAATAAATCAGGTTTTTCCGTTTTCAAGAACGTTTTTTCAAAAACAGCAAACACAATAACGGATAGTATATTTAATTCAATATCGGGCGATAAGCAGGTTGACGAGTTTGAACTCGAAGATATTGAAACAACACTTATTAAAGCCGATTTAGGAGTGGATTTATCGGTTGAAACCGTAAATAAAATAAAAGAAAATAAAATTAAAACTTCTGAATTAAAAGGCTTTCTAAAAAAAGAGTTTACAAACATATTAAATACAAATTCCGACTGCAATTTAAAATTTGATAAGAATAAATTAAATGTTTATTTCGTAGTCGGCGTAAACGGTGCAGGCAAAACAACTTTAATCGGAAAGCTGGCAAATAAATTCAAAAAAGACGGCAATAAAGTTTTACTTGTTGCAGGAGATACATTTAGAGCTGCAGCGGAAGAACAGCTTGAAATCTGGGCAAAAAGAGCATCCGTTGATATTTTAAGAGAAGATAAAGCCGACAGTGCATCTTTAATATTCAGAGCGATAGACAAGGCAAGAAATGAAAACTATAACGTTGTTATAATGGATTCTGCGGGCAGATTGCAAAATAAATACAATTTAATTGAAGAACTCAAAAAGATAAAAAATGTAATTGCAAAGAAAATCGAAAACGATAATCTTGAAACAATCCTTGTCCTTGACGGTTCTCAGGGGCAAAACGGTTTAAATCAAGCAATGGTATTCAATGAAGCCGTTAATATTTCATCAATTGCAATAACCAAACTTGACGGAAGTTCAAAGGGCGGTATTATTCTTTCGATTGCAAAAAATCTCGGCATTCCGACAAAATTAATCGGAACCGGTGAAGGGATAGATGATATTGTTGAATTTAATTCAAGTGAGTTTATAAATGCAATTTTTGACAGGTAATTTATTTTAAACTAATGAAAACTATTTTTTCATATTCAAAAATATTCACTGTTTTATTATCTGTTTTATACATTTTTGGGCTTATTGCTTCGTTTTATAATCTTGAAATTATTTTAAGCATTCTTGTTTTTATTTTTCTGGTCTTTATTGTTTTATTTCGAAATTTTGATTTTAAAAAAGTAATTATTCTGTATCTTATATTTTTTGCCGGAATATCAAGGGCAAATAATTCATACAAAATTGATAATGTCCTAAAAGATATAAAAGCCGATAACGTAATTATAAAAGGACAAATTGTTTCTTCAAAAGATGTTTCAAATAAAAACAACAGAGTAAAATTCTATTTAAGAGCGGATGATGTAACAATAAAAAACGAAAAAACCGATACAAATTACAATAATATTAATTCAAAAGTTCTGGTAAGTCTTGATATGGCTGATTATATTGAAGATAAAATAATTATCGGAGATTATATAGAACTTCAAGGAAAATTAAGACAGCCAAAAGAAGCAACAAATCCGCATCAATTTGACTACAAACAATATCTTTTGAATAATGACTGCACAAATGTATTTTACGGAAATTACACAACATTTAAGGTTACGGGCGAACCGAATTTTTCGGTTAAAAATCCGAGAGATTGCTGGTACTATGCTTTAAAGAAATTTGAACTTATAAGAATTAAAATTTTAGAAAAGCATTCGAAAAATATACCTCCTGACAGATTAAAAATTCTCGGCGGACTTGTTTTTGGTGATGAGACCATAAGTCCTGACGAGAAAATTAAAGAAGATTTTAAAAATTCCGGACTTTTGCATCTTCTGGCTGCAAGCGGGTTAAATGTTGCTCTTATATATGGTATTTGGTGGCGGATTGCATCTTTAATTCGTTTTCCTTACCATCTTTCAATTCTTGCAGGTGCTTTATTTGTGATTTTCTATACCTTTATGACAGGTTTTCCGCCATCTATAATAAGAGCCGGAATAATAATTCTTTTTATACTTTTGGGAAAACTTATAGACAGAAAAGCGGATTCGGTTGCTTTAATATTTTTTGCGGCATTTTTAATACTGCTGTGCAGTCCTAAGATGTTCTTTGATATAGGTTTTCAACTTTCTTTTGTTGTAACTTTCGGTCTGGTTATTTGTTGCCCTATTATTATTTCAAAATTTTCCAAAATAGAAGAACGTTTTAAAAATAAACACAAAAACAAACGGGCATTTGTAAAATATATTCTCTATCTTTTTTCTCCCGTAAATTTGATTTCGATTTTAGTTGTTCCGCTTGTGGCGCAACTATGGGTTATACCATTACAGCTTCATTATTTTAACAACTTTGCGCCGATGAGTATTTTTGCAAATATTGCAGTCATACCTTTTATCGGGGCATTAAGTTTCATAGGCTTCATTTCTTCAATAATTGCACTTGTTCCTTATATAAGTGATTTTATGGTGTTTCTGTTTGATTTCATTGCAAGTCCCCTTCTTTTGCTTTTAATTAAGATAAGTGAATTTTTTGCATCATTTAAATTTTCCATAATCTCAACTTCAGGATTTAATTTTGTACAAATATTTACGGTATGGGGCATTATTTTAATTTTTGTTTTGAATTTAAAAAATAATTTCCAAAATAAAAAACATAAAATCCTGCTTGTTTTATCCTTTATTTTGCTTGCTTTGAGTTTTATAAAAAGTGATATTTTTTCTAAAAACCCCGAAATCATTATGTTTGATGTCGAAAACGCCGATTGTTTTCTGATTAAAACTCCGAAACACAAATATATTATGATAGACACCGGAAAAAAGATATTTAAGGGTGTATCTTTGGCTCAAATTGTTATTAACAGATATTTAAGGAACGAAAGAATTAATAAACTCGAATATCTTATAATTACTCATTTTGACATTGACCATGCCGGAGGTGCTATTGATATATTAAACGATGCAAAAGTAAAAAATATACTAATTCAAAAAGAAGAAGCAAAATCTTTTACTTCAAAAGAAATTCTTGAATATTTAAGCGAGAATAATTTCAATTATAGAATTGCAAAGAATAATGAAGTTATATATTCCGAGCCTGATTTTAAAATAACTTCTTTTAAACCTGAAATAAAAACAAAAGCGAATAAAGATAAAGAAGATAATGAAACATCAATAATCATTTTGTTAACTTATAAAGATAAAAATGTTCTTTTTATGGCGGATTCGGGTATTGAGGGGTTTGATGCGATAAAGGACGGTTTGCCCGAAAATATTGACATTATTAAAATAGGACATCACGGTGCAAAGGGTGTTATTGATAAGAACATGCTTCGAAGAATTAAACCGGAATATGCACTTATTTCATCAGGGGAAAATAAATTTAATCACCCGCATTATGAAACTTTGAATTTACTTTATGAAAACAATACAAGAATATTTCCGACACGTGATTACGGATTTGTAAGGATTGTATTGAATAAAGATAAAATATTTTTTAAACATTTCAATAAATATAAACATAAACAGGAAGATATTATATTACCTGATTATGAAAAAATATTTACCGAAGAAAAATATATAAAAAAGTTTGTTGAAGAAAATTTAAAAAAGAACTAAACTTTGCTTTTATTTTAAATAATCCGAATGTTTACTATTTTATTAACAGATAGTATAATCTTACTATGAACGTTCTTCTCATATTAGGATTAGTATTATTTACCTGCACCTGTTTATGGGTCTACGTTTTGTTTCTTTCAAATACGGTTAACAAAACGAATACAAAAAAAATCGTTACGGATGAAGTCTATGATGACCCCTGCGAAAGATGCAGAAAATTATATGCCCAGGAGATGCATGCGGAGCTTCAGCGATATGCGCAAAGACAGCTTGCAAAAAATTACGGCAACACCGAACTAAGAAGAATACTGGCTCAATCGCTTATGGAAACAGGAAATGAGCAAATGGCGATTATGCATTATGAAGCTATTTTGTCCATTAATCCGCATGATGCAGAAACACAAGAACTCCTTGCAAATTATTATTGTGAAAACGGCCCTAAGTCAAGAGCAATAGAATTGTACGAACAAATTTTTATGTACGACAGCGGAAATATTAATGCCGTTGAAACTCTGGCAAAATTATACGAGGATACTCAGCGCTGGGATAAAGCTATAGAAATGTATAAAATGCTTCTTGATGCGGAAGTTGATGAAGCAAGAATAACCGAATTGCAATACGTTCTTGCCGATCTTTATACAAAAACAAAAAATGACCAAGAAGCATTTGAAATATATAGAAAAATAAACCAAAATGACCCTGAAAATCTTGAAATTCTTATTATTCTTGCCGATTTAGCTTATAAAAACAAATACTGGCAGGATTGCCTGAATTATTATAAGAAAATTATTTCAATAGTAGGTGATGATTTTGAAATACTTGAAAAAATCGCACAAATTTATGTAATTCTTGAAAATTGGAATGAAGCAGTTGAAACATACAAAAAAATTATTTCCATGGAAGATAAAAATAGCGCAAATTACATATATCACAAAAATGAATTGTGTAATGCAATGCTGAAAACAGGTGAATGCGATGCGGCGATAAGTATTCTTAAAGAATTAAATCTTGAAAATCCGAAAGAAACTTCTATTGCATTTAGTTTGGCACAGGCATACTCTCTTGTCGGCAAATATCAGTCGGGTATTAACTTATATACGAAACTTCTTGATGAATTACCTCCTGAAAATAGCGAAATAATCATAAGATATATTTCGGATTTGATTTGTTCATGGGCGGAAGATTTGTTTCAAAAAGGGGAATATAATCAAGCTTTTGATAAATTTTTTGAAGCTCTTAAATATGATGAAGATAATGACAAAGTCTATTATGAACTTGGAAAATGCAATTACTATATAAAAAGTTTTCAGGATGCCATCGGGTATTTCAAAAGAGCCATTTCAATTAAACCGCAGGAATCAAAATATTATTTCGGGCTGGGGTGTGCATATGATGAATCCGGTTCGGTCAAGAATGCTAAAATTGCATTTTATGATGCAATAAATATTAATCCCACGGACATAAAAGCAAGAATAGCTTATGCTATTTCTCTTACCAAAGAGCTTGAGTATGCCCAAAGTATAGAACAGTTTACCGAAATTTTAAAATATATTCCGAATAATGCAGATACATTATATAACCTTGCTCTTGCATATGAAATGATTGGAGATTATGAAAGAGCGATAACATATTATAAAAAGGCAATAGGTGAAAACAGCGAACATAAAGAAGCAAAACATAACCTTGAGTTAATCTTAGGTGAACCTTATGTTCCGGAAGAAAAAGCGCCTGCGGAAGAAGAAATACCGCAGGAAGAAACACCGGAGATTGAAGTAATTCAAGAAGAAAGTCCTCAGGAAGAAGCTCCTGAAATGGAAGCTCTTGATACTGATGACGGTACTGAAATAAAGTATGATGACAGTATGTTTAATTAATATTGCTTAAACATTTATTCTTTGCCGTATAAAGCCCGATAACAAAAGCAAGAGATGACATTACAAGAAGAATTGCCTCAATTCCGAAATATTTTCCGATAATACCGAGCGGAGCTAAAAATAATGCACCGAGCCCCCAGCTGAAACCTTGCATAACTCCAGAAACAACACCTGTATATTCAGGCATGGCTTTTTGTGCGTGTACCAGAATTATTCCGACCGAAAGTAATATAAAAAATCCCGTTAAAATAAACAATGTTGTTGCTAAATATTTATTTTTATCAAGTAAAAACAAAAATAAAAGAGTTAAAGGAAGTATGCTTAAAAATGACAAAACAACAACTCCGTTTGAATTTATGTATTTTTCGATTTTAGAGCTGAATATTGTGGCTATTCCGCCGGATATAAAAAATAAAGTAACAATCAAACCGGTTTGTGCAAGTGTAAAGCCCTTATTTTGAAGCAAGAAGGGTATATATGTTCCAAAACTTATACTTACTGCTGATTTTACAACGGAAATAAATGTTAAAAACATACAAATTTTGTTTTTCATTATTTCTTTCATAATAAAGAAGAAATTACCATCCGCATAGCATTCTTTTGATGGCATTTTCGGTACAAAAAAGTACAGAAACATACAGCATAAAATACCCGGAATAACCATGTACAAAAGACCGTTTTCGCCTTTATATTGAACAATAAGTGTTGAAACATAAGGACCTATTGCATATCCTATTGTTCCTAAACCGAGGAATATTCCCATTGCACGTGACATATCAGGATTATTTTTATTGAAATCCTTTATTAATGCCGTAACTTGAGGGTGGAAAAAAGCATTACCAAGCATACCCGTAAACAAAAGAATAATAAAAGTAAAAGCACTGTTTGTTTTTATTGTATAAGGAGTGCAAACAGAAGCCAACACAATCCCCCAGACCATAAATGCCCTGTGCCTTAATTTATCCGAAATAAACCCGAAAACAGGCTGCATCATTGAAGATATCAAATGTCCGAAAGCAATAATAAAACTTATAAGAGCTAAATCTATACCTAATTTCCTCGTTAAAAACGGATATAAAGGTACAAGAATTGCCGCATACAAATCAATATTAAAATGTCCGAAGCTTAGTCCTATTAAGGCTCTTGTTTGTGATGTGAAAATATTTTTCATAAAAATTAATGTTTGAAATGTCTTATTCCCGTTGAAATCATTGTAATTCCGTATTTATCGGCTGTTTCTATAATTTCTTTGTCTTTAAGAGAACCTGCCGGCTGAATTATGCCTGAAATTCTGTTTTGTACCGCAATTTGAACAGTATCTTTCGTATTTAAAGCACCGTCGCTTGCAATAACGGCATCTTTTGTCGAATCGCAAACTTTGTTTATTGCAATTTCAACAGCGCTTATTCTGTTTGTCTGACCTGCGCAAATTCCGATTGTTCTTAAATCATGAGCTATTACTATGGCATTTGATTTAACGTGTTTTGCTATTTTGGAAGCAAAAATCATATCTTCGGCTTCTTTTTGTTCGGGTTTTCTTTTGGTGATTACTTTGAATGTTTTTGTATCAAAGTCTTTCATATCTTTTTCCTGAACAAGCATTCCGAAAGGTGTAATTTTTATTTCTTCATCGCAAAAACGGGAGATATCCTTTAGAGGGGTATTTATTTTCATTATTTTTAAGGATTTATTTTGTTTCAATTCAAGAAGTGCATCTTCATCAAAATCAGGAGCAATAATCATGCTAAGATAAATATCCGTAAGCATTTTTGCAAGTTTTATATCCACTTTTTTTGTAAAAGCAGCACATCCGCCAAAAGAGCTTATCGGGTCTGAATCAAAAGCTTTGCCCCATGCGGATGTTAAATCCTTTGCAAGGGCAACTGATGCAGGATTTGCATGTTTTACAATAATTGCGCTATGTACATCATAAAATTCGGAAGCAATTTCTATTGCGGTTGTTGAATCAAGTATATTGTTGTAAGTAAGCTCTCTTAGAGATAAAAGCTCATAATCAAGACTTTTGTTATATTCATATAAAGATGCTTTTTGATGCGGATTTTCACCATATTTTAAATCCGTTATTTTATGCATTTCAAGTGTTTTAATATTGTCCATTGTTGTTTTCTCCTGACAGAATAATTTTACAATAAAATATTAAGATAAAACACTTTTATTTTTTAACCACAAACCCAAAAACCGCAGAATTTTCTTTACTTGACGAAGCTATTAAATTCCAATTATGAGCTTTTATGAGCTTGTTTGCAATGCTTAAATTAAGACTCATACCGAGTTGATTAAAATCGGTCGGTTTATCTTTATCTTCAAATAAACTGTTAATTTTTTCTTTTGTCATATAAATTGATTTATTTTTTGTGAAAAACGAAATAAAATGTTCGTTTTCACGAAGATATACTTCAATATTGCTTTTTTCAAAACCCGATGAAACCGAGCTTGATAAAATATTAAATATGATTTTTTGTATCATTTTTTTATCCGCACTCAAATTGCAGGGTTTATTTTTATCGGCTTTAAAAATAATACTTTGTTTTTTGTTTTCGGCCGATTGTTTTATTAATTTCATACAAACTTCAATTTGTTTTTCAATATCCACTTTTTCAAGTTTCAAAAGTGCTTTATTATCATCATATTTAGATAAAAATATTGCATTATTGATGATTTCAAGAAGAAAACAATTGGATACATATATTTCGGTTAGAATTTCTCTTTGATTTTCTTGAACTTTTCCGAATTTTCCGTTTAAAAATAACTCCATACTTTGAATTTGAGCAAGAAGTGCGGTTTTTATTTCATGGTTTAAAATCCTTGTATATTTGCTCTTTTCTTTTTGAAGTTTTAAGAGGTTTCTTTCTTCTATTTTTTTAAACTTCTCTTTTATTTTTTTTAGTATTTTTTTCTTGAAAAACATTTATAATATATTTGCCCTTACCGCTTTTACCGCCGCTTGAACCCTGTCTTTAACGGATAATTTTGTGAAAATGCTTCCGACATGTGCTTTTGCCGTGTTTGCGGATATTACGATAGCATCCGCAATTTGCGTATTGGTTTTTCCGTCCGTTAAAAGTTTTAAAACTTCTATTTCTCTTTCGGTTAAACAATTTTTAATTTTTTGATTTTCCCGTAAGATTTCCGCATTATTAAAATTATGGCAGGGAATGCATGAAAACAGCTGTTTTGCGGTTCTTAAATTCATACTGAATTCATTTTCCAATACTTTATTAATTGTATATGCCAATTTTTTTCTTTCTCTTTTAAATACATAAGCACATGCGCCACAGGCAAGAAAAGTTAATATATTTTCCGTATTTTCGTTTGAAGAATAAAGTATTATTTTTGCATCGGGGTGTTTTGTTCTAAGTGATTTAATTTCGTCTATTTCCGTAAAACCGTTTATATCGGTATCGGAAATAACAATTTTTGAACCGCAATCATTAATTGCATGACTGCAATCCCTTATGTTATCAAAGGTTTTACAGGAATACCCGTTATTTGTTTTTGCAAAATACATTTCGTTTGTCATTCTGCTTAACAAACAACCATCTATTATATACAGGTTCACCGGAATCATATTTACTTTCCTCAACTATTCAAGGATTTTATGATATTAAACAAAGCGATATTTGTATATTACCCGACTCGGCTATTTAATTTTTTCTGTTTGACATAAATTCTATTTTATTTTTTTGTTTTTCTAAAATTACCGAATATTCCGATTTTTTCTTTATGACACTATCAAGAAAATTAATTGCTTCCTGCTTATTTTTTTCTTCAAGGAGTATTTCCGAAAAAATCAGACAGTCGTTTTTTGTTGATGGCTTGAACTTAAAAATTTTGACTGACAGTTGGTTTGCTTTATCGTCTTTGTTTTTATATTTATATAATTTATATAAAATATATTTATATAATAGGGAATTTTTGTCAAGTTTTTCATTGTTATCAATATATTTTTCAATATCTTCATAATATTCTTTTTTTAAATAATTTTTTACATACAATTCCCGAAGTTTTTTCGGATTTTGTACCTGATAGGTAAACCCTAAAGTTCTTCCTATTGCTTGAATGGAAGCATTATAATCTCCTAAAATATAATTTATTTCGGAACTTATCAAATAATAATCGGGGTTTTTATCTTTTTTTAAAGCTTCTTTTGTGTATTCAAGAGCTTCTTTATATTCACCTTTTGCAATACATATCTTTGCAAGCAGAATATTAAGTTCGCTTACGTTCGGATTTATTAAAGAAGCTTTTCTTAGTGATTTTACGGCTTCATCAATCTTATTATTTTCAATAAGAGAATATATATAGCCGAAATATCCCTCATATAAACCGTCATTCATATTTATCAGTGTTGAAAAGTATTTTTCGGAATTTTTGTAATCTTCATTTTTAAGATAATAATTTCCGAGATTTAAAAGCACTTCCTGATTATTCGGATTTATTTCGTATGCTTTTTTTAATAGCTCTTCTTCCCGTGCGGGGTTAATTTTTGCTTCAATAATATAAGAAGTGATATTTTTTTCATTTAATTTTCTTGTTTCCGAGATGGTTTCGGCTAATTCCGAATGAGAATTATTTATTAAATACAAATGGCTCAATAAATTATACATTTCAATATTTTTATTATTTTCTAAGTATGCTTTTAAATAATGTATTGTTTTTTCGGTTTCCCCCGTAAAATATGAATTATAAATTAAAGCGGTATATTCTTTTTCGGAAGGCTCCGGAACATGTAAAATATTCAAAGTTTTTGCAAGATTTGTTTCTAAGAGCTTACTATTAAATATTATTGCGCTTTTTAAATATTCCTTAGCTAAATCGTTATCTTTATTTATATATGCAATTCTTGCTTTTATAAACAATGCACCGTAAGACATAGGGTCATTTTCAAGAATTTTATTTGCAAATAATTCCGCTTCTTTATATTTTCCTTTATCAAAACTGTCTTTTGCAAAATCCAAAAATTCGGAGTCGTTTTCTCCGGTTTCATTTTTGAAACTGATGTTTCCTATCTCAATTTCGTTTTTATAGAGTTTATATGATTTTTCAAAATTTTCCGATGCCGATTTTTTATCGTTTAATTTGAGATAAGTTTTTCCAAGCCACCAATACCCGTCTTTATCGTTCGGATTATTGTTTATATATTGAATAAAATAATTTTTTGCAAAAGAAAAATTATTTTTTCGGTATTCCTTTATTCCGCTTTCTATATTCCAATATAAGCTTGCGTCGGCGCTTTTATAGGAAATTGCCAATAATATTAACGAAATTATGCTGATTTTTTTATAAAATTTCATCAATTATTTTTTTAACCTGACTAAAAACTTCATCTATGGATTTATTTGCATCGATTACTTTTATTCTTTCGGGAAATTTTTTTGCAAGCTCAAGATAGCCGTTTTTTACTCTGTTTTGAAATTCAATTCCCTCTTTTTCAAGTCTGTCTTTTGTTTTTCCAACTCTTAAATTTGAAATATCGGTATCAACATCAAAAAGCAATGTTAAATCCGGTTTATATCCGCCCGTTGCTATATCATTTAAAAGATTAATCTTATCTATATCATAACCTCTTGCATATCCCTGATATGCAACTGTCGAATCTATGCTTCTGTCGCAAAGGACTATTTTTCCGTCCCGTACATTTTTTAAAACTATTTCTTCCGTGTGCTGTGCTCTATCCGCAAGGTATAAAAACAATTCAGCTTTATTTGCAACAAAACCTTTGTGATGTAAAAGAATTTGTCTTAAATTTTTGCCGATTTCGCTCCCGCCCGGTTCAAGTGTTACTACCGTATTATAATTTTTTTCTTTTAAGTATTCGTTCAGTTTATTTATCTGGGTTGTTTTTCCGCAGCCGTCAACCCCCTCGAATGTTATGAATATCCCCTTGTTTTCCATTTAAAACTCCTTGCTAAAATTATAATACAGTTAAATATAAAAATGTAAACAAATTGCAAAATCTTAACTTTAAGATTATCATATAGCTGTTAAGTTATAACAAAAGGGAAAAAAATGTCATCCGACGAGAGTAATATAATATCGGACAGCAAAAATACAGTAGAAGCGACAGATGAAAATAAAGTAAGGATAGATAATACAAAATTAAGAGCGGTAATAAGGGCATTTATTGCAAATGTCGGAATTGCAATCGTTAAATTTATTTGCTTTCTTTTTTCAAAAAGTTCGGCAATGCTCGCCGAATCAATCCATAGCGGTGTCGACTCTTTTAACAGTATTTGTTTATTGGTCGGAATTAAAAGAGGTTCACGTCCCGCAGATGACGAGCATCCTTTCGGATATGGTCTTGAAGCAAATATCTGGGCAATGTTTGCATCATTATTAATGCTTGCCGGTACTTTTATTGCGATTTTCCATGGGTTTGATAAATTAATCCATTCAAGCGGTGCGGATGAACTGCTAAAAAACTATAATTATATAGCTTTTGCGCTTATCGTTAGTATGATGTTTGAGGGCTGGGCGGTTGCAAGTGCAAGTTCTGCCGTTGTTGCGGAAGCTCAAATATATGAAACCAATATATTAAAAAAATTTTTTATATCTTTAAAATATATAAGAAAAATTCATTCCCCCACGACCAAATTTGTATGGTATGAAGATACTGCGGCATTTTTCGGCGTATTTATTGCTTTTATTTCATTAACCATAGCAAAAATCATACCCTACCGTTTTGCACATATTCCTGATGCCGTTGCATCAATACTAATCGGTATAATATTATTCTGTCTTGCAATATATTTAATCAGAAATAATGTTAACAGTTTGACCGTTCAATCGGCAGAACCGAGAGTTGAAGAAATTATAAGGAACGTAGCAAGTACAATTCACGGGATTACGCATGTTGTTGAATTAAAAACAATTGACCTTGGCACATCGGGACTCGTTATCAATATGACAATCGAAGTTGACCCCGAAACGCAGATGAAAGATGCCGATGATATAGCGCAAATGCTTGAAAGAAAAATAAAAAAACATGTTAAAAACGTAAACCATGTAACTATTGAACTTCAAGCGCATGATGAAGAAGATAACTGGGAAGAAAAACTTGATAAGCTCATTAAAGAGGGAGAAAAAATAGGGGCAATAGATTCCCACGAAGCAAATATGCTCTCTAACTTCTTTACATTTGCAAATACCGTTGTAAAAGAGGTTATGATACCGAGAACAGAGATATTTTTTATAAATGCAAACGAATCAATTGAAAATCTTGCCGATGTTATTATAAATTCGGGCCATACAAGAATTCCCGTTTACGAAGACAATGTTGATAATTTAGTAGGTGTAATTAATGCCAAAGATGTTTTAAAAGTCATAAAAAATAACAATATTGATGAAAATTTTTCAATTAAATCGCTCGCAAGAGATTTGCTCATAGTTCCCGAAAATAAATTTATAAGCGACCTGTTATCGGATTTTACATCTTCAAAAAATCAAATAGCAATTGTTGTTGATGAACATGGCGGAACGGCAGGCATTGTTACAATTGAGGATATTATAGAAGAAATTGTGGGTGAAATTTATGATGAATTTGATAAAATAGAAACCCCTGAAATCGTAAGGCTTGACGATAATACTTTAAGCGTTTCTTCTAAAGTCGATATAGATGACATAAACGAAAAATTTGATCAGGATATTCCGTCCGAAGATTTTCAGACTATAGGCGGGTATGTTTTCGGTTTACTTGGAAGAGAACCCGAAGTCGGAGATGTTGTAGAGGATAAAAATATAACTTATACAATTTTAGAAGTCGACGGTATTAAAATTACAAGAATAAAAATGTATAAAGATACACCGTTTGCGGAAAAAAGTGAAATTGAAATCAAGGAGGAGGAATGACAGGAAAAAAATTAACCGTGCTGGGTCCCGGTTGCTGGGGGCTTACAATAGCGAAATTATTAAATAATAATTTTGAAAACATTTGCGTCTGGGGAAGAAGTTCGGATTTACCACCCTCCCTTATCAACGAAAAAAGAATTGAAAAACCTCTTTCTATTCAACTGGATAAAAAAGTCGAAATAACTTCAAATCTGAAAACGGCACTTGATAATGCCGATATTATTCTTCTTGTTGTTTCAACTTCGGGTATAAGACCTGTATGCGAACAAATTAAAGAAGTCGGTTTAAAGAGCAACCAAATTCTCGTTAACCTTTCAAAAGGTCTTGAATTACCGTCTTTAAAAAGGATGAGCGAAGTTATATTAGAAGTATTACCTGATATTAATTTTGCCGTTTTATCGGGTCCGACACTTGCAAGAGAAATTCTCGAGGGTCATCCGACATTAGCAAGTGTTGCTTCAAATAATATGGAAATAGCCAAAAAAACGCAGGAATTATTAACCGTTCCGTCACTATTCAGACTTTATGCAAACCCTGATTTAATCGGTGTAGAGCTTGGCGGAAGTCTTAAAAATGTTATAGCAATAGCTTCAGGTTTTGCAGGAGCCATGGGGCTCGGGGATAACTTAAGAGGTTCGCTTTTAACCCGTGGTATGGCGGAAATGGTTCGTGTAAGTACGGCACTTGGTGCCAATCCTCAAACGCTATACGGCTTATCCGGCATGGGAGATTTAATTGCAACGGCATCAAGCCCGTATTCAAGAAACTATACCGTAGGTTCACTTATTGCCAAAGGTAAAAAAATTGATGATATTTTAGCGGAATTAGGGTCTGTTGCGGAAGGCGTAAAGACTTCAAAAGCATTGTGCGAACTGGCTAAAAAATTGAATATTGATGTACCTGTTTCAAATGCTATATATGAAGCTGTTTATACCAATATTACACCTCGTGAAATACTTGATAAATTAATGAATCGTAAATTAAAGATAGAAGATTAGGATAAACGTTATGAAAAAATATTTTTTAATTTTTGCAATTTTATTATTTTCATTTTCTCAAAATGCTTATGCGGATTGCACTTTTGAAAAAGACGGAAGAACAATAACATTTGTTGAAGATGAATTAAAATTTTATGAAAACTCAAAAGAACTTTCAATTGACGATGTTCAAAAATTATTTCCCGATTACGAAATAATAACAATTAAGCATTTTGATAAAAATAAAAAATATATCCTAAAGAACAGATTTTTCAAAAAAAGAAAAATTCTTCTTTTGAATGATACGCCGAGAACTTTTCATCTTTTCTATATTTATCCCGAAAACGCAAGAGTACAGTATGGCAACTTGAAAGAGGGAGAAATAAAATCTTTAATATTGCTTAGGGGTAAGAAAAATGTCCGCTTAAAACATTTCGGCGGAGATGAGTTTGAAATAGTGGCAAGATAATGAAATTAACGGATACTCACGCACATATAAACATGCTTTCAAATCCCGAAATGGGTATAATTGAAGCAAGAGATAATAATGTCGGGAATATTATAATTCCGTCGGCAGGAGTTGAAGATTTTGAACCGGTGCTTGATTTATGCCACAGGTTTGATAATACTTATGCGCTTTTGGGAGTGCATCCAGAGTATGCCGACAAATTTACCGATAAGATTGCAAGCAAAATATACGAGCTTTCCAAAGATGAAAAAGTGGTGGGAATAGGTGAAATCGGGCTTGATTATCATTATTCAAAAGAAAACAAAAATGCTCAGAAAAACTGCTTCATAAATCAAATCCAAATTGCGCTGGAGCTTAATTTACCGATAATCGTACATGACAGAGAAGCTCATCTTGATACTTACGATATTCTACAGCAGGAAAAAGCTAAGAATGTTCTTCTTCATTGCTTTTCAGGCTCAACCGAATTCATGGAACTGTGCTGTAGAGCCGGATACAAGATTGCAGTAGGCGGAGTTGTTACATTTAAAAACGCAAAAGCTATTAAGGAAGTAGTGCAAAATATAGATATTGATAATTTAATGCTTGAAACGGATTGTCCGTATTTAACCCCGCATCCGTACAGAGGAGAGGAAAATTCCCCTAAATACATAGGTTTTGTTGCTAAGGAAGTAGCTAATTTAAAAGATATGCCGTATGACAGCGTTGTAATTAAAACAAGCGAAAATGCTTCGAAATTTTTTAAGATAGAGTGTATATAGAGTAAAAAAAGGAGAGAAAAATGAGCCAACAACAAATACAAGGTACAATTAAAACAAGATTAGCAGTTTTAATTTTTTGCAAGGATGTAGCAAATCCGATGGTTTTATATTTTGAAAACGCTCAAAAAATATATGAAGACCTTAAAGTTTTAATTAATTCAACCGAAGTTAAGATGGTTGAATTTGAACCGATAGGCCCGATTAAAAAAGCTTCATTACTGTCAAGCAACATAGTAGGCGTTGCACTTCAGGAAGAAAGATATCTTTCACCGGAACAATAAGGTAAATTTGTGGTAAAAAAAAGATTAGATTTAATTTTGTTTGAGCGGGGTTTTTTTAATACTAAAAACTCCGCTTCGGCAAACATTCTGGCGGGAAATGTTAAAATAAACGGTGAAACGATTTTAAAAGCAGGAACGCTATTTGATGAAAGTATGCTTTTTAATGAGGAAAAACCTGCCCTTATTGAAATTGAATCCATTCCTTATGTTTCAAGAGGCGGATTAAAGCTTGAACATGCAATTAAAGAATTTAATATTGATTTAAAAGAAAAAGTTTGTATCGATATGGGTGCAAGCACGGGCGGATTTGTTGACTGCATGCTTCAAAACGGTGCTAAGTTTGTCTATGCTCTTGATTGCGGATATAATCAGCTTGCCTGGAAATTAAGACAGGATACAAGAGTGAAATCGATTGAAAAAATAAATGTCAAAAATTGCCTGCCTGAAGAAGTTTTTGATGAAAAAGAGCTTAAAGAAAACGGATTGCCCGTTTTTATGAGTATGGATTTATCTTTTATTTCAATAAAAAAAGTACTTGAAAATTGTAAAAATTTTATAGCCGACAATGCAGAATGTGTTCTCTTAATCAAACCGCAATTTGAAGCGGACAGAGCCGACATCATGAAAGGCGGAGTGGTAAAAGACGATTCGGTGCATAAAAAAATTATTGAAGATATTAAAAATTATGTAAACAGTCTTGGTTTTGATGTTCTCGGGCTTACAAAAAGCCCGATACAGGGAGCAAAAAGTAAAAATACCGAATATTTAATATACTTAAAATACTTTAAAAAGGAGCAATAATTATGCCGACCGTAGTTGAAAACTTAAACTTAATAAGTAAAACAATGGAGAATATTCTTGATTTTATTGCATCGGATAAAGAATTATCCGAAGATTTTCAGCAGTATCTTGAAATAAATAATATCGAAACAGACTCGGAAAAAGAATTTAATAACATAATAATTCAATATGCACTTGATATGAAGATGCAAAACGGGCTAAGGGTACTGGAATATTACAGAAGAAACAATAATTCTTACGATGAGATTGTCGATTCTCTTTTAAATTCTTTTTCGTCCGTTTTTAAAGTAAATAAAATTTTATCAAACGGTTTTGATGTGGAATGCTTGACCTCAAATGCCAATTTTGAAATTATTCCTATGGTTAAGATGAATCACCTTAAACAAATAGGAAAATACGACTATATACAGGCAAGAATAATGGAGTTAAATAATACATTGTATATTTTAGAAATATATGATGTTATTTCCGAATATGATGTATACAGAGCATCAATTACCGCTATCAGATATATGCTTCAAAACCCCAGAACCGCATACTTCAAAAACGATAAAAAACGTCAGGAGCTTGAAAACAGTGCAAAAGAATTTAATGAAAAATTCTCGGAATGCTTCGGAAATGAATATGTTGTTACAACAAATAAATATGCCGATAAATTAATTGAATTTTTTAACGTATATCGTCTTGAAGGGAAAAAAGAAGACTTCAGCTTACTCATTGAAAAAGTTCCCGAAAATAAATTTATAAAAATAGAAGAATTTAATTGCGATGATGATACATTTATGCAAAACGCCATAGGCGGATTTTCTTCTCATAAAGAAATCTATGATGTCGGATTATGGATGGATAAAAAAAGAGGATTGTATATAGTTCCGTTCCTTGAAACATTTTTTAAATGTTTTGAACAGGATATCGAGGGAAAAGCCGATTGTATCAAAGAGTTTTTAACGAGTGATAAAATTCCGCCGTCGGTTTTAAAATATGCATCGGAAAAATATGAAAACTTCTTTGATGTTGTAAATACTTGTTTTAAAACGAAATTTAATAATCTTGAAGAAATTTTATTTAATACAAAAACTTCTTATCTTGATTCCGGAGTATTTTCACCCGTCACGGTATTATTCAATTCCGAATTGTTTTCAAATTTGCTGGGTTTTGAAGAAAAAGAAGATGAAAATAAAGAGGAAATTAAAGCGAAAAGAAACGAACTTTGCCCATGCGGTTCCGGACTGAAATATAAAAAATGCTGCGGTAAAAATTCGTAAAAGTTTACTTTAAAAATGAAAAACTTTGTGTTATAGATATAAATAATAATAAAAAAGGAGTTTAGTATGTCACAAGAACAAGAAAACCAAAATGTACAACAAGAAAATCAAGTTGAAGTAAAATCTGAAAAATCATGTAAAAAAGCATGTTTATATCTGTTAGTTGGAATTTCGTTGTTATTTTCAACAATTGCACTGGGATTATCAATCTACAATACCGTAGCAGGTAATGTTGGCGGTGCCAGCGGCGGAGAAGGTAAAAAAGTTGTTATTTCAAAACAATACGATAAAGGTCAATCAATGGATAAAGCTATTGCTAAAAATAAACCTATCATAGCTTTCTTCTATACGGATTGGTGCGGATTCTGCCAGAGATTTGCTCCTACATTTGCTAAAATTGCAAAAGACCCTCAAATTAAAAAGAATTTTGCAATTGCTTATGTAAATTGCGAACAGGAAGAAAACGGCAAATATGTTCAAGAATATGAAGTTCAAGGATATCCTACCGTATACGTTATTACTCCCGAAGGCAAAAAAGAACACCTTGACAACAATACATTCTTCAACCCTGATAGTGTAGAAGTTGTTAAAAATAATGTTTTAAACATAATCGGTGAATAGTTAATTTAATTCATATATAAATAAGCGGGAACAATTTGTTTCCCGCTTATTTTATTAAAATCAGTTCCTCGAAAGTTTTTAAAACATCATCAACATAAAATCTGTTTTTTGATGAAAAAGGCAGAACTTCGTTTTGAAATTCTTTTTTTAATACTGCTATTTTTTTATTCAATTCATTTTTTGACACATAGTCGCATTTTGTTAAAACATTAATACATTGGATATTGTTAAATTTCAGCCATTCCTGCATAGCATAATCATTTTTTTGAATTTCATGCCGTGCATCAATAAATTGTACTGTTGAAATCAGATTTTCTCTTTTTAAAAGGTATTCTTCAAGATTTTTTTGCCAGATATCCTGTTCTTTTTTGGAAACTTTGGCATATCCGTATCCCGGTAAATCCGCTAAAATAAAAGATTTTGAATCCGTATTTACTTCAAAAAGATTAATTAATCTGGTTTTCCCCGGAGTGTTAGAAGTTTTTGCAAGTTTTGAATTGTTAACCAGCGTATTAATAAATGTAGATTTTCCGACATTAGAACGCCCGAGAAGTGCAAATTCGGCAAGAGCTGTTTCAGGACACAGTTTTAAATTTGGAGAGCTTATTAAAAATTTTGCATTTTTTATTTTCATTTGTTATAACTCCGAAGCTGAAGAGCAGCTGCTATATGGGAAACGGTTATATTTTCTGCTTTTTCTAAATCCGCTATTGTTCTTGAGATTTTAAGAATTCTGTCATATGCTCGTGCCGAAAGGTTAAATTTATTTATTGCATTTTTTAAAAACTGCTTTGAAGAATCGTCAATTTTACAGTATTTTTTAATTAATTTCGGTGTCAATTCGGAATTAGTTAAAATATTATCGTTTTTATA
This sequence comes from uncultured bacterium, assembly GCA_902796305.1. Lineage (GTDB taxonomy): Bacteria > Cyanobacteriota > Vampirovibrionia > Gastranaerophilales > Gastranaerophilaceae > RUG14156. Next base: position 10,350 of record CADBOJ010000068.1, on the reverse strand, counting down.
TCTTTCTTCTTGAATTTTTCTTGCTTCAATTACCCTTTTTCTTATTGTTTCGGATGTTTCGGCTGTTTGATTATTGTTTAATAATTCATCATCGTTAAGCCTTAAGACTTCAAGCTGTATATCAATCCTGTCGAGCAGCGGACCTGATAATCTTGAACGGTATTTGTTTATTTGATATTCAGAACAGGTGCATTGTTTTTTACTGTCGCCCAAATATCCGCAGGGACATGGATTCATAGCACCTATAAGTATAAAATTAGCCGGATATTGAATACTTATCTGCGCCCGGGAAATTGTAACAATATTGTCCTCAAGAGGCTGTCTTAATACTTCAAGAGTCTGCCTCGGAAATTCAACCATTTCATCAAGAAATAATACACCTCTGTGTGCAAGTGTAATTTCTCCGGGTTTAGGGTTTGAGCCTCCGCCTATAATTCCGACAGAACTTGCACTGTGGTGAGGAGAGCGAAAAGGACGTGAAGTTACAAGCGGTTTTGACCTGTCCAACAAACCTGCAATAGAATAAATTTTAGTCAGTTCAATTGCTTCCTGTTTATTTAAAGGAGGTAAAATTGACATAAATGCACGGGATAACATTGTTTTACCGGACCCCGGAGAACCGGACATTAAAACATTATGCGCTCCTGCTGCGGCTATTTCTAAGGCTTTTTTAGCAACAGACTGCCCTTTTATATTTGAAAAATCCACGGGAAAATTTTCGTTTTTATCAATAAAATCTTCAATTTTTTGTTTTAGAACTTTTAAATCCGATTTACCGTTTAAATAATTTACAACCTGAGATAAATTATCAGCGCCGAGAGTTTCAATATTATCAATAAAGCTGGCTTCTTTTAAATTTTCTTCGGGTAAAATTACTTTTTTAAAACCAAGTTCATACAATCCTGAAACAATCGGTAAAATTCCGTTAACCGGTCTTAAAGAACCGTCTAAAGATAATTCTCCGATAAACGCCGTATTGCTTTCAGGTTCTTCAATTATTCCCTCTTTAGCTAAAATTGCAACCGCCATGGCAAGGTCATAAGATGACCCTTCTTTTTTTAAATCCGCAGGTGCAAGGTTTATTACCACTTTTGTTTGCGGAAAAGAATATCCCGAATTTTTGATTGCAAGCCTTAATCTCTCTTTTGCTTCGGATATAGCAGTATCCGGCAAACCGATTATTGCAATTTGCGGAATGGAATTTACCGTATCCGTCTCAATATTTATTTCATAAACGCTCAGACCTATTATCGTGGCGCTTTTTGTTGCTACAACCAATTATATTTCCTCTCCCGAACTGTCGGGAATTAATTTTAACAGTTTTTTATTTGCTATTTCAAAATTTGGGTTTAAATTAAGCGATGTTTTATAAAAACGCATAGCTTCTGTTTTTTTGTTTATCGCCTGATTGTATATACCGCAAAGATAATAATAATAGTAATTCTTTTCTAAAGTAAATGCAACATTATAGATTAAGCCTTTTGCAAGGTCATAGTTTTTGCTTTTTAAATAAAGTCCTGTCAGCTCTCCGAGAGCTTTTTCGTTCATGGGATTAATATTAAGCGAGCGTTTTAAGAAGTCTTCTTTTAAAACCGAATTTTTTTGAGCAATACTTATTGCACTTTCATAATATGCCATACAAGAACTTTTCGGCATTTTATCAAGCAGAAGTTCAAGTTTTTTTAATTCTTTCGGGTTTTTTGCATATTGTCTTGAAGCTTCGGCATATTTAATTAATGCTTCATAATTTTTTTTGTCCTGTCCGTATGCTTTTTTATACATCTTAACGGCATTTTTATAGTCGCCGTGAAGATATTTAATATCTCCCAATCCGATTATTGTATCGGGATTATTTTTATTAATCTTATAAGCATTAACAAAATACATGTTTGCTTTTTCGATATTGCCTAAAGCAAGTTCGCTTTTAGCTGCAAGGGAAATTATTCTGTCATTATTTTTATCAAAATTCAGAATATTCAAAGCATCTTTTTTTGCTTTTTCGTAATTTCCTTCAAGGTATGTTTTTTTAATAGAGTGGTATTTTTTCTCTTTATCGTTATTGGTTATGTTAAAAAGAATGCTTTCTTTATCGGTTAGAATTTTATTTGATAAATTCATTGAAATTTCGTTTCCGCTTAATTTATCAATTAATCTATCCGCATCTTTATATTTCTGCATATCTTTTAAAATATTACATTTTACAAGTCTGTAATTTATATTTTTCGGGTTTAAGGATATAGCTTTATTAATTGAATTTACAGCACTTGTGTAGTTTTTTGATTCATTGTATGCCACGGCAGTTAAATAATTATAATAATCATTTTTTAATTTATCGCCCGAATATTTAACAAGTTCCGCAAGAGCTTCTTTTGAAGAATTATTAAAATATATTTCGCTGTACAATTTTGCGAAATAAATTTCTTCTTCTTTTGTTAAATTGACTTTCGGCAGATAACTTTTTTCCAAATCCGAAATATTATCAAAGAATTGGTTTTTATAAACTATTTTTTCGGTAGCTTTATTTGCCAGCGAGAAAAATCCTATTTCATAAAAAACTTTTGATAAAGAAAGAAGAGCATTATCGTTATCTATTTTGTTAATTAATGCTTCATATTCGTCATACGCTACCGCTGCGTTACCCTGATTGAATTTGGAAGTTATTGATATAAAATCTCTTCTTATTTTTGCTTTTTTATCAAGAATGTTTTCTTCGGTTTTTGTTTCGTTACTTAAAAAAGAATCAACAATATTTGCAAGATTAAAGTAACTTGAAGAAGTGTTTTTGGTTTTATTGTTAATTTCAAGTTCGTAACCCGGGGTCAAAAGAGAATCGCTCTCCAAAGCACCTGAAGTGTTTGGAAAGTTACAGCAAATAAAAAGAAAAAACAAATAAAAAACCGTTTTTTTCCTTATTTTTTTCATTCGCTCTTACCCTCTTACCTATTATAGTAATATTTATTAAATGTTTCAATCAGTCTTGTTTTCTGTTTATTAATATTACTTTCATTATTAAGGATAGCATATAAATCATTCAAATTAAACTCTTTTAGCAAAATTTCATCCTTTTTGAGGTCTAAATTTGTATCACTTGTAATGACTTTTAAAATATCGTAAACAGATATGTTCATAAATGCATTAACGATGTTTTCATCAAAATGTTTATTTTTTCCGTCAATAATTATTTTAAGTGCATCCTGTATCTTCATTTTGTCACGATAATGTCTTTTTGATGTTATAGCATCAAAAACATCGGAAACGGCAATAATTCTACCGCCGAGAGGAATTTCATCTCCCTTTAAGCCTTTATAATAGCCCGTTCCGTCAAATTTTTCATGATGAGAACTTGCTATTTCGGCTACATCCCTGAAGTTTTTTGAAATATAAACTTTTCCGAGTATATTATGAGTCAGCCTTGCATGTTCTTTAATATGTTCATATTCTTCGGGAGTTAATTTACCTTCTTTTTGAAGAATGGAGTCTTTAATTCCTATTTTACCTATATCATGTAAAAGCGAAGCATTTTTTATAATTTCTTTTTCATCTTCCGACATTTTGCACTTATCACATATAAGTTCGGTATACATAGTGACGCGTTTGGAGTGACCTGATGTAATCTTATCTCTGGCATCTATTGAAGCGGCTAAAGTATCAATAAAACTTGAAAAGAGTTTCTTTTGTTCTTCAATAAGTTTCTTTTGCTTGCTGAACAGATTAGCGTTTTCTAAAGCAATTCCTGCGGATGAACCTATTGCAATAAGCAAATCTTCGTCTTTTTGAGTAAAATCACCTTTAAACTTATTTAAAACCTGAAAAACGCCGACTATTTGATGAGAAAGATTTCTTATAGGCATACAGAGAATATTTTTTGTTTTATATCCCGTTTCTAAATCGATTTCCTTATTGAAATATTCACTCTCATAGGCATTTTTTATATTTACGGTTTCGCCTGTCATTGCAACATGACCTGCCAGCCCCTTGTTTGAAGCAAAACGGATTTCCTGTGTTTCAAGTCCGAGTGCAACCTTGCTCCACAACTCCTTATGTTCGTCATCAAGCAAAAATACCGTGCATCTGTCTGCTTCAAGTGCCTGCTGGATTTGCTGGGCTATAATTTCAAGCAGATTATCAATATTTGTTTCAACCGCTATTGTTCTTCCTACCTGCAAGAGTGCAAGCAGAGCATCATCTTTTATTTCATTCGGAATGAAAGACGGAGGAGTCGGCGGAATTGATTTATCCGTATTTTCATTTTCGATTTTTTGTTTATAAGTTAAAATTGCCTCATCAATTTTTTTTATTTCGGGAACTTTTATGTATAAACTTGCCTTTATTAAATTCATGGCAACATTTATATTTTTTTCATAATATTCTACCAGCCCCGAAACAAACACATTAATTTTTTGCGCCAAAAGACTGTTTGAAGAATTTGCCAGATATTTTGCATCATTTAAAAGGTTCAGTGTTTGATAATATCTTGCTCCCTGTCTGTAACGGTTTATTGCAAGACAACTCATGGCGATTGAAACAAGGTCGAATGCTTTTATTGCAATTGCCGTTTTATGAATTTTATTTATTGTCTGTTCGTGGATTAATTTTTTTGCACAAATATCATAAAAAGAATTTATAAGAACATCTTTTATTTCTGCATAAGTATTTTCGGAATTTTTTACGGAATTTGTCATATTCTATCCTTGATTATATTTTAAGGTTATTGAAATACTATGTCAAATTTAATTATTATTTATTTCTACATTCCCTCACGTTCTTTAGACCAGACCCATTCTCCTTTTTTATTAATGTAACCCTCCTTATCTTCAAATTTTACATAGGCAAGGTCACCCGTAAAATCCTGTGCAAATTCGTATATCGGAGGAATTACCGTTTGGAATTTATGGTTTATATAACCCGTTTTATAATCAAGTGTGAATTGCGCCAAGCCTGAGCTGAAATAATCAAATGCGCTGAATTCACCTTCGGATACGTCGTTTGGAATTGAAAAAAGCACGGAATATTTTATTTTTCCTTTTTTATCAATATATCCCGTTGTTATTTCCCTCGGGTTATTATCAATATAAAAAACCGCCAATCCTTCGTAAAAATTACCGCAGTATATATTAACAGGGGATATTTTTTTGCTGTCTATTATGATTTTACCTTTTTTATTAATATAAGAACAGGCTTTATCGTTTTCGCTTATAACAGGAGCAAGCCCGCCGTAAAATTCTTTCGGCTCTAAAGAATTATCTTTAAAAGATAAAACAGTTTTGCCTTTTTTATTTATATATCCTGCCGTTTTATATATTGAATTTGAAACAGAGGCAAGTCCACCGCTAAAATTACTTACATCATAGTATTGAGGATTGACAATGTATTCCCCTTTTTTATTAATAAATCCCCATTTACCTTTAATGCAAACTGCGGATAAGCCCTCTTTAAATTTTTTTGTTTTATCAAAAATCGGTTCTGATTTTGCTTTATTTACGATATCAATATAGCCGTATTTATTATTTTCTTTATAAAATACAAAATCTTCAGATAAATTATCGAGCTCATCATATTGAAAATCAATAACGACATCCCCTCTTTTATCTATAATGCCGTATTTTGAATTTTTTGATTGTGCTATTGCATAGTTATCAACAAATCTTGATACAAAATTATATTTTTGTTCTATAACAATCAAACCCGATTTATTTATATATCCCCCTCCGTTTTTATCGTTTATAGGATATAAGTTTTCATTTTTTAAACCGAAAGAAAGTGCCTGAGCACACATTAAAAAAAGGAGAGAAACAGATAAAAAAACTTTTTTCATAATATTTATTTTACATTAAATACAGGTTTTTTTGTTTTTATGCTTTTTAAATCTGGCAAAAATAACTTTATTCAAAATCAAATAAATCTTTAACTTCAAGGTTTAAATTATAAAGGGGGATTACGGAGCGGTTAAATTTAAACTCAAAACTCCATCATTTGTATGATTTAATTCAACTTATATTAAAGCATAATCATTCATGACCGTTGCTTTGATTAAATACTCAGTTAATCAAACAAGGAATTCAATGTTAAAAGAGAAGAATAATTTTCCCCGAGGAATGAACGATACTATTATGACTAAGACACAGACTAAAATGGATATGGCTGTCGAAGCTCATCAAAGATATCTTCTTAAAGAAACAAGAGAAGATTTGACGACTGCTATTAATTGTTACATCGAAACATTAAGGGAGAATCCCGAGCAGGCGGGTGCATATTATCACCTTGCTACACTGTTGCACAATAACGGACAAATCGGTGTTGATTCGGCTATTGAACAGTGCAAAAAAGCGGTAAAAATTAATCCTGATGATGCTAATGCGCATATGTATCTGGGGTATTTCCTTTCTCTAAATTCCGAGTTTGATGAAGCTAAAGAAGAATTTAAAACAGCTATTAAATTAAATCCCGCAACTTCAAGAACAAGACTTGTTCTTGCTTTGACATGTTTAGAAAAAATTAAATCCGCAAAATGCAAAAAAACAATTAAAGACTATACAAACGCTTTATATTACGGCGTTACCGGAACTTTGATGAGCGTTTTTGATAAAGCAAGTATTAAAATGCTTTTAAGAAACATTGCGGATGATTTAACTTTTGCAAAATATAAAACAGTCGGCGAATTTTTCGAAAAAATTAAATCCGAAAAGAAAGCTTATAATATTTATCTGAGTGTTGCGGACAGTTCTAAAAAATCGATTGTTTTATATGAAAGAATGGCGCGTATTGCAATTAAAAAGAGCAGATACGATATTGCTTTTGATTGTCTGAACAATGTAGTTATTCTGTCAAATAATGACCCTATGAAAGTTGTTAATGCTATTGAATTTGTTGAAGAATATCAAAGCGACAGAATTAACGAACTGATTGATTATTATACGATTTTAACGAATAAATATCCCGAATTATCAAAATGCTATTATGAACTCGGACATTTATATCTTAAAAAAGATGAAAAAATTAATGCTCTAAGTGCATTTAAACTTGCTTTGAAATATGATGAAGATAATCCATATTATCAAAATTCTCTTGCATATGCTTATGTCCAGCTTGAACAATATGACAGCGCAATAGAATTATATAAAAAAGCACTTGAAACAAATCCGAATGACGAATGGTCAAGCGTTGTAGCGCAAGCATTAGCTACAATATATCATCAGGTTAAAGGAAACAGTGAAGCTGCCATTTCAATGCTTCAAAACAGTTTGCTTTTAACTCAAAATAAAGCTCAAATTCATGAAGCAATTGCGGATATTTATTACGATATGGAAAATCTTGATAACGCAATTGAATATTATAATCTTGCCTTAAAAGATGATGATAACAATCCGAAAATATATTCCCGTCTTGCAATGGCTTATTGGGAAAAAGACTGCATAGAAAAATCAATAATCTACTATTCAAGAGCAATTGAACTTGATTCAACTTATGATATTGCATATAATAATCTTGGCGTTGTATTCCTTGACGGACTCGGGGATGCTTCAAGAGCAATAGAATACTTTAAGACCGCAGTTGAAATTAATCCGAATTATGTTCTTGCTCATTTTAACCTTGCAAGAAGCCACGAAGTATTGGGAGAAAAAATTATTGCTGCAAAACAATACCAGAAAGCAATAAACATAAATAAAATTCATAAAGAACTTGACCAGAAATTAATTGAAGAAAGATTATACAAGCTTTTTGAAACATAAAATAAGAGCTGTCACCTGATAAAATGAAAAAACTTAAAAAAATATTTCAATCTACAGTTACAAAGATAATAAGTTTACTGCTTATTATCTTGTTTGCACTAAGTGTATTTTTCTTTTTTGAAACTTATAAAAAAGCATACAGAGCCGTAAAAGGATATTGGGAAATATATAAAGGCGATAAAGCTTTTAAAAACAAAGAATTAAGCAAAGCGATTTATTTCTATGAAAAAGGTATAAGGCTTCACCCTAAACATTACAGGGCAATGTATAATCTTGCAAATATCTATGTGGTATACGAAGATTATTATTCTGCAATAGAAAACTATAAAAAAGCGCTTTCGGTTCGTCCCGATTATGAAGTTGCAAGAATTGACTACGCTATTGTTTTGTCCGAAATATATCAAATTGATGAAGCAATTAAGCAGTATGAAAAAATAATATCGGAAAGCCCGAAATTTATAAAAATACCGTTTATACTTGATAATAAAAAATCTCATAAATACAACAAGGGCGTAGCTTATTATAATATGGGGCTTGCATATAGAACAAAATCAATGCTTGCCGGAGTAAATAACGAATTAAAAAACAAGTATTTAAAAGATGCTGAAAATTCTTACATTGAAGCTGTTGATATTTTGAAATCGTATAATTCAAACTATAATCTCGGGCTTGTGTATCAATTATTAAGAGATTATCATAAAGCAGGCTATTACTACTGTCAGGCAATTGAAACAGACCCGATGGAATATGAAGCGCATTTCAATCTTGCGATTATTTTAAATAATATGAAAGATTATGTTAATGCAAATAAAGAGTTTCAAAAGGCAAATCTTATATTATCGGCAAAAGGAAACAATGAAAAATCACAGTATGTTTTCTATATGCTCATGGATGTAGGTCAAAAAATTGCTCTTTTAAAAAACGATGATGACTTTTATAAACATCTTGACGAAAAAAAATCCGCAAAAGAACCCAAATATAAAGCGGGAAAACTTGTTCTTGAAGAAGACAAGGATAATAATGAACTTATAGAGGATTTTAAAGTTTGCGAGGGAAAGGAAAAATTCAAGGGTGAAATTTAATGGATGCTCAAAAACTCTATAATTTTACATATTCTCTTATAACTTCTTATGAAACAGCTTTAGACAGGGCAGATTTGATACAAAGCTTTGTTAAAGCGCTCGGAATATTTTTTCCCGTAGAAGATTTAAAAATCTATATAATGGACGAATATTCTTTTCTTTTAAAAGATTTTGAAAAGCCATGGGAAAATTTAATTCAAAATGAAGAAAATATAGAGATAAAAAAATATTTCGATAATTTTCTTGTCCAAAAAAGTAATTATGAAATAAATGATAAAATTTTATATTTTCCGATTACTCAAAAACATAAAACCTTGGGGCTTGTAAAATTGACGGTAAGAAAAGAGATTGCTTTGTCAAATGAATTTTTTGAAATTCTACCGCTTGCATCGGCGCAAATTTCAATGCTTACCGCTACCATAAAAAACAAGGAAATAATCAAAACAAGTTCAAAATTCCATCAAACCGTAAGAAATATAGCAAAAATAACCGAAACCCAGTATGAACTTGATTATATTCTGCCGATTATGGGTGAAATGATAGACGGTTTTATTCTTGAACATCTTATTTATATCTTTATAAAAAGCAAAAATAAAAAAGAATATAAATTAATCTGGCCGAAGAATTGCTCGGATAATAAAATTTATGAATATTTGGAAGAAATTACCCCGAAATCCTCAACAATTATGAAGCGTGACGGAAAAATGGGAATTTTTCCTCTTATAATTGATTCTAAACCTTACGGCGCAATTGTTGCTTATAATCACTTTGATAAAATAACGTCAAAAGAGCTTGAATATTTAGAAGAAATAAAACAACAGGCTCAAATTACAATAGAGCGGGCTAAATCATATATAGAAGTTCTTGAATATGCGACAATGGACGCATTGACAGGATACAACAACCGCCATCAATTTGAAAAAAGGTTAAAAGAAACAACAGCTTCCGCTAAAAGACAAAATCAGCCGTTATGCTGTATTATGTCCGATATTGATTTCTTTAAAAAAGTTAATGATACATACGGGCATGCGGTAGGCGATTGCGTTTTAAAGAATGTTGCAAAAACAATAAAGAAAGAACTGCGTGAAGAAGATATAGCTTCCCGCTATGGCGGAGAAGAATTTATATTTTTACTTCCGCATACAAAACTTGATGAAGCAAAAATTGTAGCGGAAAGATTAAGACAGAGTGTTGAGAAGAAAAAAATTAACATTGAAGAATATAAAATCAAAGATGTTAAAGAAATATCCGTTACTGTTTCAATCGGGGTAAGCGAGTATAAAAAGACCGATAAAGAACCCGAAACGCTTTACAAAAATGCAGACAGTGCATTATATAAAGCAAAAGAACAGGGAAGAAACAGGGTTATTGTTTTTGATTAAAACTTTATGAGGTTATTCTTAAAATTTTAACAAAATGCTATTTTGTTTTTTTTATGCTAGTATTAAGTTTATAGTTAGAAAGAACAGAACTGAAAATGAAAGAAAGAGTAGCTTTATTAATTATAATTTCATTTCTTATTGCATTTTTAGTTGTAT
>CADBOJ010000067.1 GCA_902796305.1 uncultured bacterium | reverse complement strand
TCCTGCAATTCAAGATCACTTATCTGTGCTCTTAAAGAAAGTTTTCTTAATGATAATGTTATCCAGCCCATGGGTATAATCCTTATTTGGGTGTAGCTATAACAATACCGTAAGTATCGACCTTAGTTAACTGCTTTATTCTAATAACTGCTTACATATATATAAAGTATATATAAAGTAGATAATTTCAATCTTCTGTTATTTTGTTACAAAAATTTACATGTATTTAAATGGCGTAGCAGTAAGGATATTTACGAATTTTATAATTTTTTTTATTAATGTATATAAAATATATTATTTATTTTCAAAATTCTTGCAAAAAAAATTTTTAGCGGTTTTAATAAAGTATGACTATTAATTCAATAAGAACATCGCATACAAACTTTAAACTTCATCAAAATTATACGGATGAAAAATTATTTCCTTTAATTGAAAAATATAATATAAACGTTGAAAATATGCCGATTATCGGCAGCGGCGCATATATAAACTTACAGGAAAAAATTCAAATAATTGAGCATCTTCTTGAAGCACATGAATTGGCTCTTGCAAACATTAAAGCGGGAAATATTACAAAAAGAGGTTTTGCAACAAATATTTGCACCAATGATAACCACTGGTCAATAGGCACAAATTTCAATAACACAAGAAACGATATATCATCAATTTGCGGTGAACGCTCCGCAATTCTTGCAAGTTACAACGAAGCACTGGTTCGTTTTTCAAAAAGCGGAAGCAATTATTTTAATTTTAAAATTAAGTACATTTGTATGGCGCAATCCGAAGAATTATCAATGATTAAAAACAGCGCCGTTCCCTGTGAAGATTGCTTATCTTGGCTTAATACAACAAGATATTTTGATGATATGACAACGATTTTTTCTTTTGAAAAAAATCAAAAAGGAATGTTATGCTTAAAATCCGCAAAATTAACGGATTTTCTGCCCTGTAAAGATTATGAACTTTCAAATAATTTTGATTTTGAAAAACCCGTTAAATATTCTTCATCTGCTATTAATTCAATGGAAAAATTTAACTTAACGGAAGAAGATATAATGGTGCTGGTTAATAAAAACTATGACCTGTATAAAGAAAATACGCTTTCTAATATTTCAAATCAGAATGTGGTTTGTTCCGTTCTTGCAAACGGAAAAATTTATTCCGCTTCAAAAATAGACTGGACAAAAAGATGGTTTACAGAGCCTCTTGAATTTGCTTCTTCTAAAGCAATAGAAAACGAAAAAGAACATTGCAAAATTGCAATTATTGCATATTTTGGAGATAGCTGTTCTTATAATCCTTTAACTAAAGAAAAATTTAATGACGGCGGAATATCAATTAAAAGCCTTGGCAGAATAAGACAAAAATACGCTTCCCCCGATACGCTTCTTGTCTTAAATCTTGAAGATAGTCTTACGGTTTTGACTATTGGCGAATATTTGCCTAAAAAATTTATTCAGGGATATAAAATAATATAATTTTGAATAATGAGCAAAATATATTAAAATATATCTTATGAAAATAGCTGTAATTCCGATAGACAATCGTCCCATTTGTTATGATATTATCGAGGATGTTTTATCAATTGATAATTCTTATGAACTTTTTATGCCTGATATAAAGCATCTTGGCGGATTGTATTCTTATTCCGACAGGGATAAGCTGTTTGATTTTTTAGATAGTCTTGATAATATTGATTATTTAATTGTTTCTCTTGATACATTAGCCTACGGCGGATTAATTTCATCAAGAAGATGCGAAGACAGTTTCGACGAAATTAAAGAAAGAATTGAAAAGTTTAAAAATATTGCTTCAAAAAAAGCAAAAAAAATTCTTGCCTTTTCTTCAATAATGAGAATTTCAAACAATAATATCAATGAAGAAGAAAAAGAATACTGGTCAAAATACGGCAAAAAAATCTTTGAATGGTCTTATAATTTTCACAAAAATAATTCTTCAAACCCCGATACTATCCCGAAAGAAATTCTTGAAGATTACTTAAACACAAGAAAAAGAAATTTTGAAATAAATAAAATTTATATTAATTGGGCAAAAGAAAAATTCTTTGATACTTTAATTTTTTCTAAAGATGACTGTGCGGAATTTGGATTGAATGTTAAAGAGGCTCTGGAGCTTGAAAAAATTAAAAATGATTTGAAGATTGATAACGTATTTATTAAGACAGGAGCGGATGAAATTCCTCTCGGGCTTATTGCAAGAGCCGTTTTAAAAGATAAAGAATTAAAAATTAATCCTGTTTTTGCAAATGAAAAATCCGTTGATTTAATATCAAAATACGAAGATATTTCGGTCAAAAACTGTGTCCTCGGGCAAATAGGTATTGCGGGATGTAAAATAAATACCAAAAATTATGATTTAAAATTTTATATAAATAATTTTAAAACTTCGCAGGGCGACCTTGTTTTGGGAGATGTTATAAATTCTTCGAATAATAATATTAATTTAGACAACACTTTTATTGCGGACATTAATAACGCAAACGGCAGTGACACGGGGTTTATTCAAAATATATTAAAAAATAATCCCGATAATTTCTTCGGTTATTGCGGATATAATACAAGTGCAAATACAATAGGCGCATCTGTATTTTGTGCCGTCATAAAATATTTCGCCCTTAAATCAAACAGTTATAACGACAAGGCTTTTAAGAAGTACCAGCTTATAAGGTTTCTCGATGATTGGGGATATCAGGCGGTTTCAAGAAAATATGTAAGAGAAAACGCTCTAAAGCCTGATGAATACAAATTAAGATTAAAAGAAAAAGAAAATGAGCTTAATAATTGCGCAAAAGAAATTTCGAAATTTTTAAATTATTATCCCGATGAAATAAAATATTCACTTCCCTGGGAAAGGTCTTTTGAGATTAGAATTGATGTAGTATAAGTTTTTGATACAATTATCTTATGAAAGAAAAAATTATTATAAGTGATTTTGACGGAACAATCACTAAAAAAGATACTCTCTATCATTTTTTTAAAGAATATGCTTCCGACGGCTGGATGACGGTTGAAAAGCTATGGAAAGAAAGGAAAATAGGTTCAAAAGAATGCCTTATAAGAGAATTTGAACTTGTTGAAAACCTGTCCGTGGAATTAATTGAAGAATTTATTGCCACACTTGAGCTTGACGGTTATTTTAAAGATTTTATCGAACTTACAAATAAAAATGATGTTGATTTTATAATCGTAAGCGACGGAATTGATTATTTTATAAATAGGGTTTTAGAAAAAAATAATATAAAAAACCTTAAAATAATTTCTAATATCGGAAAGTTTTCTAAAAACAGTTTTGAAATTACATGTCCGATGGAATATAAAGGATGTAAAGTAAATTCAGGCACATGCAAATGTAAAGTTATTGAAAATCTTAAGAAAAACTATAAGGAGCTTATTTATATAGGCGACGGTACAAGTGATTTTTGCGTTGCGGAAAATGTTAAACTCAACAAACTGTTTGTAAAAGACAGTTTGCTTGAATTTTGCATTGATAAAAATATAAAACACACAAAATACAACACCTTTAAAGATATTGCGGATATTATTTTTTAATAGCTTTTGAAAATTCGGTTACTTTGTTTCTAAAGTTTGACATATGCTTTTCATAACATCCCAGAAGCATACCGAATTCTTCATCGGGAAGATTTTCAAGCGCATCATTTTCAACTTTAATAATAGGAATAACTTTATCCTGAATATATTTTTTTCCGTCATCCGTAAGATATATGTTCATATGAGGATATTTTCCCGCCTTAAGAGAGATGTAGCCCTCTTTTTGAAGTTTTTTAATGGCGGAATTGATTGTTTTTTTGTTAATATATCTGTTTTCCGCTATATCTTTTTGAGAACATCCTTCCCCTAATTCCAAAAGCGCAAATAATACAATAAATTCGCTTTCCGATATATTAATCGTAAGCAAAAGTTTTTGATAGAGGTTATCTATCTCGCTTAACATACTGTTAAAGTATTTCAGTTTATCACTTATTTCAAACATAGCTATCCTTAAATGTTATAATAACAAAATAATATAAAAAAATAAACTATTCTTTTTAATTAAATCTTCCGCCGAATGTTTTGATTTATACTTTAAATTATTTTTTCAATATGAAAAATAATTTAATTTTAACTTTATCAGCTCTTTTAATAACAGGTATAGCATCGGGATATGACAGGATTTATATTCAAAATCCTTCCGTGTATAATCCTTACGGATATTGCTGTCCGAACAGATATATAATAAACAATCCGAGCTATTATCCCTATTGGGTTCAAAGAACGGTAAACTTTGTTAATGCTCCGACAACAAAACCGCGACGTTATCAAAGAGTAAGACGGCTTGAAAGATTACAAAAAAATTACAATCAATTAAGCTGGCTTGGCAGAAATAACGGAGGATTAACGGGATATTCCGTTCCCGTTACAAAAGATATTTATAAGCAAATGGGAATAACGCCGTTTGACCCGAATTCAAAAGTAAGAACAAATTCGCCTGCCTGCAATCAGGATTTATTCTCCGCTCCGTCCGGAGATGAAATGATTTATAATAACGGAGAAAGATACACAGATCTCAAGGGAGCTTCGGGCAAAGCAGGAGTTACTATAATTTATGACTGATTAAATATGGTAACTTAGCATTATTATTTGTTTTCGAGCTGTCGTTTAAATTGGTAATTTATAAATATATATTATTATATTGTTTAAAATATACCTCTGCCTGACTCCCATTTTTTGAAAAAGCGGGAGGAGTTAATGTGTTATATTTTCCTTTTAAGAAATTCCGAGTCGTATCCGGTACTTTTAAAACGGGAGGAGTTTGGTTAGGTTTCCTAATCCATGCGGATGGTTTTTCATAAAATTTCTACTCTAAAAGCATGAATTATTTAAAATGTAAAGATATGTAAACTACCGAAACCTTTAAATAATGCGACTTATAGCATATTTACATTTGATAACATTTTGCTTTGCATTCCTATATATTTGTTATAAAATGATACCTGTAAAATTGTATATAATCATATTTTTTATACGATTTGTAATAGTACTATTAGTAAAGGAGTTAGTATGACAGTTAAACAGTCAACTTCAAAAAGACCACTAAACGTGGGCAAATTTTATGACATCACTGACCTTACTGCTAATACCACTGTAGTTTTTGAAAAAGGTAACTACACAGGTATCGTAGACAAAGGTACTAATCTTGAAGGCGTTACAGGTACAATTGACCATGTAAAAGTAGATGCTCAAGATTTAACATTCGATGTTACCAGTGCCGTGGGTGGTGGCACACTTTCTGTAAGAGTTAAAGACTACTTTGCAAAAGACGGAAAAGTAAACATCGGTTTTGCAGGATCTAATTCATTAACATCACCTTCAGGAAGTTACCTGTCGGGTACTTTGAGTCCGGATGACATTTTAAACAACAATTTATACAATTCTTACACATTAAAATCAGATTACGAAAAAGAACCAAAAGTAATTAAAGGTACAGCTTTTGCAGACCAATATGATTTTAGAAATTCAGCTAAAGCTGTTACAATTAATGCTGCAGGTGGTAACGATACAATCGTTGTTTCTAAAGGAAACGATACAATCACTGCAGGTCTTGGTGCTAACACAGTTAGCTTCTATGCTACCGATGATGTTAAGTCACTCGGAGATAATGTTGTTAAATTAACAAAAGGTGAAGGCCTTACTTTAGACGGACATTCTGCTGTTACCGGCGAAGGTAATGTTGTATATACAGCTAAAATAGAAGGTAAAGACGTTGTTGTTACCGGATATTCTTCAGCTAACACAACTTATGAAGAAGCCGACCACAAAGTTGCATCTTTCAAACTTGAAGGTGCAGCAAAAAAAGATATTCTTGGTACAGGTAAGGATGTTACTTTCGGCGCAGACAGTCTTAAAACATACGAATTTGAAGGTTTAGAAGCTAAGAGAGACACCTACACAGGCGGATATTTAAGTGAAAAAGTTAATAACGGCGTAAGTAAAAACGAAACTTATAAATTAGGTTTAGGTAATAACGTTGTTGTAACAGACTTATCTGATGCAACAAAAGACTACGGCACCGATAAAATCAATTTAACAAAAGGTGAAAATTTACAATTAAGATTTACGGGTGATATAGCTAATCAGGTTGTTTCAAGAGTAGCTGAAAACAAAAAAGACGTTGAAGTTGTTGCTTACAAAAATGAAGATGTAGATAAATATACTAAAGTAACAACAACGGTTACCGATGTATCAGCTCAAGATGTTACAAAGAAAGTTATCTTAAAAGGTGATAACACACTTCTTGCAGGATTTGGTCTTGATGCTGGAAAATTCTATGATGTTACATATACTCACGGTGCTACCGATTGGAACGTACTTACTGCAGGTGATTGCGTTGAAAACGGCGGAGCAACAGCAGAAGTTACAAACCCCGTTTATAAAGTTGGTACCGCTACTTTAACTGATGCTGACGTTACCGCTTTATTCGGTACGGACGGCAAACTTAAAGCCCATACAATATTTAAAACATCAGTTGCTACATTAAACGGTACTTATAACACTGATAAATACGTTGTTGCCGCTGCTGAAGGTTCACCCGCTGTTTCATTTGCTTTAGCAGGAACTGCAGGAGAATCTACAGCTATTACAATCAACGGATCAACAACAGCTCTAAGCGCAGGTACTTTATATACGGCTCTTGATGCTCTTACGGTTGGTGATAATGTTACGGCAAAAAAATCAGGCGTAGGAACAAATGTTCAAGCAACATTTACTATCGTTGGTGCCGCAACTAAAGACCTTGGCGGTCTTGTTACAATTAATGGCATTAATAACAATGATTGGAATGTAATTGGTAATGTTACTAATGTATTGGGACTTCCTTCAAAGGGAAATAAATTAACAGGTTTAGCAGTAACTGATATTGTTAATTTAACTGACGCTCCTATTGATTCTAAAATTAAAGGCTATGTAATTAATACAGGTCTTGGTGATGACGTTATCGCAGGTTCTAAAGGCAACGATACAATTTCTGCAGGTAAAGCACTTGCAGGAAATACAATCAATTATGACCTTGAAGCCGGTGCATTCGGTGATGACGTTATTAATGTAGTAAAAGGTGAAAAAACCGGAATTACATTTGGTGGTGACATAAGTGGTCAAGTTAGATTAACTCATAACGGAAAAGATGCTATATTCACTGCTTATGATTCTACAAAAGCTGCATATGGCGTTAAAATTAAAATTACAACCGCAGGTGCAGCTTCATATGATGCTGAAACAAATAAAACAACATTTGATAAAACTAAAATCCAAACCGCTACATTGGGCGAAGGTAATGTTTATGGTGACCTTGCTGCTCCTGAAGCTAATTTAGTTTTAGATGGTGACCTTACAAGTGATGAATTAATATTGAACTCAGTTTGGTATGTAGAATATCAAAAGAATGGCGAAACAACAGTTGGTACTTTTGTTGTAGATGATTTTAATGCTAATAATATCGGTCATACTACCGCAAATTCAACCGTTATAGAAGATAAAGTTCTTGGAACAGTTACAGTTAAAGGCATTGCTGCAAAAGATAACCATGATAAAGGGCAAGGCGGTATTTTCGTTGATTGTGACAATGTGAATAACCCGAACGGATTATTAGATCCTGATGGATGGTTTCCTACCGCAAAATTTGAAATTAACCTTGCAGCTAAAGATGCTAAAGGTAAAGACCTTTACATTAAAGGCGATAAGGCAGCATTCAAAGGCACTTATGTTGATGAAAATATCACTCTTGCTCAAGATGCTAAGAAAACCACGCTTTCATTCGGCGGCGGAAAAGATGTAGTTAAATTAGACCCGACTCAGAGTATCGGTGAAGTTACCGCTACACTTGCAAAAGGTAACGATGTTACACTCAACCACGGAGCTCTTGCACTCGGTGCAGATGTAAGCTATAAATATGAAATCGTTGGTAAAGACGTTGTCGCAACTATGTTATACGATAACGATACCTTGGATGCGACGGCTGCTGTTGAAAAAGGTAAAATCATTTACAAAAACTATGCAGCTAAAGACCCCGGTGCTGTTGTTAAAGACAGTAAGGCTCAAAACATCAGCACAGTTTTATATGATGCTGTTGCTGATAAGAAAGGTAACTATACTAAAGGTACCTGGTTAAATGAAACTGCTGCAGCTAAAGACGACGTAGCTTATAAACTTGGAACAGGTAATAATAAAATCACTTATGATGCTACAAGTGCTACAACTTTTAACGATAAAGGTGCAACAGTTACCTTAACTAAAGGTGAAGTTCTTGATATCGACCAAACAAATGGATTGGGCGGAAATAAAGAAGTAACATATACATACGGTTCAGATGGTAAAGATGCAACTGTTACCGCTTGGTATGATAACGATAAAACTGATGCAACAGCACCTAACCCTGTTGGTAAATTTACATTCAAAGGTTTAGCAGCTAAAGACCTTGGTGCAGATGTTACAATTGATACAGCTACCGATGTATTAGCTCAAGACTTTGTTTTAGCAGGTAAAGATATCAAAAATAAAGGTAAAGCATACAACGGTACTTGGTTGAATGATGTTGCTCTTGCTACGGAAAAAGATGATACATTCAAACTTGGTGCTAATGTTGAAGACGGCCACAATGTAATCAAGATGAGCGCTAAAGGAGCAATCGGTGCAGATACTGTTACTTTAACTAAAGGCGAAAACTTATTGGTTGAAGTTGATGCTAATTCTCCTGTACTTAAGACTAAAGACCAATTAATTTATACAAAAGTCGGAAATGATATCGTTGCAACTTTAGCAGGTACATCCGCAATAGCAAGCTACTCAAAAGTAGAATTTGCAAAGAATGCATACGCTATTACCGACAATACTTTAAAAGAAACTGAAGTATTTATGGACGGTGTAACCAAGAAAGTTCACGATAGAACATTCAACAATACTACACACAAATGGGGCGCTTGGGAAAACGAAACTGCTTCGGATGCTGAAATTGGAAGTACATTCAAAGCAACCGTTAATGACGCAGCTGATACAGCAGTTACAGCTGATGCCGTAGCTGCATATTTAGGTGAAGCAAATGATGAAGGTGTATACACTGAAGGTGCAATTTCTAAATATGTTGGAACAAAAACGACATATGCTTGGAATGAAGGCACTAAAAAATATACAACTGACGGTGGTGCTGCAGATGCTACAATTTACTCAAGAGCAGCTACAATGAAAACTAATCACTATAGTACTCTTGCAGGTGAAGGTGCAGAACCTCAATTGTTAGCAGATATGACTCCGGGAGAATTTGCAACACTTACAGCAGATGTAGCTCAAGAAGCTCAACATACTCAAAAAGACTTATCTAAAGATGCTCTTGGAACAATTACATTCAAGAACTATGCTAAGGATATGGAAAACGCAACTATTACCGTTCAAAACAGTAAAGAAGCGGCAGTACTTGCAGGCGATACAGTTCGTTTAGACAATGCAATTATCAACATTGCTACAACAGGCGGTACTGCTCAAGGTACAATTGCAAATGATAAATTCATCGTTACTGCTAAAGCTAAAAAAGGCGCAGCTGAAGCTGCATTTACAGTTAAAGACGGTGTTGTAACCGGAGTTAAGAATACATTTGTTGAAACTTATACAAAAGCTAACGGTATCGATGCAAATGACATCTACTCCGTTCAAGGCGCTAAAGATATGATTCAAGTTTCAGCAGGTAAAGGAGCTGATAAGTTATCTGCAAAAGATTTCGCATATACTTATGCTGATAACAGCTTGCAAATCAATACAGGTAAAGGTACAGTTTCATACTATGCTCAACAGGTAGATGAAAACGGAAAACGTGTAGTTGATGAATTAAAAAAACCTGTATATGTTGATAACTTAGAAAATGTTCAATTAAAAGATACAACTAATGGTGTTTACCAATTCGGAAGAACTGTTGGTGAAACTGATGCTGATTTAGCTGTTGCATTTGGTGCAAAAGATAAAAATAATCACATCCACTTCGTTCAACAAACAGTTGCTCTTACAGGTGAACACAAAGTTACCGTTGCAGATTCTGCTAAGAACGATATTATCTACGGTGTAAATTACAAGACTGATTGGACTTACACAGCAGGTAATGATAAATACATCGCTGGTACTGCAGTTGATACATACGATGTAACATTCGGTAAGAAGACTAACGTTCTAATCAAGGATGCAGGCGGTGCTGATGTATTGAAATTAACTGCTGAAAAGAATAAATCATTAGCATCTAGCGACTTGATGTTATTCTTCGATGTTAAGAAAGCCGGTGCTGGTACATACAAAGTTGGTGGTGACAGCAAAGACCTTATCATTATGCAAAAAGATGCATTTACTAAAGGTACTGCATTAGCTAATGCTATCAATAATGATAAATGGGCTGGCGGTAGCGTTGTAATCGATGATTACTTCAATGCAGCAGCTCAAGTAACAGGTGTTGTCGTTGCAAACGACCATACTGTAACTGCAGGTTACACAGATGGCGCAGGTGCCGGTCGTGTCGAAACCATTAATGTAGGTACTACAGAATACACAGTAGGTACTGATATTACCAAAGTTGCTCAAGAAGTTTCTGCTTGGCTTGCTAACCACGGTAACTATGATAGCGCTTCTCAAGTAATTGCTGCAGGCAACAAGAATGATATTCAAAGCTTGCTCAATGTTTACCAAGGTGCTACATATCTTGGCTAGTGAATAATTGATTACATAATCAATGTTTCATAAATTTAAGCGGTTTAGGTTTTCCTAAACCGCTTATTTTATGCGAAGCCGGAGTGAAACAAATGACAAACGATGAGTTTGACATTTGTGCAACTGTCGATGCCCGCCGTTTCAAATCTTTGATTTGACAGGCGGAAAAACATGCGCAAGCCGGAGTGGAGGTCAATTCGTTGAGAATTGACCGTAACTATCGATAGGCGACGTAGGAGCGCAGGACAAAGTCCGAGCACCACAGGAGCAAACATGCGAAGCCGAAGTACCCGAAAGGTCATGAGCCGACGACAGTCGAGCGAAGACCTTGAGGGCAAAGGTTAAGTCAGTTCTTAACGAACAAAGTGAGTTACTAGAAATGACTTATGCGCAGGCAACGTAGAAAATCAAACCTGATAGGGATTAGATTTTCAAGGTGACCAGAAGCGAAGTGCGATGCCGAAAGCGATGAGCTTTCGACAAGCACGCAGTCCGTACCCGAAAGGTCATGAGCCGACGACAGTCGAGCGAAGACCTTGAGGGCAAAGGTTAAAGTAATTTTTCAGCAAATCGAGTCATCAGAAATAAATTTTTTATAAACTACTTCAATGATATTTCAAAGTTACCGTTATAGAATTTTATATTTAACTGCATGGTTTCTCCGCCGTAGCTTTCAGGAGGCGCATTAAATGCAGGCACCTGCATAATTGCCTTATAAACGGCATCATTCAAAGTAGAATTTGTTGATTGTTTTACAAACTTTCTATCCGTAAGTTTTCCACTGCTTGCAACCCTAAATGATATTGCGCATGAACCATCCCCTATAACATCTGCAAAATCTATCGTCCGCCCTATTTTGTTTCTTAATGAATTTTTATAATCGGTTAAGCTTTGGGAAGATTTTACGGTCGTGGTTTTTTGGGGTGCAGGTTGCGTCTGCTGAGTTTGAACAGGTTGAGCAGGTTGAGTTTGCTGCCATACGGGAACCTGTATATTATTGTTTTTAGTATTCGAAGTTGTATTTTGAGGCTGTTTTTGAGGCTGTTTTTGAGGCTGTGTCTGTGCTTTAGAAGAAGTCGTCTGCTGTGGTTTTTGTTGTGTTTTTGTATTTTGACTTTTTGTATTTTGAACAGGCTGCTGTTTTACCTGATTTACAGGCTGTTTTGCAGGTAAAACATTATTTTGCACTTTTTTTATCGGTTCAAATTTCAAAGGAACAACGGCAGTTTTTTGTTCTTGTCGGACTTCTTGTTTTGGTTGTTCTTTTATTTCCTCCCGTTTGTTCTCTATTTGTTCTGTCTTCGGTAATTCATTGTTCCAAAAACTATCAATTGATGGGATTTTTAAGTTTACATTTTCTTCTTTTTTAGGAACTGCAGGCTTTTCATCAAATTTCGGATTAATAAAGAAAATAACAACAATGGATAAAAACAAACAAAAGCCGAAAATAATATATGAAAGTATATCTTCAGGTTTTGTCTCTTCTTTTATGGGGGTAAAGTCCCGTTTTTCTTCATATTGAGAAATTTCTTCGGGATTTGCGGATTGTTCTTTTTCTTGTATTACAACTTCTTCAAAAGTGTCGTTTCCGCAATCGTCGCAATAATAAGGTTTTGTATCATATTCTTTATTGCATTCGGTGCACTTAAACATAAATTAAAATCCTATTTGTTAATAATTTCGGTGTCATTGTAGTCTTTCGGTGTTGAATATTTTGTATTTGAAGATATTTTCCATGCACCCTTAACCGTTGTCATCACTCTATTTGTACCTGCGGGGAAATTCAAGATATTTTTTCCCTGATAACTTCTTATAACAGGTGCTATATGTTGTATGGCATAAGGAGTGTATTGTCTTGTGTCGGAATAAGTTTGAATATTTGAAACTTTTCCGTATTTATCAACATCAAAACTGAACCTGAATATCGTTCCGTTCGGAATGACAGGTAAAGATGTATCTTTCATAATTTGATTTTGAAGATTTGATCTCCAAACATTCCAGAGTATTTCTTCCTGCTCACGGGTAATTGTTGTTGCGGTTTTTGGTTCTGTTTTTTGAACTTCCGGTGCTTTTACAACCACTTTATTTTCCGTTTTTTGTACAGGTTCGATACGTTTTGTTTCTGTTTGTACCGTATTAATTTTTTTCGGTTCTTTTTTAACTTCCTGTCTTATTGTTTCAGGTTTCTTTTGTTCTTTATTAACGGTAACGGTATTTTTTTGGTTTTTAAATTCCTGTTTTTCTGTTGTTTTTTTGGAAACAGGTTTTTGAATAACTTCTCTTTCTATATTTTCCTGTAATTTTTTTTGAGAAGACTTCGTATATTCAACTTTTGTTATTGTTGGAATATTTACTTCCTCTTTTACTTCGGGAGTATCATTTACGACGGTATAATCCGAATTATAAATGAATGCAACCTTATGCATTTTCGGCTTTTGAACCGAAACAAATAAAGTTGCAATAATTAAAGTTATTATGACCGTTAAAAAAATACTTTTATAATTCATTTATTTTTATAAGTCTTTATCTATCTTATCTGTTAATTCTTCAAGCGCAAAGGTTTCAAACTTGGTTTGACTCAGCATAAATGTTTCGGCTATAAGCAAGGCTGTCGGAACTAATGCTGCTATTGCACTTAATAACATACCGGAAAGGTCACCGCCCATTTCCTGCATAAAGAATGAAGCATTCATTGAAAATTCAATTATAACAATAATAATACCTATTGCATAATATCTTCTCATTTCTTTATCAAGTTTTTTAATTCCTTCAAGTCCGTATATTTCAACGCCATGAGCAAGATAATTGCTGAAACCGTCATTTTTCAAAACATTTGAAGCCTGCATTTTCTTATTTGCAAGAAAACCGTTTGCAAAAGAGAAGAATGCAAATATTATAAGAAACATTGCAAGTACCAAAAATACGGGAGAAATTCTTAATCCTGACATTCTAACCCATCCTGCAGCTTCGGGGAAACACATTGCAAGAGTGTTTGATACACCGTATGCAAGAAAAGGAGCTGTTATAATACCGAGGATAATTTCGCCCCATTGTTTTAATTGAAGCATAAACATTTTATCTTTAATGTTTCTTACTTTTGGTTTACTTAAATTATTTGCATAAATTTCAATCCATTTTTGATATTCTTTTATAACATGTTCAAAATCAGGTCTGTATTCAAATTTGTTTAATTCTTTTCTTAATTCGATACTGTTATTTTTAAAATAACCCGTTGCAAGAGCTAAAGTATAAGCTGTTGCGGTGAAGAAAAGGGAAATTAATACCGCAAAAACGGGCATTGTTTTTGGTGTAGAAAAATACAGAACATTAATCATATAAATTGCACCATAAAATAAGCTCGGCAAAATTATCATAAATCTTTCGGCAGTTCTTGATACGGTCGTATCTTCGCCTAATTTATTTTGAAAATACAAAAATACGCCCTGTTTCAAAATTAAACCGATTCCGTAAATGATTGCGGAATATAAAAATATAAGCTTCATATTGGTAGGCATTTGAATGACATTTCCTATGTCTTCAGCCGGAAGCCCGGTTAAATAATTTGAAACACCGAATGCACAAACCAAAGATGCAAAAAACAAAGCAACATGAAGCACAATGCCTGTTTTAGAATTTATTGAAATCTTGTTTTTAAGCTGATTAATATCGGCATAAATATCTTTAACGATTGCAACTCTGGCACGTTCGATTTCGGATTTAGTCTGCTCGATTTTCATTTTTGCCTGCGGATTTACGTTATTTCCGTAAATTGCTTTTATATCGTTTTCATCAATATTGTTACCGAGACCGGAAGTATCGTATGCGGTTTCAAGAATTTTAATCGTAATAAAATCATCGCTGTCGGCTGAAATCAGTTTGCAAACCTTATTTATTTCCATGCTTTGAGGAAGTGCTTTCCCTTTAAATAAAAAGTTTGTGTTGTTAAACTGGTTTAAAAGATAGCATTTATTGGTATTTTTATCAAACTGAACGGTCAGCATAAAATCAAAATTAACATTTAATTTATAGTCATAACCGTCACGGGATGATATATTTACAACTTCCTTATCAAGAAATGTTTTTTCGCCGTCTTTTGAAATTACAGTAAAAGCCATATTTTATACTTGCTCCTATCGTCCTATTGCTTCTAAAAATCTTCTTTTTGCCTTGTCGACATTTTCTTTATTTGCAACAATTAATTTCTTTTCGCCTAAAATCGGATTTAGTTTTGATTTAACAAGGTCTAATTTTTCAGGATGTGCATAGACAAACATCATAGCTAAATCAGGCGCATATTCCTGAACTTTTTTAACATTTTCGGGCAATGTATCCCAATTTATCTGCTTTTCAATATTTCCCTCATTTTCAAGGTCGCCGATTACGACAATAGACGGTACATAACCCTCTTTTTTCATTATTAAAACATGTTCAAATGCTTTTTTAAGGGCTTCACCGTATGCCGTGCCGTAATCTTTTTCGTCAAATTTCGTAAATTCATTAACGGCAGACAATATTCCGGATGAATCAGCGGGAGTTCCTTCATAAATCAGGTATGATTTTTGCGAAACTTTTAATATTTTAATCGCATCTTCAGGGTCTAATATTGCACAGAGTGATTTTATGTATTTTATTTCCTCGGGAAGCATCTTTTGATTTGATGCCGAAGAATCAACAACGAAAATTATTGCCGATTTATGAAAATCATCAATTTTAATATTTTTTACCGCAACAAAAAGCAATTTACCTATAATTGATAATGCCAGTATTAAAACCCCTGTTATAATAAGTCTTTTATTCATATTTTTCCTATTCGCTCAGTGTAATTCTTAATGTTTTTGATAATTCAATTTCAAGTTCGGTATATGACGGAATTTCAGCATCAACACCTTTTTCTATTGTTGAACCTGCAAGACTTCCGCCTGCACCAACAGCTGTTCCTATTGCAACAGCACGTCCGATATTATCTCCGCCCGATAGAGCCGCAACAAGCAGTCCGCCGAGCGCACCTACTATTGCTCCGGTTGCAACATTTTTTGCGGTTGAAGCAATTTTGCCGTCATTTTCAACAGAGAAATCTATTTTTTCGGTTGAAATATTTAATATTTTACCGTCGGGTGTAACTATTTTATTAAAATCAATAACTACCCGCCCGTTTCTTGAACCGTATCTTGCAGGATGGGCAAGGGTTAAACTGCCGTACACAACACTTCCCTGCGGAGCAATAATTGAACCGTTATAAGTCCAGTTATCCGACAATATTGCAATTACCTCATCTCCGACAGATGCCGTTGAGGTATTTATTGCATTTTGTAAGTATGTTGAAAATTTTGTGCCTTTTTGAATTTGAGCAACATATCCTCTTAATGTACCGTTATCGGTCTTTTTTGTATTAAAATCCTGTGTGGAAGTGTCCTCTTCTTCAAAATTATAAACGGTTTTTTGGGCAGGATTTATAACTTCACCTGCAAGTTTATCATATATTCCGATAATTCTTGAATCTTCGGATTGTTCAAGCTCTATACCCGATGATTTTACCTGTTTTAAGATGTATTTGTTTACTGCTTTATTATTGTTTGACTGATAATAATAAAACATATTCTGACCGCTTTGTTGAAGAATAACAACAGCGTAGTCTTCGGGTGTTTTATTGCTTTTGCCGTAATAGGGGTTTTCTTTTAAAAGAGTGAAGCTTTTTGTTTCGTAAGCATTTTTAACTTTAGGCATTATTTCGGATACGTTTACACCTTTAAAATAGTATAGTTCGCTAAATGCCAATGCGGAAGAACAACTATAGGATAATAATATCAAAACTGACAGTAATTTTTTCATTTTCTCTCTTTCATAAATTGAGTATAAGTCGTTTGTTTTGTTGTGGTCATAGAACCGTCATCATTTATTTTAACAAGGTATTCTATTGTATTAATCGAAAAAGGTTTATGACTAACCGGTTTTTTAACCAGAACAAAACCCGTAAAAATAATGACCACGGTTAAAATTACAGATAAACTTGTTTTCATATTAAAGCATCCTTTATCCATAATATTATACGATATAAAACTCTAATTGTTCTAAAAAAATAACATTAATTAACAATTTGGCAAATTTTTATTTTCATTGAATTTATAAATTACATAAGGAACCTTAAATAATGAAAATTTCAAATAATTTTTCAATTCAAAAAACTTTAAGCAACAGAGCTTTTAATGGAAAGCTGATTGATTTTTCCAAAATTCGCTCATCTAAAAGAGTAACCGAAAAATCACCTTCAAACCCTGCATATTATCAGGTGTTGAGCAGGATTGAAAGACCTGATTTAAAATATGAAGTTGAATTGGAAGAATTTGGCAAATGTACACTGAATATAAAATCTAAAGATATCTTAAATTATTTATCCGATGAAGATGGCAGAATAAAAGAGGAATTACTTGAAAAATTTGTTTCGTTGTACAAAATGAATCTCAAAAAATTCTTTAGTGCCAATAAAGAACATATTAAATCCGTAAAAGAAATATTAAATACTCCGAAAGTAATAAATTTCAGTAAGACCGGCAATAATTCCGAAAGCGTGATAAGGCAAACGGCAAAATATCTGCTTGGCATTTTAACCGACAATAAAAGTGATATACAAGATAATGCTTATAAAAGGACTTTAAGGCTTTTTCAAATATCAAAAACCGAAACAGGCTATGACTTTTCTTCGCTTGAAGAAAAAAATAAACTTATCGATAAAATAGAATATTCTTCCGAAGAAGATGATTATTTTGATTCCGTTGTATCTGGAATTAAAAAGTATGCTTTAAATACTGATGGAAGTTTAAATTTTGATTTAGCCGAAAATGCGGTTTCAATAATTAATACCGTGAATACAGGTATAGAAACAGGCAGAATTATAAAAATGCTCAAACAATCCGTTCCGCAAAATCCCGAAAATTCAACTCAAATAACAAGTGTTGTAAAAGAGCTTTGCGGAAGTTGCTTGGCATGCCAAAAAGATTCTAAAATTGAAGATTTTTTTGAAATGTGTTTTGATGATAAAAAATTTAATACTAAAAAAGCTGAAATACTAATTGGCTCAATAAAAAGCATCAATAAACGAATAACCGATTCCTTAAGAAATATAGAAGCAGGCAGAAAAATTCTTGCCTATGATAATATCGTAAAAACAGCATCGGATTTATTGTCCGAATATCTTGAAAGTATTACGGATGATAACGGGAATTTAAAATCCGACATTATAACCATAGATGAATTTATTGAATCTAAAATAGGAGTTTAGTTATGGTCTTTAAGATTTTTGGCTTCGTTGCCCAAACTGTTTTTTAAGAGCTGTTTTTGTTCTTCAGTTAATTTAACGTATTGACCGTTTGTATCTATATAGTGTATTTCACCGTTGCATATTACGGCATATACCTGTGAATTGCCAACGGTCATGGATGAAGCATCATATTGTCCGTCAAATTTTCCCTTGCTTACGCCGGAACTATCCGCTTCACCGCTCGGGGTATATCTTTCAGTGGTTTGAGATTGTTGTGAGTGTTGTGATTGTTGAGATTGTTGTGATTGTTGTGATTGTTGTGATTGTTGTGATTGTTGAGATTGTTGAGATGAAGAAGGCTTACCTGTTCCGTTACCGTATTTATTTTTTCTGTATTTACTTGTTGCTTCACCGTTTGCAGGCGCATAATCAGGAACATTACTTTTATCATCTCCGAGGAGCGTAGCTTTTAGAACTTCTTTCTGCGCTTCGGTTAATCCTGTTACAGGGGTTCCGGTACCGGTAACATAATGCACCTGACCGTCACTTCCCATTTCGGCAAAGACATAATTATCTCCGTCGAATTTTGTAGCGGTATAAACTTGTCCGTTATGTACACCTTTTATTACATGCATTTTATCCTTTTCAGGGTTTCCACTTTCGCCGAAGTATGTAATATCTTGAACAGCCGGATTTGAACCGGTTTGTCCCTTGCCGTAAGGAAGATAGCTCATGCTTCCGTCAGAAAGAACTTCTCTTTCTTTTCCGTTGGAAAATTGAGCATAAAGACCCCCGTTTTTATATGTGTATGTAGCATCTTTAGCATCTTTATTTTTTGTCAATCCGCTTCTTTGTGCATCCAGCACCCCATCAAGCCCTTGTAATGTTGTATAATCAACATTTTGAATACCTTTCAATCTGCCTTCCGCATCGTATGTTAGAGCGCCGTTACCAACATTTACGGTTACATTACCATTTTCAACAGTATAAATTGCTTCCTGTCCATCAGTAGCCTTATACATTTTAGAAGCGGCTTCCTTACCTACGCATTGTTCAAAAGTAGAATAATCCTTGGTTTGTACTGTTTCCAGCTTGCCGTCAGCATTATTGTATAAGAGTATGGTGTTACAATTTTTGTCTTCACCGTATAAATATTTTGTGGTATTTTTATCATCTTTAATAACAGCGGTTACTTTACCGTCGTTAAAATCGCACATTGCTCCCGAGGGCAATTCTGCAGGACAATTATCGCCAAGAACCGACGGCAAGGTTTCTGAAGATACATTTTTTGCATTTACCAATTCGCCCGCTGCATTATATTCGACAGTGCTTTTATCTTCGCTATTGCTTGAATAGGGGAATGTTACCGTAAAACCGCCGTTTTCAGAGGATGTATATTCAGCACCTTCTGTTTCTTTATATTTTCCAAGAGCTTCTCTTGCAGCATCGGATGTAAGTGCGCTTTCAACCTGAGCATACCCGTTTTGCACCGGTTCATCTGCTGCCTGCTCGCCTGGAGTTTGAGAAGAATCCGCAGTATTATGATAGTTTTCGACATCCTGGGTTTGTGTTAAAGTTTCTTTCGGCGTAAAGAAATCCGTTACATAACCAATAATCGAATTAAAAAATGTTTCTATTATGCCTCCGGAGCTGTTTATAACAACGGAAGCTGTTTCATCTTGAGCTTCTTGAACAGCTTTGGCTATTTCATCATCTTTTACCTGCTCTCCTGATGTGCCCACATCGTTATTTTCTCCGGTCGGAAATATTGAAGTATCATTTTGTGTTTCTTCGGTACTAACTTCATTTGGAATTTCAACAGCTTGTTGAGCCGTTTCAACATATTCATTCGGATTTACACCCGATACGCCATTTATCATAACTTTACCGTTCCTTATAACTTATAGTATTTATTTTCAGGTACGGTTTTTCAAATAAAATCTTTATACTCATAAAATAAAATTTTACATTTATTCATAATCCGCAAAATTTTATTTTTTCATGTTTTTAATGATTGCCGTATATCAGTTTTTTAAAATAATTTTTTAAGGTAAAAATAAATGAAAATACAATCAATTAATTTTTATAATGTTTTAAAATCATCCCTTTTAACCGATAATCCCGTTCGCTTTACGGGTAATATTTTTGATGATTTTTCGGATGCTTTTGAATTTCAAGATGATAATTTAGATGAAATAATAAGGGTAAGAGGAATTATTGCTTCATTAAAAAGAGATTTTGATGCTTATAGCGGTTACCTTAACGATAATCAGAAAAAAAATAAAGTTGATATCTATGATACACACAGGAAAATTTCAGTTTGTAAAAGATTATGTAAAAATTACGAACAATATTTAAAAATGTTGATAGATAATCCGAAATTTGCACCTTTATTTAATCCTGAATATTCAAAACCCGAAAAAGAAGCAGTTCTTATGGAAAATGGGGTATATAACATCCAAAAATTAGCCGAAAAGCTCGGTATTGAGCAAACGGCGATTGTAACAGGATGGTATAAGAACGGGACTTTTGACAGTACTTTTGAAACAACAGACGAAACAACGGGAAGATATATAGATACTACAACACCTGAAACTTCGGCATTTATTGAAGATTTTTTAAAAAGAAGAAAAGATTTTGTAACGCTTAGCGAACTAAGATACAAGCATAATATACAAGACGACACTACCGCAAAATACATAACTAACGGTAGTTTAAGGCTTTTTGGAATCAATCTTAAAAACAGAAGAAAGTTACCGCAGGCAAATATAGTTATGGTCGATACAAATGACGAGGTTAATGCAAAAACATTAAAAATGCACAATAAAATTCATCCTGTGCGTTCAAATTATATAAAATCCTCGTCGGTACCGGCATCATATCTTTCAAAACTCGGTTTTGGAGATATTGAAACAATAAGAGTACTGATTAAAGAAAATAAGCTTAACGGCAATATTACAAAAGTGAATACTCCGAAAGGAGAAAGATATAAGACTGAAGTTGATACGATATCTCTTAAAAATCAGCGAGTTTTAATAACTTTAAGAAATAAAAATAAAAATATAGTTGAACTTAAAGACCTTGCTTCAAGACTGCAAAAAACCCCGCAGGATATAAGGAAACTTCTCCTTTCAAATAAAATGGAAATTATACCCGAATATATTTTTGAATCGGATTATAAGGATATTTATATAGATATATCCAATCCTAAAAATGCACACACAATCGAAAAATTAGGTGTGTCCGATTGTATGTTTTAGATAAATATGGTAAAATACTTCTCGGTTGTGTTATAAAGGAGATTCAAATATGAACGAACTTTTAAAAAAATGTTTGGTTGAATTTATCGGAACATTTTTTCTTGTATTAACCGTAGGATGTTGTGTTTATTCTTCCGCAAGCGGAATAATTGCACCTCTTGCAATCGGTTTTGTTTTAGCGGTTATGGTATATGCCGGAGGATATATTTCAGGCGGACACTATAATCCTGCCGTTTCTCTTGCCTGCCTTATAAGAGGTGTTTTAGGTGCAAAAGATATGGCAGCATACTGGGCAAGCCAGTTGTTTGCAGGTTTTATTGCAGCTCTTGTTGTTAAACAGCTTGTAATAGTTCCTCCCGCAGGAATTGAGCCGTTTGCCTTATGCAAACTTATCACTTGCGAATTTTTATTTACGTTTGCGCTTTGCTATGTTGTACTCCATACGGCAACATCTCCAAAAACGGAAAACAATTCGTATTATGGTTTTGCAATAGGTTCAACGGTAATGGTGGGTGCTTTTGCAACAGCAGGACTATGTTTTGGCGCATTTAACCCTGCAGTAGCTGTTGGATTATTAACTTTTGGAGCATGCGTTAAATTAATCGGCGTTACGATACTTGTTAACTTGGCAGGTGGTGCATGCGCAGGAGTTATTTATAAAATCACTTCAAAAGAATAGTTTTTTAAATTAATATAAAAACAATCAGGGGGCTTTGCTTTCTGATTGTTTTTTTATTTTCTTGACAACCTCCGGCATGTTGAATAAGAATAAATATGGGAGGTTTAAGTATATGAAAGAGATTAAATGCCCTAAGTGCGGTGAAGTATTCAAAGTTGATGAGTCGGGATATGCCGCAATAGTAAAACAAGTTAGAGATGAAGAATTTTTAAATGAAATAAAAGAAAGAGAAAATCAATTTAAACTTGAAAAGGAGAATGCTCTTTCAATTATTAAACTTGAACTTGAAAAGGAATTTAATCAGATAATAAATAAAAAAGAGGAAGAAATATCAAAGCTTAAATCCGATATAACGGAAGAAAGATTTATTGCAAAAAACGCTATAAACGAAGTAACATTGAACAAAGATAAAGAAATTGCCGAGCTTAAAAATAAGATAACAACATTTGATAAAGATAAAGAACTCGAAATAAATAAATTAAAAACGGAAAAAATCCTTTCCGATAAAGAATTTCAGCTAAAAGAACAATCCGTTAAAGAACAGTATGAAACCAGACTGAAATTTATGGCGGAAGAAATTGAACGATACAAAGATTTTAAAGCCAAGTTATCTACAAAAATGATAGGTGAAAGCCTTGAACAGCATTGTGAAATTGAATTTAACAAATTAAGACCTACAGCTTTTCAAAATGCGTATTTTGAAAAAGATAACGAAATTAAATCGGGCAGTAAAGGAGATTATATATACAGGGAAGCCGATGAAGACGGGAATGAGTTTATTTCAATAATGTTTGAAATGAAAAACGAAGCCGATACAACTTCAACCAAAAAGAAAAACGAAGACTTTTTTAAGGAGCTTGATAAAGACAGGTGCGAAAAAAAATGTGAATATGCAATTCTTGTTTCTCTCCTTGAACCAGACAATGAATTGTACAATACGGGAATTGTAGATGTTTCGCATAAATATAAGAAAATGTACGTTATAAGACCGCAGTTTTTTATTCCCGTTATTACGATGCTTAGAAACGCATCTTTGCATTCTCTTGAATACAGAAAAGAGCTATCGTTAATTAAAGCACAAAACATTGATATATCCAATTTTGAAGAAGAAATTAACGATTTTAAAGAAAAGTTTTCAAGGAATTTTGAACTTGCAAGTAAAAAATTTAAAACTGCAATAGATGAAATAGATAAGACCATAGACCATCTTCAAAAAACAAAAGAGGCTTTGTTGTCATCCGAGAACAATTTAAGATTGGCGAATAATAAGGCAGAAGATTTAAGCATCAAAAGATTAACCAAAAATAATCCTACAATGCAGGAAAAATTTGAAAAGCTAAAAGCAAAGTCGGAGTGAAGACCAAATCGATGAGATTTGGTCGAAACTGTCGATGACCGCCGTAGCAATTTTAATTGCACCGGCTTCGCATTCTCCTGTGGTGCTCGGACTTTGTCCTGCGCTCCTACGTCGCCATCGT
>CADBOJ010000066.1 GCA_902796305.1 uncultured bacterium | reverse complement strand
GTATTTAGAAAATATTGCCTGTTAAATTAATTTCATTAAGTGATGGGACTAAAACAATAGAAAGATTGCAATAATGTATACTAACAAGTGCATTAAATGTGGCAAGGAATTTGAAACAAAAAACCCTAAAAGAGTTATCTGTCCGGACTGTTTATATCCGGATAAAGCTTCCATGCCTACCGCACCTGCGGATGAAAACGGTGTAGCCCAAGACTATTCAAGAGGTTATAGTGCCGGTTCGGGTAACCCCGAAGGATATACAAGACGTTATAATAATCGTCCGCAAAATAATCAGGGCGGATATCAACGTCAAAAAGCAGGCGGATTTCAAAGAAATAATAATAACAACAGACGCCCGTCACGTCCCGGACAAAAAGGCGGTTTCAACAACAGGCGTCCGCAAAAGCCGAATAAATCAAAACCGTTGCTTGTTAATAAAGAACAATTAGCACAAATTGAAGAAATGTATAAAAAAATGCTTCCTCTTCCTAATCCCGACGCACATGAAGTTATAGCGGAAGCAATCGGTTTAGAGGCAAGAAAAGTATTTTTCGGAATAAATCTCATAAGACAAAAAATGATGCTTCCGAAAATTCAATTCCCGAAAAGAAAACTTGCAATTACTCCCGATCAAATGATGGCGATTAAAAATCTTTACGAGCCGTTATTGCCTACTCCTCCGATAGGTTGTCATAAAATCCTTGCAGCTCAGCTGAAAATGGATGAATGGAGAGTACATGTGGGAATCGGTTTAGTAAGAAAGCAAATGGGACTTGAAAGATGGAATCAGGATAGACCTGACTGCCCTGAAGAATTTAAAAATCAAAAGAAAGAAGAAAAAGCGGAATAATTTCCGCTTTTTTATATATATTAATGTCTGATTATTTTTAATATACGAAATTATTACCGTATTTTAAAGAACCTGTAAGATAGCATTCTTTTAATGCCGAGGTCATATTCTTGTATATTTTTTTCTTGTTGCCTTTTGCCGCCTCTTCAATATCGGATTTTGATTCCATGTATTGATTTGCAATAAGTGCCGTGTTTAAATCCAATTTCAGATTAATCAGTATAGAACTTGTCCTGCTGTCCATAGTCTTTATCCTTTTTTCGCTTTCTATATAAATAAAAACAAATCAGGATTGAATATATCAAAAATATATACTTTTTTTACAAAACTTTACATATATTTAAAGAGTTTTGATTTTTTATGAGTGTATATTTTATAAAAGTCTGAAATTATTTGTACCTTTCTTTTGCAGGTACAAAGAAAAGGACAAATATAATATTAATATATAACTACCAAAATTTTTATAGTAAAATAATCTTATGTTTGATAACTTATCTCAAAGACTACAGGAAATAATCAGAAATACTTCAGGTAAGGCAACTTTAACCGAAGAAAATATGTCGGATGCCTTGCGTGAAATAAGACGCGCACTGCTTGGTGCTGATGTTTCGCTTAATGTTGTAAAAAGTTTTATATCTTCAATTAAAGATAAAGCAGAGGGCGAAAAAGTTGTTGAATCCACAAACCCGTCCCAAACATTAATTAAAATAGTTAATGATGAACTCACTTCACTTCTTGGAGAAAAACAAGCGCCTTTAAAACTTGATACAAACCCGTCCGTTATTATGATGCTCGGACTTCAAGGTTCGGGTAAAACAACGAGTGCGGCTAAGATTGCTTTAAAATTAAAAAAAGAAGGCAAATCCCCGCTTCTTGTAGCGCTTGATGTATATCGACCCGCTGCAATATTGCAGTTAAAAACGCTTGCAGACGATAATAAAATCGACTTTTTCACAATAGAAAACGAAAAAAATGTTCTAAAAATTGCAAAAGAATCGCTCAATTATGCCCGTGAGCACAATAATACCGTATTGATTTTTGATACTGCAGGCAGATTGCAGATAGACACCGATATGATGGCAGAATTAATGCTTATCTGTAACAGTATCCATATTAATGAAAAACTGCTTGTTGTTGATTCAATGATTGGTCAGGCAGCAGTTGAAGTTGCTATGAATTTCAACGAACAGCTTGAAATAGACGGTATTATCTTAACAAAACTTGACGGTGATACCAAAGGCGGTTGTGCTTTAAGTATTGTAAGTTCTGTCCATAAACCCATAAAACTTGTTGCAGTGGGAGAACATATTGAACCTCTTGAGGATTTTCATCCTGACAGAATGGCAAACAGAATACTCGGTATGGGCGACATTGTAACGCTTGTTGAAAAAGCTCAAAAAAATATTGATGTTAAAGAAGCTCGTGCATTAGAAGAAAAAATGCTTAAAAGCGAATTCAGCTTTGAGGATTTCCTGAAAATTCAAAAACAAATTAAGGCGCTGGGGTCTTTTGGCGGAATTTTATCCATGCTTCCTCTCGGAATTTCAAAAGATGATACGGATAAAATAAGTCATGAGGGCGAAAAACAATTTAAAAAAATTGAAGTTTTTATTCAATCAATGACTCCTGCGGAAAGAAAAAACCCTAATTTGCTGAATGCTTCAAGAAAAAAAAGAATAGCACTCGGCTCAGGTATGGATATAAACGAGCTTAATCAATTTATATCACAATTTGAAATGATGAAAAAAATGATGAAAGGATTGGGAGGGCTAAAAAATTCCTTTAAAAAAGGAAAGAATAAAATGCCTTTCGGAGCTCCTCCCAAATTTCCGTTTTAGCTTGAGGGATAATTTATGAGAATTATTATATACGGTGCAAATGAAATGGCGTCTTCAATCGCAGCAGAATTTTTTGAAGACCATGATATTGTTTTGATTGACCCTAATCAAAAAAATCTCGATGCCTTTTCAAGGCTTGATATAGGAACAATATGCGGTGATGCATTAAATATAAAAATTCTTGAAAATGCGGATATTAAATCAACCGATGCCTTTATTGCCGTTTCAAATAATGATGAATCGAACATAATCGCCTGTCTTATGGCAAAACAGCTGGCGGATGTTCAAACTATCTGCTTTGTAAACAAAAAAGAATCAATGGAGTCCTTAAATTCTCTGAAAGATGAGTATAAATCAGCCTATGCGCAGAGTATAGACAATGTCATCTGGCCTCAAAAATTGCTAGTACAGGAAATTTTTAAAATAATAACGGTACCGAATGCGGTTGATGTTGAAAACTTTGCACACGGGAGAGCAAGGCTTCTTGAATACAGAATAAAAGAAGATTCGGAACTTTTAAATAAGAAACTGAAAGACTGTTATTTTAATTCCGAGGTTCTTGTAGTCGGAATTGTAAGAGATGACGAATTATTTATTCCTAATGGAAACAGCGAATTTCAGCTAAATGATAAAGCAATACTTATGGGGACACCGATAGGGCTGGATATAGCTGCAAGCGAACTTTTTGAATCAAAAGGAAAAGTTAAAAAAATAACCATAATAGGCGGAGGCTCGGCAGGATATGAACTCGCGCAGGAGCTTGAAAAAA
The DNA here is from genome assembly GCA_902796305.1 of uncultured bacterium. GTDB lineage: Bacteria > Cyanobacteriota > Vampirovibrionia > Gastranaerophilales > Gastranaerophilaceae > RUG14156. The sequence continues at coordinate 4,114 of CADBOJ010000066.1, read as the reverse complement.
CTTCAATGAATCTTAAAATGATTGAAAGCGATTATGAAAGATGCGAACTTTTATCTCAAAACCTTAAAAAAACACTGATTTTAAACGGTTCGGGAACAAGTTTGGACTTACTTGCGGAAGAGGATACGGGAAGATGTGATGTAGTTATTTCTATAACAGATAATGATGAAAAAAATCTTCTTTGTTCGCTTCTGTCAAAACAGCTTGGTGCAAAAAAAGTTATAACAAGGGTTTCTCAAGGAACAACAGCAAATTTATTTGAAAAAGTCGGGGTTGATGTTGCTATATCAAAGCGTGAAGCCTGCGTAAACGAAATTAAAAACAGAATAATCGATTTCAGGGCAAACGTTATTGCAACGGTCGAAAGGGGACAAGGGGAAATACTTGAAATTAAACTTGATAAAGATTTTAAACAAAGACCGCTTTACGAAATAAAAATGCCTGTTCCCTGCGTTATTGCAATAATACAGAGAGGTTCTAAAGTTATTATTCCGAAAGGTCAAACAACCGTTCGTCCGAATGATTCCCTGCTTGTATTTACAAAGACGAATGATGTTGTACATGTTAAGGAATTTCTTAAATAATGAGATATAATTTAATTTTTAATATATTGGGGCTTATCGCAAAATATATAGGAGTTATGTTTATAATTCCGATTATTGCCTGTTTTTTATTAAAAGAAAATTGCGGATACATATATTTAATAACAGGCATTATTGCACTTCTGGCGGGTTTTTTATTTTCTTTAAACAAAGCTCCTCAAAAAGATATTGATAATATAAAAAAATCGGAATCACTGACAATTGTATTCTTTGCTTGGGTTCTGTTTGCGCTTATCTGTTCAATTCCGTATCTTTTTTATGATTTTAGCATAACAAATGCCATATTTGAGGGTATGTCCGGAGTTACAACGACCGGAGCTACGATAATAAAAGATTTTTCATTATATCCCAAAAGCCTTTACTTTTTCCGCTCGTTAACGCAATGGTTTGGCGGTATGGGCATAATTGTATTGTTTATTGCGGTTTTGCCGAAGATTTCGGTTGCGGGAAGGCAGATGTTTTATGCCGAAATCCCTGCACCTACCGAGGATAAAGCAACCCCGAGAATAAGGTACACCGCAAGCTGGTTGTGGGGTTTATATTTAACTTTTACGGCTGTTGAAACGATTATTTTAAAATATTTAGGTCTTGATTTATATGATGCGATTGTAACGTCCCTTTCTACAACCGCAACAGGCGGTTTTTCGCCGATGTCCGACAGTATCATGGGCTACAACAATATGCCTGTCACTGTTTGCATACTTATTTTTATGTATATAGCAGGTATAAACTATATTTTAATTTACAGAGGCTTAAAAAATAAAAAAATAACACAGTTCTTTAAAAGTGAAGAATTTAGGGCATATACGGGTATAATAATATTTTTAAGTTTACTTCTTGCTCTAAGCTTATTTATAAATTCAAATTATGAATTTAAGCATGCTCTGTTAAATTCGGCTTTTGAAATAGTTGCAACAATGACCTCGACAGGTTTTGCCGCAGATAACTATATTAATTGGGATGCGGCAAGTAAAGTTATTTTATTCCTCGCTTTTTTTACCGGCGGTTGTGCAACATCAACTTCCGGCGGAGTCAAAATAATCAGATGGGTTTTTGTTGCTAAATATTTAAAACGTGAATTAAATAAAATTATTCATCCTCAAGGTGTTTATCCGATTAAGCTCGAGGGCGGAATAATAAATAATGACACAGCTTCGCAGATGATTGTTTTTGTAATATTTTACCTTGTTATATTTGCTCTCGGTGCTTTTTTAATTATATTAATTGAAAACAATACAACGATTGCTCTTAGTGCGTCAGCCTCCGCAATCGGCAACATAGGACCCGGATTTAGCCAGATAGGACCTATGGGAGATTTTGATTCGCTTCATTTCATAACAAAATGGATTATTATATTGCTTATGTTAATCGGGCGTCTTGAAATAATTCCTTTTCTTGCAATTTTAAATAAGGATTTATGGAAAAATTAGTTTATGAAAACAAAAGATAAAAAATTAAAAATTGTTTTTGTCGGAATTCCTGATATGGCGCTTATTTGTCTGAATAAACTTTTGGAAAATAAATTTAATATATCAGGGGTTGTCCCGCCTAAAAAAAACCATGAAACATATCCTTTTTTTAAAAAATATGTTGAAGAATTAAACCTTAATTTTATAGAGTATGAAAACAGTCCGAATGATAAGGATTGCCTTGATAAGATTAAATCCTTAAATGCGGATATAGGCGTTATATGTTCTTATAATTATCTTCTTAAAAAAGATTTTATTGAAACAACAAAAATGGGATATATTAATTGCCACCCCTCGCTTTTGCCTGATTACAGAGGCGCAGCTCCTTATTTTCATATAATAAATAACGGAGAAAAAGTTTCGGGTATTACTCTTCATTTTATAGATGAAGAATTTGACAAAGGGGATATAATTTATCAGGAAGTGTTTGACATGACACCTTTTGAAACCATGGGAACAATATTTAACAGAAGCAACTATATGCTTGCCGATGCTCTTGTTAAGATTTTAAATGAAATTCAAAACAAAGGTGAAATTAAAAGAACACCTCAGCCGAAAGAAAACAACTTTAAACAGGCACCGAAAGTTGACGGAAATTTCAGAATAAGATGGAATACTCATTCCGTTTTTGAAATTGAAAGGCTTGTTAGAGCCTGCAACCCTTTTTATAACGCTTTTACCACTTTTAGAAACACAAATTTTAAAATAATTAATGCAAGAGCAGTTGAATATAAGCATGATTTGGATTTCGGAAGAATATTTAAAGCAAACGAAAAACAGCTTCTTGTAGCGGGACGTTGCGGTTTATTGGATATAAAATTTTTAAATCTCGGAACATGGGGCTGTTTTAGTCCGGAAGAATTTTATTATATGTTTACACCTAAGGATGATGAGTATTTAATTTAAGGAACTAAAATGGATAAACTACATTTTTTAACGGCAGGAATACCCTCGAATGCTAAAGATTACACAAATGCGTTTGATAAACTTGACGAAATGAACCTTGACGGTTTGGAAGTCGAATTTGTACATGGTGTAAGATACAGCGAAAAAACAAGAGATGCAATATTAAGCAGGAATAATAAAATTATAACTCACCACGGACCTTATTATATTAATCTTAATGCTAAAGAAGAAGATAAAATTGAAGCGAGCATTAAAAGAGTCCTTGATACTGCCCGTGCGGGTAATGATTTAGGGGCTTATTCAATAACATACCATGCCGCTTTTTATCTTGGCAAAAGCGAAGAAGAACTTTTAAAAACAATGATAGAAAGGCATAGAGTTATAACCGAAACTCTTCAAGCCGAAAACATTAATATCTGGATTCGTCCCGAAACAACAGGCAAGAAAAGCCAGTGGGGAACATTAGATGAAATAATAGAACTATCGAAACATTTTTCTCAAGTATTGCCCTGTATTGATTTTGCTCACATTCATGCAAGAGAAAACGGTAAATTTAATACATATGATGAATTTTGCGGAATTTTGGAAAAACTGGGCAACGAGCTTGGGGAAATTGCTTTAAATAATCTCCACGGGCATGTAGCCGGAATTGAATATTCCGATAAAGGCGAAAAAAAGCACCTGATATTTGAAGAAAGCGACTTTAACTATAAAGATTTACTTAAAGCAATGAAAAAATTTGATATAAAGGGTGCTTTAGTCTGCGAAAGTCCAAATATAGAAGTCGATACGAAGATTTTAAAAGATTATTGGGAAAGTTTATAAAAAAATTTCTTTATTTCGATATAAAGATTGTATAAGGAAATCGCAAAAAAAATATTTTATAATGTATACTTTTTAAAGGTAGAGAAAAATTTAAGAGGAAAGTATGCAAGCAGTCGTAAATTCTAATATAAAAGATACAATATCCGAAAAAGTTGATTATTTATTATCCGCAGTTGATTCTACAACAAAAAATGATGTTGAAAATTCAATTGTTGCACTTGGAGCTAAAGCAGTCAATGCATTAATTGCCAAACTCGGAACATTAAAAGGACTTCCGAGAGGTGTTGTTGCAATGAGCTTAATTAGAATTGG
>CADBOJ010000065.1 GCA_902796305.1 uncultured bacterium | reverse complement strand
AGCAGGGATTCGAACCCTGGGTGGGGTCGCCCCCACAACGACTTTCGAGATCGTCACCTTAAACCACTCGGACACTTCTCCAAAAAGCTTACCCTGCAATATTAACATACTGCACCTTACTTTTCAAGCAAGCATTTAAAGTTGAAAATGCAAATATATTTTTTTATAGGTTTTAAAATAATATGAAAATAAATCCGATAAATAATATTAATTTCAAAGCAAAAATAAACAAAAAACATAAATCTTCCAATCATTCAAAAAACCACGACAATCATTCGCATAATAAAAAAATAATATTTAAAAACGGAACAGCGTACGATTTAAACGGAAAAAAATACACGGGAAGAATTATCGTAAAAGATAAAAACGGCAAACCTGATATGACACTTTATTATGACAAAGGATTGATTATTCGGTCTGAAAAAGGCGATATGGTTTACAAAATGTATCGCAGATTTGATTTAGGAGGAAACTCGGAACATATTTTTTCGGATGGTTCAAAACTTACGGATGATGAATTTTATAATAATATTCCAACGGAAACAACGGTAATAGTACAGGGTGAAAATATATCTGAAATTACACAAAATAAGAATGCGAAATACGCAAATGAGCCGATTTTATATTTAAGAAGATATAAAATAGGCAATCCCGATAAATACAAAGAATTTAAAATTTTAAAGTCCGACGGAGAGGAAAAATTTGAATTTAAAAATCTTGATGAAGCAAAAAAATTTTTTATGGAAGAATATGGAATAGAGGCGGATTTTGACAATCTGGCGCAGGCTCATATTGTAAAAAATGCCGTTGATGACTTTGTAAAGCTTAACTTTAACAACGAAGGAAAAGAATTATTTAAGGGTATAAAAATATTCTCAAATGATTATCCTGATAAAACTACACCTGCATACATTCTGCCGAGTCATTTTATAAGCTGGTACAATCAAGATACATATAATAAGTATAGTTTAATTGAAGATGATGATGAAAAAATTAAATATATAATACAAAGCAAACCCGATATTATTGAACTTATGGATGTATCACTTGTTTTAAACAGCAACTACAACTGGCAAGACAGCGGAATAACGAGCAAATTAAGAATTAAAAACTCGCTTTCGGGTTCGAGTTTAAAACATTTGATTGTACATGAACTTGCACATGTTTTACATTCAAGTTATTGCCCTTACGAATATTTAATATACAGTCTGCATGACACAAATAAAAAAGCTCTGATTAGAAGCAAGGTTTCTAAATATTTGGCAGATAGCGGTACCGAATTTGTTGCCGAATATATTGCAGGAAGACTTGCAGGAAAAAAATATTCACCCGTTGTTGATAAATTATACGCAAATTATTCAAGTATTAATCCGTTTTAGATACTTAACTTAATTAAAAACCGAGAGTTTTCTTATCTTTCATGCTTTCAGGCATATAATCTTTTTCTTTTATTTTTTCATAAGTACCTGATTTTAATGCGTTTAAAATATCTTCTTTTTCGATTTCTTTATTTTTAACAAAACAGTCTTTTGAAGCGGATTTAACAATATCTACAATATTGGCGGGAGTATATCCCAAGAGCTGTTTTGACAGGTCTTCCATTTCTTTTGCATCAGATGCAAGTGTTTGACCTTTTTTAATTTTGCCTAATTGCCTTTGAAGAAGCGTATTTATTTCTTCTTTATTTGGCAAACCTATATAGGCATTCATTTCTATTCTTCTTTTAACAGCTTTATCTATTGTGTCATACATATTTGTAGCGCCGATTATTATTATATTTTTGTCTTTTGCGGATGTTAAAATCGGAAGCATGGTATTTACAACCTTTTTATCTTCCGGACATACGTCGGTATTGCCTGTTCTTTGAGAAAGAATAGAGTCCATTTCATCCATAAAGACAATAATAGGTTTTGCCGAGGTTTCAGCTTTTTTATAAATTGTTTCAAAGGCATTTGATACATTTAATACCGTTTGATTAACAAATTTAGAACCGACCGAAGATAAATCAAGCATGTACATATCAGCACCCGTTTCTGCCGCTATTGCTTCAGCCAGCATTGTTTTACCGCATCCCGGAGGTCCATGGAACACTATAAAATGCGGAATATCAATTCCGTAGTCTTTTTCCCTTTGAACTGCTTCTTCAGGGTGTTCAATCGGGTATAGTATAAAGTTTTTAATATCATTTACGCTTTTAGACAACCCTACAACATCATCAATTGATTTTGGAGAATGACTCATCGGAACAAATTTTTGAAGAGTTGAATCATCCTCATTATTTTTTTTGTCTTTATTTAATTTATCATATTCATCCAACAAGGCATCAGCCTTATCATCTATCAAACTTTCTTCGTAATCGTCGTTGTTGTCTTGTTCTATATCTTCTCCGTTATTTGCAATTTTAGCAAGTGAAAGAAATACGTCCTCAAGCCATTTATATTCTCTTTTTAAACTCTGGCTTGATGTTTGAATTTCGCCTTCCTCCGTAGTTTCGGTGTAAAGAGTTTCACTCCATCCATCTTCCGTAATTTCATCATCATAAGCATCCGCTTCCGTTTTTGTATAGTTCAAATCAGGAAAAAGCCTGTCTGCAACGGAGCAAATAAAAATTTTCGCTTCCTTAAAATATCCGAGAAGTATATTTATTAAAAGTTCATTTTCATCATATCTTTTTGATAGTGATTTTATGGTATTTTCCGTAGCATTACAACTTGCATTTATTTGTAACAATGCGGAATTTATCGGATTATCACTGTTGCTTTTTAATTTTGAAACAAATTTTCTGTTTAATTCCTTGCTGTAACCAAAATTTATATTATTTATAGGGTTTAATTTCATATCTCTTTTATCCTTTTAAATGTACAAAACTTGTAAAAAAATATTTTTGCCACCATTTTTACCGTTTATTTGATTGATGACAAAATTTTAAACAAACATAGAATATAGCTTATTAAAAGGAGGTTTTAATGAAGAGATTAATCATTTTTTTACTTTTTATGCTATTTATCGGAAATATAAAAGCAGAAGCTCAATTTGACCAATTAAAAGATATTATAAATAATAAGGATTTATCCGAAGAACAAAAACTTATGGAAGTAAAAAATATTCCTTATGAAAAGAAACTTGCGCTTTTAAAAGAATTGGGAAATACTGCAAGCAGCAGTGAAGAAGCAGACATATTAACGGAATTTTTATATGCTTTTGGCTTGGAATCTTATAACGACATTGAATCAGTTGATGATTATATAGCTTTTATCAGGTTTTTATATGCAAAATCACCCGAAAAAATTGAATTTTATAAAAAAAGATTAAATCGGGAAAATTATAACATTTTCTTCGAATCACTCATGGCTGAAAGTGTTCCTATGAAAGCAACGGGTGATATTTCTTTTGAAGCTTATGACAAATTTAATAAAAAATTAAGCAATAATACTTTTGATTTTAATAATAAATCTGACAGGAAATTTTTTATTAAGTTGATGGATTATCTTGATATTGCAGATTATAGCAAGGATTACGACGAAGATAGCGAAAACGTTGAAAACACAATTGAAAATAATCCTAAACTTATGCAAACCTTAAGTTATTATTTCAACAGAAATGAATTTAAAAATTATAAAATAAAAAATAAATATCATATATTCAGACTCGGAAAATTAATTGTAGAGAATTTTAACGATAATTCCGAAGATTTTATTTTAAAAAAAATTCAAGACAAAACAGTAAACCTTGAAAACCTGTGCTATTTTTTAAACAGCGTTGAATTCAATTCTAAAATAAGCAGTGAAGCCGAAAAAGAATTTGACAACGGCTTCTATAATCCCGTTGATAAACCTTTTGAAATATTTAAAGAAAAATATTTCGTAAATATTTCCGACATAAACGGTGACAACAATAAAATTATTCAAACAATAAAATCCTATAAAATTCCTATAAATACTAATGACAGATTAAAAATAAGTTATATGAGCCATCGTTTCGCACCTATCAATACCGATTATCAGGCTCTTGTTTTAGATAAAATAAAAAATATAGCAAATAATTCAAAAATAAAAGAAAAAGATGCAGAAATTATGATAATGATTGAAGATTATTATTCTAAAGCCAATGAAGAATATAAAGCACGCAATAAAAAAACGAACGAAAAATTAGAAAAGCTTGAAGAAAATATTGAATTTTAAAAATTATGCCTGAAAATTATTTCAGGCATAATTTAAAATTAAATTGTTTTTGTATAAAGTCTTACTTTAAATCTGTTAATCAATATTGTTTTATCTTTATCATAAGGTTCAATATAGATTTCATAAATATTGCTTAAATATTTTTCTTTCGCAAGACTCTTAAAGAAATTTTGGAACTGAGCATAATTTCCGACAGCAACAAAAGATAATTCGCAAGCGTTATACCCTCCGCCCGATTCTTGAGTCGCTGTAATTATTCTATCATTAGACGGACTGTAATTATATCTTATTGAACGAATTCTGATTCCGCTGTTTGAAATATTCGCCAAAAGGTTTTCAAACATAATTCCAAAAGAAGCCTCTGCGGTAAATTGCTGTCCCGGAACTTCATATATAATTTTTCCGCTTGTCGAAACAGTCTTTTTAACCTCTTGTGCTTCCGAAGCTTTCTTTTCATTTTGCAGCTTTTCAAGTTCCTGTTGCTTTGTTTCAAGCTGGGCTTGCTGTTCTGCTTTTTGACTGCTTATTTCACTATACTGCTGCCAGGTGGTAAAAGAAAAATAACCACCGCCCAAGACAATTATAATTATTAAAACTAATCCCAGTATTTTATCTTTTATTAATTTATCCATATCTTACCTATTTTAGTTAGCTGCTTTCATTTGATCGGACGGTACTTCTATATTTGTTGCAGGAGGACCTCCCAGAAGATTATTTTCATCTTTCATATAATCTTCGGGACCTTCGGCAAATCCGATGCTTGTATTAGAAATTTCAAAACTGTAAAATCTTGCCGAATCTTTATCTATATTTGAATTTAAATCTTTAAAGAAATCGTCATCCTCGCCCGTGCTTGTTACAACATTAAGCTCTGCAAGTCTTATATCGGATTGCGGGGATAATATCTTTAGATTCTTATAGTATTCGTAAACATCGACAACATTTTCCGCAATACCCTTTATTACGATTCTGTCACCGTCGACATTATAATATTTTGTAAGCCAAATATTTTTCGGAATATCCGATGAAATAGAATCATAAAATTTAATTGCACTTACATTTTTATTTGCAATGTCATCTATTGTTGAAGTAATATCAACTTCTGCAGGTTTTGCTTCATCAGGCTTAACTGCATATTGGTCAATCAGGGTTTGTTTTTGTGTTATTTCCTGATTTATTTCATTAAGCTTTTCTTCATCCTGTTTTTTAAGCATAAACAAACCGGCGGAAGCAACACCGAAAATAAGCACCGAGACTGCAATAACAATAATCATCCATTTATCAATTTCGCTTCCTTGAATTTCATAGTTTTTGCCATTAACGGGAATCAAATAGACACCCGTCATTGTATCAGGGTCGTCCTGCATAACATTCAATACGAGTTTAAAATCGCATTTAGGACAAGATGCGCCGATAACACTCAAGGTTAATGATTTTGCAACATCAAAATCAGAAGTCATGGTAACCGGCAAAATCGATTCTTTTGAATATTTATTTGAATTTATTGCAATTATCTCTTTGTCAAATCTCATTTCTCTTTTTAGTACATCTGCCGAGATATCATCGGTCTGGCTGACTATAAAGAGTTTTGAAGACGGATAGTTTGCAAGCAATTGCGAAGAACTTGAAACTATCGCCTGATAAGCTTCTTCCATGGAGAAAGATTTCAAAGCAAGCGGAACTTCATTATAAGTAATTAAATCTCCTGCTTCCATCTGGAATAATATATAGCTGTTTGTATTAATCAGCATCATTGTCCATGCGGATTCTTCAAGCATTACTTCATCAAGCTCGCCGATAACCGACAAGCCTCTTAATGTAGCTGAATAAGCACTTTCAATACCGATTAACTTTAATCCTAAGTCGCCATTAACGGTTTCTTTTATTAAATCAACTATATTATTCTGGAACGAAGTATAAACAATTTTCTTTTGGCTTACATCAAGCTTATTTTTTACTTCACACCAACCCGATACAGGTTGATCCTTTTTAAATAAATAGAATTCTTCGGCATTTGAAAGCACCATGGTTTTTAAGCTTTCATTATCAAGATCTGCCGGATATTCTATGAAATCAAAAAGAACATTCGGTAATACAAAGTATACCTGCGTCTTTGGGGCAACTTTCAATTCGCTGATTAAAGAAGTCAGCTCTGTCTTAAATTGGGACATATCCTGTATATCCCTGTTTGCAAAGCTGTATGCAACATCTCTTCTACCGTAACTTACTATTTGGTGTTTGCTTTTATCAATAATTGCAGCTTCTAAACCAATACCCGGTGTTAAAGACACACCAACAATCTGTTTTTGATTCCCCTGTGAAAAAAGACTATTAAAACTCATATTCTATAAATTCTTAACTCATTCATATCCTACTTTTATATTTATAATACAATAAACTTAAATAAAAAAGTATAAATTTAACATTTATATACAAAAAAAGGAAAAACAATGGAAAAAAAATCAACCGAAAACTACATATACGGTAAAAATCCGATATATGAATGTTTGTTAAAAAACCCTAAAAGAATTAATAAAATTTTTATACAAAACGGCGTTTTTTTTGATAACAGATTAAAAAAAATTTATAATCTTGCATGCGAAAATAAAATTAATATTCAGAAAACTTCTTTTAAGAAATTTGATGATATATTTGAGCATGACCTAAATCTGCAAGGCGTTGTAGCAAGCGTTTCTCCGGTTGAATATACGAATATTGAAGATTTTTTAAAAACAGAAAAAGACGGATATAAAAAAATAGTAATTTTAGACGGTATTTCAGACCCTCATAATTTTGGCGCCATAATAAGAACGGCAGCCGCTGCGGGGTTTGATGCAGTCATGATATCTAATCACAGAAGTGTCAGCGTAACTCCGCTTGTTGAAAAAATATCCTCGGGTGCCGTTAATCATATTCCGATAATTAAAACAAGCAGCCTGTCGGCTAGTATTGATTTATTAAAAAAGAACGACTTCTGGGTAATTGCAACTCAAATGGAAGCGAAACAAAATTATTATGAAATTGATTACACCGATATGAATTTTGCGGTCGTAATGGGGTCAGAGGGCTCGGGAATTTCAAAAACAATTTTAAATAAAGCTGATTTTACAATTAAATTGGAAAGTAATTTTGAATCATTGAACGTATCAGCGGCAGCAGCCGTTATATTATATGAAGCGTTGAGGCAAATAAGAATAAAATCTCCTTTATGAAATTTAAAAAATAATGTATAATACCATTGTCTTTCGGAGATAACATGAAACAAAAAACCAAAGAGGATAAAAATTATAAAAACGATTTTCTATATGACGATATAGATGAAGAAACGCTTCTGCAAATTGACAACGATATTGCAAATAATCTTAACGGTTCGGATGAAGATGAAAGCATCGATATAAAATCCCATGAAGATTATAAATCGGTAACATCGGATGATTCGGTTAAAATATATTTGCAACAAATAGGAAAAATTCCTCTTTTGAGTTTTGAAGATGAACTTGAAGTTGCACGCCAGATAAAGGAAAATCATTCTCAAAAAGCACGGGAAATATTAATAAATGCAAACTTAAGACTCGTTGTTTCTATTGCAAAAAAATATATAGGACGAGGATTGTCTTTTCTTGATTTAATTCAGGAAGGAAACCTCGGGCTAATGAAAGCTGCGGAAAAATTTGACTATTCTAAAGGATATAAATTTTCAACATATGCAACATGGTGGATACAACAGGCTATAACAAGAGGTATAGCCGATAAATCAAGGATGATAAGGCTGCCTGTTCATATGATTGAAATGTTAAGCAAAATCAAAAGAGCAACAATAGAACTTTCAACTGAATTAAACAGAGTTCCCACCAAAGAAGAAATTGCCCACAGAGTTGATATGCCGGTAAGCAAACTTGTTTCATTAATGAAAAGCTCCCAAAGCACTATTTCAATTGAAACTCCCGCAAACCAAAAAGATGACACATCTAAAATTGGTGATTTTATCGTCGATGATACACATCTTAGCCCTGATACAAAGGTTACTCAGGAAAATTTACTTGAAGATGTAAGAAAAATGTTAAACAAGCTTAACCCTAAAGAAAAAGACGTACTAATCATGAGATACGGTCTTGATAATAACGGACAGAAAAAAACACTTGATGAAATAGGCTCTCGTTACGGCGTTTCAAGGGAAAGAATAAGACAAATTGAAACAAGAGCAATAGCAAAATTAAAAAAATTATGCAAAGATAAAAATCTTTCCGTAAATCTTAAAAATTATATAGGAATAGAATAAATTTTTATTACTCCCAATATTAAAAATAATTCTATAGTTGGATATTATATTTTGAAATAAGAATTATTAATTTTTGTTAAAGAAAAAAAGCAAAAAAACTTGCAATGTAAAATTGATGTTTTACCATATTTATCAATGAGCCATCAGGCTAAAGACTAAAAATATCATTCAAATGAAATATTTTTTTAAAAAACCCTTGACACAATTTCTTGACATGATAATTTAGTAAATGCGGTTAATATATCCTTTGCCGCAGTGAATAACAGGAAGTCATTAAACATT
>CADBOJ010000064.1 GCA_902796305.1 uncultured bacterium | reverse complement strand
TGAACGCAGACAAAGAGCTGCTCGTACAGGCAGAAATCCTCAAACAGGCAAGGAAATCAAAATCCCTGCTAAAAAAGTTCCCGCATTTTCTGCAGGTAAAAAATTCAAAGAAATGGTAAGCAAAAAGTAATTTAAAAAACCATAAATAAAAAAGCTGTCCTGCCGGACAGCTTTTTTATTACCATTAATTTTTGTAAATCCATACAAGCATCAAAGGTCAATTTTTCTTAAAAAATTTCCTTTATAAATTTATAAGTAAGAGTGATAAAGGAGAGATTTGAATGTTTATAAACAGTATTTCAGAAATTATTAAAAATAACGGCAATAATTCTTCAGTATTAAGTATACCAAAAACCAATAATGAAATATCACTGTTTAGCGGAGTTCTTACTTTAGTCACCGGCAGAAGTATCGTTGATTTGGTAACCAAAACCGAATACGGAGAAGATGACAAGAAAGAATATGATAATATTATTAACGAAAACCATTTAAACCCCCATCCCGTCGATGTTTTTCAAGTAAAACCAAGTGAAACATTTATCGATGAAAACGGTTATAATTGTCAGAAATATCTAAATCCCGACGGAACATATACAATAGCAAGAACCGAACAGGTTGGCTTTTTTAAAAAATTATCGGGTGTGCCCCAAAATAAAATAATAGAATGTTATGATGCAGACGGCAACATGACGAACAAAACAGATTACCCTAACTGCGGTAATTCAAATTTTTACACAGTAACCGCTTATAATGAAGACGGCTCAATAAAAGCCGAAAGGGAAAGATTTGATACAAGCGGTAATAATATTAAATCATTATGTGATAAAACTACAATTTATAATGATGACAATACGTCCACCGTTTCAACTCTTAACTGGCACGATAAAATAAGTTTTTATAATTTACACGCAACTTATTACCTGTCACAAGATAGTTACGACAACAACGGAAATAAAATCTAAAACATGCGTTTATATCATTTTATGATGGAACTGTTTTTTTCCGGAAGTATAATCTTCAACAATATTATTTGAACCGTACAATTTGTATTTGTAAATTGTGAGCCCTTCCAACCCGACAGGTCCTCGGGAATGTGTTTTATTGGTAGAAATTCCGACTTCTGCTCCAAACCCATATCTGAAACCGTCAGAAAACCTTGTTGAACAATTTGCAAAAACAGAAGCAGAATCTACATAGTTCATAAATTTTTCAATATTTTCTTTGTTATTGCTCAATATCGAATCAGTATGCCCTGAACCGAATTTATTAATATGCTCTATTGCCTCTTCCGCATTATTAACAACTTTTAGGGATAGCTTTTTATCACCGTATTCAATCGAATAACTTTCGGGATTTTCAATAATTTCAACTCCTGCCTCTTTAAGTGCTTCCTTAAGAGAAGCAAAATAAGGATAATCTTTATGAATAAGGATTGTTTCCACTGCATTACATGCGGACGGGTACTGAGTTTTAGCATCAACAATAATTTTATTTACTTCATCTTCACTTGCGTTTTTATCAACAAATATATGACAAATTCCGCTTGCATGCCCGAGTACAGGTATCCTTGTATTCTCTTTGATATATTTTACAAGGGAATTCGAGCCTCTTGGTATTATTAAATCAATGTATTTATCATAAGCAAGCATTTCTTTAACATCATCCCTTGTAAAAACAAGGTTTATGGTATCTAAAGGATAATCAGCTTTTTTTAGCGCCTCTCTTATTATTTCAAACAATACTTTATTTGTTTCAATACTTTCGCTTCCGCCTTTTAAAACGGCGCAATTTCCGCTTTTTATTATAAGAGAGGATATTTGAATAATGCAATCGGGTCTTGCTTCAAAAATTATTCCTATGATGCCGATGGGCGTTGAAACTTTCTTTAAAATAAGGTCTTTATCCAGCTCCTTTTCCCAGATAATATTGTTAACAGGGTCTCCTAATTTAATTAAATCATACAAACCCTGAATCATATCACGCATCTTGTTCTTGTCCAATTTTAAACGATTATAAGTTGAAAGATTAATTTTATTTTCTTCTAAGAGTTTTTTTGCATTTTCCAAATCTTTCAAATTAGCCTCAAAAACATAGTCCTGCTTTTCTTCAAGGATTTTTGCAATATTTTCCAAGACTCTGTTTTTGCTTTCACCTGAAGCATTCATTGTTTTATTAAAAGCATTTTTAGCGGATTTTACAACTTCTTCTATCATTTTTATACCAGTACAAGATTATCCTTAATTATTACATCATCATCAAATTTATATCCCAGAATATTGCATATTTCATCGGAATGATGCCCTTTTATTTTTTCTATATCTTCCGAGGAGTAGCTTGCAATTCCTCTGGCAAACTCCAGTCCCTTTTTATCATAAACGGAAACGATTTCTCCTCTTTTAAAAGTTCCCTCAATGTCATCTATTCCTATTGAAAGCAGACTTTTTTGACTTTTAATAATAGCTTCTTTTGCCCCGTCGTTTACTGTTATTTTACCCATAATATTTGTTGCATAGGCTATCCACCTTTTTTTATGCGAGAGAGTATTTTGAGGAAGAAAAAGAGTTCCCGTGTTATCATCAAAAACTTTTCTTATTATATTTGGGGTTTTTCCGTTGCAGATTTTAGCATATAAACCGCTTGAAGTTGCAACTTTTGCTCCGGTAAGTTTGGTTATCATTCCTCCTCTGCCTCCCGATGAAGCACCTGAAGCCAGTTTTTCAATTTTAGGAGTAATTTTTTCAACTTTAGAAATCAATTTTGCATCTGGGTAAAGTTTCGGGTTTTTATCAAACAATCCGTCAACATCCGAAACCATAACAAGTAAATTAGCATCCAATTTACTTGCAACAATGCTTGAAAGCTTATCGTTATCCGAAAAACTTGCATGTTCAAGTTCGGATGGCGAAACTGCATCATTTTGATTGATTATCGGAATTACTTTATTTTCAAGAAGCTTGTGCAGAGTTAACCTTAAAGACAAATATTTTTTTCTGTTTGAAAAATCTTCTTCGGTAAGTAGAATTTGAGCGGTTGTTATACCGTATTTTTCAAATCCGTCCTGCCATATGCCCATAAGCAGAGGTTGACCTACACTTGCAGCCGCCTGCTTTAAAGTAGTAGAACCTGATGTATCTATTTTTAATTTTTTTGCACCAAGACCAACCGCACCTGATGTAACGATTAAAATTTCTTTGCCTTGCTTGTAAAGATAAGATAAATCTTCTATAAAAGAGTAAAGATGGGACAGGGAAATATCGCCGTCTTCGTTTCTTAAAATATTTGTTCCGAATTTAAAAACAATTCTTTTGGAATTTTCTATCATTTCAATTTAAAACCTACGAGTAATTCTATTTGCGTGTATTCATAATTCAAAGACTGTGCCACGGCTTCATTTGTAATTTCACCGTTAAATGTGTTTACGCCGTTGGATAAATCTTGGTTTTCTTTAATTGCTTCAATAAGCCCTTTTTCTCCGAGTGCTTTTAAGTATGGATACATAACATAAGAATAAGCACTTGATGAAGTTTTCGGAACTGCTGACGGAATATTCGGTATAGCGCAATGCAATACTCCGTATTTTTCATAGACAGGATTTTGTCTTGTTGTTATTTTGTCGATTGTTTCGACATTTCCGCCCTGATCAATTGCGACATCGATTATAACCGAACCTTTTTTCATATTTTTTACAACAGCTTCCGGAATAATTTTCGGTGCAACTTGAGAATGAATAAGAACGCTTGAAATTAATAAATCCGCTTTCGGAATTTCCTGAGCAATTTTTACGGGGTTGCAATAGTGAGTTTTAATTGCAGAACCGTATATTCTGTCCATTTGAGCAAGTTTTTTTGAATCGATATCAAATACCGAAACATCGGCACCCATTCCGATAGCTACCTGTGCAGCGTTTGACCCCACAACACCCGCACCCACAATTATAACTTTTCCCGGCTGAACACCCGGAACTCCGGATAAAAGTACACCCGAACCGCCGTTTTGTTCTTCCAGAAGGCTCGCTCCTATTTGAACCGCCATACGTCCGGCTACTTCTGACATCGGAGCTAAAAGCGGTAATTGACCGTCAGGAGTTTCTACTGATTCACAGGCAATTGAGGTAACTTTATTTTTTAATAATTCTTTTGTTAAGCCTTCCGCAACCGCAAGATGCAAATATGACATTATAACCATATCGGGTCTAAAGTATTTATATTCAACAGGTTGAGGCTCTTTAACTTTAACAATTATTTTTGCATTTTTCCATACTTCCTCAACGTTATCCGCAAATATTACGCCGTTTTCCGTATATTCTTCATCCGAAAACCCGCTTAACTCGCCTGCTCCTTTTTCCATAATTATGCTTAAACCGTCGGAATGAAGCATTCCTGCAACGTCAGGAGTAATTGAAACCCTTGTTTCATCTTCTTTTAATTCTTTTACTACACCAAAATTGTATTTCATTTTTCAATCCCGTATTATTTAACATATTCAGATTGATTTTAACATTTGATAAGACTTATTGCAATTCAAAGTTTTAAAAATTTTATAATAAAAACCCCTCTAACATAAATTAGAGGGGTGATTCTTGGTATATAAACACTATTTTATAAGAGATTTCCACGCCGCCTGATATGTGTACCTCGCCGTCTTGCTCACCGCAAGCCGTCTGCGGCACTATTTTAATTCGTAGTGCGGATAATCTTTAAAAGTTTTCCAATCTCCGCCGTATTGAATGTTTATATTCAATTCTTTAGCCGTCTTTTTAATGTGTTCGGATAGTTGAATAAATCTTTTAATGTTTTTCCAGTCAATAGGATAGGGAGCGATGTCGAACGCTTCACATAAACCTGATTTATTGACCGATGGGATATGCCTTGATTTCATTGTTTTTGATGTACCTTTTAAAACATTCACTTTTTGTTGTTCAAGTGTTCTTGTTGTTTCAAGTACGGTAAAGTCAATCGGGCTTGTTTTAATTGCTTCAAGAAGAAGTTTTTTTAAAGACGGATGAAATTTTTTATCGTTTATTTTTGATAGTGATTTAACGCTGAATTTAAACATAAAATTTACCTTTGCCTTAATTCATCTATAATTTCATCAAGTTTTGAATAAATATGCGTTTGAAATTCCTTGTATGCATTTACTTCTACATATTTATCTTTAATATCGTCCAGTATTTCTCTATGCTTTTTTTCGAGTTGTTCGGGTCTTACAAATACGTTATTTTGCCATACAAAAAGCAAAAATATCACTATGTATGGCGCAAAGTGTTCCAAATTTTCAATATCCATTTTCCGTAATACCTATAACTTTTGCTTTTAATAAGTCAAAAACAGCCTGTGTTATAGCGGATATATTTTCAATTAAAAGCTTTTTGAGAATAAATTTAACGATAATATTTAATCCTATGCCGTCAAGTGCCGTTTCAATATAGGTTTTTAAAATATCATCAACTCTTGCTTTCTTCTCTTCACCCGATAAATCTTTGTATTGTTCGTATTTTTCAATATAATGTTTTGTTTCTTCCGCAATATTTTTAATAAAGACATTAAACTTCATAATCAATATTTACCCCTTCTAGTTGCTCCGTTGTAATTGCTTCGTTTATTGCTGTTTTTATTTCCGCATTCTTATTCCAGCAAAAAGAATGCAATTCGGTTATTAATCCGCCAATATTTAATAAATCCTCTTTAGTGCAAACTAAGCTGTCATTATTCATCCCAAACCACTCAACAGTACCGGTATCATTCATTTGTAAAATTGCACCCGTTAAATTTGCTTTCTGGTCTGTATCGCTGTCAAATAAGACATTTTTATATACAACACCTCTGTTTAAAGCCGTATCTCTTGCACTATCATTTTCGGTAATCTTAATTTCCTTTGCCTTGTTTAATTTAATGTTGTTATAATCCGGGTTTAAAACCAATACATTGTTTTCCCATATGTATTTACCCGATATAAAATCGTCGTACATCTCATCGCTACATGAAAATATGCAGGTTTTTCCCCAGTTTTGAATTGTTTTCTGACTGTTATATGCTTGTTTTTCTTCATCAAAATAAATCATAAATGCTCCTTTTCTTATTAAATTGCAGGTGTAAAACGAATTCTCTGATCCCCAATCATTGCGGTTGTACTTGAAAAACAATACGCCAAACTTGCAGTTACTTTAATACTGTAATCTTTCGGTAAAAATTCCTTTACAACAGTAAAATAGTTCTGGGATCCAGAGGGTAATTTCGGTATAACAAAATATCTTGATATGGACGATGAAGCATTTGGTTCATATATATCATAGTAGACGGGGGAGGAAGTACTCGACATTGCAACAAAATCAACCCAGCCGTCTACTGTTGCCGTAAAAACGGTGTCTTTATTAAAATAAGCTAAGTTTGTCGATGAATGATTTTGAAGACCGAACAATGCAATATAATCTTTTAAATTATCGGTAATATTGTCTTTAAATTCAGTAAAGAAAGCGCTTGTAATATTACTTCCGTCTTTTTTAAGCGCAGCATTTTCAATTCTTGTTATTTCATCCGTTATTCCGCTTAATGCATCAAATCTTTCCTGATATTGCTGAATAGCATTATATGTTTGAGTATTTAAGTTATAGTAATTAATTGTCGAACTTAAATATTGATTAACGGTAGCTTTTGCACTTGCCACTTCGGTTGCCATTGCTTTAATACTATTTATATACAATTTAGGATTAACAGATTCTCCCTCTTCCACTTTTATACACAATTCAATCTTTCTTGAAAGTATTTGAATCAGTCTTGTTATGTAATCAAGAGAATATTCAAGCGAACTAAGGTTTAATAAAGAACTGTTATTGTATTGTGTTTCCTGAGATACAGGCAAACTCAATACAATAGAAAGCTTTTGATTTTCGTTCAAAATATCATATTCTGATGCTTGCAGGGGAAATGTAATATAACTTCCATTTTCATTTCTTACTTCATTAACCGAATAATCAACATTTTCCGTAAGTTTCGTTTTTGTTCCATAGCTGTCATACAAATAAACTTCAAGCTGTGATGTATTTTCAATATAAAAATTAAAATCAAATGTTGTAGCACTTGAATTTCCAACATAATTATTAACCGGTGGTATATCGTATATCAAAATGTTCCTCCTTTGAATAATAAAATAATTTAATATAATCGTTTATATTTACTGTTTTAAAGCCTGCTTTTTTAAGCCACTTCAGAAAATGAAAATTTGTTTTATATATATGGTTATATAAAACATCAGCAGTACCTTTAAAATAATTAATCTTATTTTTTATATATTTAAGTGTTGCTATTGCGTTTTCATTAAAGTTGCCGGCACTTAAAAACCATATTTTGCCGAACAATAAGTTATTTATGTTTGAATATTGAATTCCTCCGATAGCACATGGGTTGCGGTTTTTATCCGCCAGAAACCATATATTCTTTTCTTTTAAGCAGATATCAATAAATATTTCCTTATATTTATCTTTAAAAGTGTATTTAAGTTCTTCTTTGTCATTCGGACAGATGTTTAAAATAAATTTTTCAAGATTTTCTCTGTTTACTTCTGTTTCAATCATCTTGCTTCCGTTTCCTCCAGAGATATTATTGCCGAAAGGGCAACAATATTTATCGGCATGGGGTATTTTTGCAATATTTTAATTGAAGATTTTTCGCTTACATTTGCAAGCGGACAAAATTCAACATCTTTATCAAAGAGTCTTTCGGGGTAATTTACGCTTTCAAGACTTCTTGCGTTTTGAGTTATTGTACCGTTTGAATTTTCAATGAAAAAATCCTCCCTTGAATTTAGTATCTTTACATCTACCTTGTTTATAAGCTTTTTTAACCCCAGAGTTTCACTGTTTTCAAAATCAAGAGTTTCAAGTTCGAATGTATACGGAAGTCCTATTAAAACATGCTGTGCAGGATAAGGCAGGGTAACGCTTCCCAAATTATTTACCTGAAGTTCTTCAACTGCCCCGTAATCAAGAAGAGCTGATACTTTTGTATTTTTTAAATGGTCAAGTCCCGATACCGTGCTGACTTTATTTTCAAAATCTCTTTTTAACGCACAATCAAGGAAAAATGCATCCTGCATTGAATTTATCGTTCTTGGTGTTAATTTTTCAATGTATCTTACCGTATTTGAGTCAATTGTTCTTTTTATCACAAAGTATGCAACATCTTCATTATTTTCCCTTAGCGTACACACACTTTCAAACATTCCTTTAGTAGTATGCCTGTGCCAGGCTGCAATCTTTTGCTTCGGGTTATAAGTCATAGCATACAATTCACCGTTATCCATAACACACCAGAGAATTCTGTTCGGTTCTTTTGAATATGCCATACTTACGATTGTTCTTCCCTGAAACAGATGATTTGCAAAAAGTGTAAGCTCTTCGCCGTCATAAGAATTTGAAAGATAGTTATACCCTAAATCTCTGACTATATTTCCGCCGGATTGTACAAATAATACCATTGAGCCTGAAATAACCGGCTTAATTTTTGATGCACCGTAAAAGGACTGTATTTTTGCAACCGGAGCAGGATTTGCACTGAATACACCATCTTTACCGCTGACTGCCCATTCCGAATTAGCGGTTAAAACAATTAAGTCATCAAACGGAATTAAGTGCCTTATTTCATTTGCAACACTTTCATATATGGACATATTAATTGCATCCGTTGCATTTAACGGTCTGGAAATATTAAAATTATTGTTTGTTCCAGTTTGACTTGCCCATATTGCCTCAGGTCTTGCAGAACTTGAAGCATATACCTTTCTTTGTTGATAATAACAGGCACAGGAAGGATATTCCCTTGCAAGTTCGTCTTTAAATATGGGTGCCGTTATTTCTAAATCAGGGTCGATATTATTATCTTTGAACGTCACAACGGAACTTGTTCCAACATATCCGAATATTCCGTTAACCGAACGGTATATATTATATTCATCCGCACCGCTTACGGCATTCCAGCTTATTGTTATATATTCCGATGTCGTCCAGTATGCTTCAAGATGTCCGGTTACGGATACTTCGGCACTTCTTTTGCTTTCTTCGCCGGTATTTCTGTTGACTGATGTTACAACATAAGTATAAGTTGTTGTATTTGATGAAGTTGAACCTGTATAAACAGCGCTTACGTTTTGAGGCGCACCTAAAGACGGTCCGAAATTTACCTCCGTTAATTGCCAGTTATTATGAGCAATTCTTGCCAGTTCTCTGGGTTTATAATTTTTGGAGACTATTGTCAAAACATCTCCCTGCTGTACATAATCGAAATTAAATATTTCATTTTCGGAATACGGTGTTGCAATTTCATAAACTGCATTATTGCTAAGAATATAACCGCCGTCTTTTATAAATCGAAAATAGTAATCTCCCGCTTCAATAATATAATTTTGAGTTGCATTAAAAACAAACGGAATAAGCCTTGTTTTTTTGTTGTCATATTTAGCCTTTGTAATATATCGAAGTCCGGAACGATTTTGTACACATCCCTCCTGCATTACTATTCCGTTAACAAGATTTTTCAAGCCGAGCGAATATTGGTCTAAATCAACTCTGCTTTGCAAAGACGGCGATAAAATACCTTTTGAAAATGAATTTTGACTGATTCTTATACTCATAGATTAATTCCTCGCCTCCAAATATGTGGACTCATCATATAAATTTTCCACTGTTTCCGATGCATTCAATACTTTTGCATGTTTTAAAATTTTAGTATATTTCTGGTAAGCTATTTCACCCTTTTGTATACTTCCCGTTATGACGTTAGACGTAAGCGATGCAAGATAATGTGCAAGCGCCATTGAAAATTCGGGAGTAAAAAATATTTCTTTTTCCACTCTTCTTGTGTATCTCAAAACAGCATTTTTACTGTTGCAAAGTATCACTTTTTCACCGCTTGAAGTAGATGAAATGCTAAACTCCGTTAATTTATAGCATCCTTTTTCAAAAACATCTCTGGCGCAAATGCAGTCATTTGGATATTTATAAGTATAAGCATAAGGACACTTTTCATTTTGTTGTACTTCATCAACAAGCGCAAGTTCCTTAAATGTACTTGCAAAATTCCAATCAAAGTCTTTTAAAACATAATCTCTTGCAAGAGAGTAGTAGTTATTTAAAAGAATTGCTCTTGAATTTGTACTGTTGGCATTTTCAATCGGATTTGAAACTCCCAGTATATTAAGAGTAATGTTATATATTTGTGATTTTGAATTTCCCATTTTAGTTCCTTTTCTTAATTATTTTTAAACCGATGAGCCGTTTTTATACCATCTTTGCGCAACTGAAGTTGTTTGCCCCAAACCATTAAGGGCAATTGAATAAAGCTTATTTTTGGTTTTTTGCTGTTCTTCAATTTTTATTCTGTTTGCTTCATTTAAATAATTGTTTGCATTTTGTAAATAGTTATTTGCTCTATACTGATATTTTTTCTGTATTTCTTTTGAATTTATTTCCGCTAAATCAAGCAGGTCGTTGATATTATTTTGATTAGTATCACTGTCTATACTAAATCCGCCTGCTGCTGCACTAGCTATCAGATATTTTGATTTTTGAATTTTTTCAATTTTTTCTTTTCTTGATTCATCTATACCTTGCTGGATTTCATTGTATGCGGCATTTCTTGCATTTTTCATATTCACCAATGCGGCTTGAGTTTGATATCGGGCATTTGTCTTTATTTGATTGTACTCTTGATTTGCACTATTTACTGCACTTATAGCACTGGCTGCAAGCCCTATTCCTTGTATAACTGCAACTGCGGGTATACACATATTTTTTCTCCTTCATTTTAAACTTGTAATTAAAACAGGACTGCAAGCACGCACTTGCAATCCTGTTTTATCTTTAAGATTTTGTCTTATTTAAAACTAAAATCCTTGAATTTCATGGTAGCCGGCTTCATCTGATGCAACCACACCTGCGGTGATTTTACCCGTGGTCTCGGCACTTCCCGTTACGGTATAAGCTAATCTCATATAACCGAGGTTGCCTTTCGGCAAGTATGAAATCGGGAATTTAGCGCCTGCCTTAAGGTTTGCAAGCGTCATAGTTGAACTTAGAAGAGTTACGGGTGTTGTAAATGCTATATCGCTTGAAGTTTGAATTTCAGCAGTTAAACTCGTTAAATCCGAAAAATCAGATGTAGCCTGTATAATTACAGGAACAAAGGAAACATCATTTTTTCCGAAATTTACAGTGTTTGCAGAAACTGCCGTACCTGATGTTATTGCTTGGTTATCAGAAAATAAATTTTGTAAATCTAGTAACATTATTTATCCTTTCTATATTTTAAAAGACAAGAAAATACCTGTCCGTTATACTACTCTTGCTTCATCGTTTCTTATCTGATCAACGCATTTTACGGGTATACCGAGGAATGAAATAACGGGTTTTCCCGCAACTTCGTCTGCGGATAATTTAACGTTATTTTTGTTTATTGCCTGAAAATGCAAGTATGTATTAATTGTTTCATTGCAATAAATAACCGTATTTCCCGTTTTTGAAAATCTTCTTATTCTGTGATATGCAAGAATCATAAGTTTTATCAAATCGGCAGCATCATCGGTTGCAAGATTTGAAACGTCAATATTTGCAATACGAGCCGTAGAACGAAAATCTCTAACCGTCATTCCGACATCCCACTTGAAGTGGTCTCTGTATACTTCATACATATTTCCGTTGCTGTCGGTTGTTGTTTGAGCACCTTTATCAGTATGAACAAAGCCCATTTGAGAACCTTTGGGATACAAAAGATGAGTATGTAATTCACCCCATGTTACAAACCAGATTGATGTATTGTCAGAACCCGTTCCGCCTCCGTCAATTACTCTGTATCCTATTGATTTAGGGTCATTTGAAATTTTATTATATCTTACGGCAAGCCCGTCAAAACCTGCAGGATTTGTTGCCTTTGAGCCGTAAAATATATTTTCCTGAACGGTATTATTCATTGATTCCAAAAATGCGCTTGCTTCGTTAAACCTGAACTGCTGAAGGTCGCCCTCTAAATCAGCAAGCGATTTATCAACCTGCGAATACACTTCAAGCATACCTGTTGAATCGGTTATTTGAGTATATTCACCTTTTGAACAGTTAACTCCCTGATAAAACTTTCTGAACTCTACATCAGGAAGTCCGTTTCTTACGGTTGTTTTATGAGTGGAGCCTTCGTTGCACTCTCTTACAACAGCATCTTCAAGAACGGTATTTGTGCTTGCAAGTAAGTCTATGATTGTATTTGCAATTCTTCCGTTTTGCTTTTGAGCAAATTTGTCTTTTAAAGTTAAATAAGTATTTCCGACCAGTGTCATTTTTTCCTCCTTTGTTTACTAATCTCTTGGTCCGTATAATATTTGCGCAGGCGTTAATTCTTCAACAACAGGTTTGCCATCGTATGAAATATTGTCGCTTTCCGATAATTCTCCGATTTTATAAAACATTTTTATCATTTCGGGGTGATAAATTAAGCCCGTTTCCTTTAATGCTTCTTTTAAT
>CADBOJ010000063.1 GCA_902796305.1 uncultured bacterium | reverse complement strand
TCTTGTTAAACTCTCCTTGGTCTAAGGAAGAAGCTTTCTCACACTTAACAAGAGATATGCAAGAAACTATTATTAACAAGAAAGTTAAATTCTACAACGTAAACGCAGAAGAATTGATTAAACAACAACCTGGTTTACGTGGTAAAGGTGCAAACACTGTTATGATGGTTGCATACTTTAAGGTATCAGGCATTATTCCGTTTGAACAAGCTCTTGAAGGTATGAAAGCAATGACTACAAAAACCTTTAAGAAAAAAGGCGATGATGTTGTAAATATGAATCTGGCTTTAATAGATGCTGCGGTTAATGCGACAGAAGAAGTTGTAATTCCTGCTTCTTTAGATGGCGTTGCTCACAGTGATTATGCTAAATTAATTGATGACAATGCCGATGAATTTGCAAAAAATATCATTGAACCGTCTATGCGCCAAAAGGGTGACGATATCCCCGTTAGTGCAATGTCTGTTGACGGTGTTATACCGACTGGTACGGCTTGTCTTGAAAAACGTGGTATTGCACCTCGAGTACCTCACTGGAACAGCGAAAATTGTATTCAATGCGGTATTTGTGCTTCTGCTTGTCCTCATGCAGCCATAAGAACTAAGTTAATTGAAGAAAAAGACCTTGCAAATGCACCTAAATCATTCAATACAGTTGATGCTAAGCCGAATGACCACGGTGAAAAATTTAAACTTCAAGTATATTGCGAAGATTGTACAGGTTGCGGAGTTTGTATGGATCAATGCCCGATGGCAAAAAATCCTGCTAAACCTGCTATGACTTGGTCTTCTATCGAAGAAGAATTAGCTAATGGCGAAAAAGAAAATCAAATTTTCTTTGATGAATTACCGGATAACGTAATGGGTAAGAACACTATTGCAACAATCAAAGGTGCAATGCTTAGAAAACCGTTATTTGAGTTCTCGGGAGCTTGTGCAGGTTGCGGGGAAACACCTTATGTTAAATTGGTTTCTCAATTATTTGGTGAAAATGCTATTGTTGCAAATGCTACAGGATGTTCATCTATTTATTCCGGAACTTATCCGACTATTCCTTATACAAAAACCAAAGAAGGTAGAGGTCCTGCTTGGGCTAATTCATTATTAGAACATAATGCCGAATTCGGTTTTGGTATGAGATTAGCGGTTGATGCTAACAGAGATACTTTAAAAACCTATGTTCAAAAGGTACTGGATAAAGAAGATGCTCCTGCTGATTTAAAACAAGCTCTTCAAAATGCTATGTCGCATTGGGATAATTCTAAAACTCCCGAAGCTGTTAAAGCACAAAATGAAGCAAAAGTATTAATTGAAAAATACGCAAAAGAATGCGGATGCGATACACTTAAGAAAATTAAAGAGCTTGAAGACTACTTTACGGATAAGTCGGTATGGATTATCGGTGGTGACGGCTGGGCAAATGATATAGGATACGGCGGTATTGACCATGTATTAGCTCAAAACCTGAATGTTAATATTCTTGTTCTTGATACTGAAGTATATTCAAATACAGGCGGTCAAGCATCTAAATCTACTCCAACCGGTGCTGTTGCTAAATTTGCAACAGGCGGTAAAAAGACCTATAAGAAAAATATGGGCTTAATGAGTATGTCGTATGGTTATGTTTATGTAGCTTCTGTTGCGCTCGGTGCTGACAGAAATCAAACTCTTAAAGCATTTATGGAAGCTGAAAGCTATAACGGTCCTTCTATCATATTTGCTTACGCTCCATGTATTGCTCACGGTATTGATATGTCCAAAACTCAAACCGAACAAAAAAGAGCGGTTGAAGCAGGATACTTCCCGTTATACAGATACAATCCGAATAATGAAAATCCGTTTACATGGGATGCTAAAGACCCGAAAGGAAGCTATCAGGAATTTATCAGAAGTGAGGGCAGATATAAATCTCTTCTTAAAACAAATCCTGAAGCTGCTGAAGCTTTATATACTCAAGCTGAGCACGATGCAGCTCAAAGAATGAGTGTATATAAAGCAGTTGGTGAATTAATGAAATAGATTATATTTCTTTGTAATAAAACAGGAAGCTTATGCGGCTTCCTGTTTTTTTGTAACTAATTTGCTTTATGATTAGAGTTTTTCAACCGATTCCGGCTTGTTATTGTTGTATTTAACATTATATATTTCTTTTTTTATGCCGTATTGTTCAGAGAATATGAACGCATTAGTACCTTTGCTTGAAACTCTATTTTCGGTTTCACGATCTGTAATTTTCATATCGGCAAATTCGTAATATTCTGTTCCTTTGCCATAGTTAAATTTGCAATTATTTTCCATAATATGCATTGATTCGAGATCTGTATCGTATTCGTCATAAATTGAAAAGCCGCCAAGTTTTTTATTATCATCGAACCATACAGATGTTTCATATTGACCGTCACCGTTAGAGTCGTATTTATACCATCCGTCACCGTCATATTGTACAGCCGGTACGGAATTTTTGTCTAATGATTCAGCATCGCTCTGCATTAATGCTAACTGCCATTGCAGTATATCGGATGACGGCATTCCTGTTTTGTCGTCCAGTAAATCAAATTTTCCGTTTTCAACATTGTTTGCTGCTAAAATTTCTTCAATTTTGCGATTTGCAAAAGTTGAGAAGTTTGGTAATGGTGCTGCCTCGTCGGGTTTGTCAAAAGTTGAATTTCTAAAAAAGTCTTTGCCTGTTGATACGGGTGTTAATCCGTTAATTGCGTCTGTCATAAATACTAGTCCCCTCTTTTTATTTAAATAATTCGTTATGGTAATATAAAGTATTTCTTTTAAAAAAAATTGACTGTATATGACAAATTTAGTTAATATTTCTTAATATTTAAAGCATCTCGTTTCGTGGTCATTAATTACTCCTATTGCCTGAAGATAAGAGTATATTATGATTGACCCGACATATTTCATTCCTCTTTTTTTAAGGTCTTTGGAAATTTTATCAGATAATTCCGATTTAGGAGGAATAATATCATTTTTATTTTTGATTATTTTATTATCGGTGAAATGCCAAATATAATTTGAAAATGAGCCAAATTCTTTTTGAATTTTAATAAATATTTCAGCATTATTTATTGCGGATAGTATTTTACTTTTACTCCGTATAATTTTTTCGTTTTTAAGAAGTTCTTTTACTTTATTTTCGCCATATAAAGCTACTTTATTCACATCAAAATTATCAAAAGCCAACCTAAAACTCTCACGCTTTTTTAATACACACCACCAGCTAAGACCCGCTTGAAACCCTTCAAGAATAAGAAGTTCAAATAATTCCCTGTCGTTATATTTCGGAACACCCCATTCTGTATCATGGTATTCTATATACAGCTTATCCTGATTTTCAACCCATTTACATCGTTTCATTAACTAAAAATAATATATCTATTAACAATTGTCAATTTTTAAGTTAAAATGTTGTTACTATGAAATCAATCAAAGAACAATCAATTGAAGCAAAAATAATCAAAAGAGTTGAAAATAACAAGGTATGCTTCGAACTTGTTAATTTTTTATTCAATGATGAAGAATTGCAGGAATTGCAGGAATATGCAAACAATGTTTCTATAAAACGACTCGGTTATAATGACCATGGACCCGTGCATATGCGTCAGGTTGCAGGAAATGCCATAAAAATGCTGAATATTCTTCAAAGAACCGGCATTAAAACTTCCCTTGAAACGGAAGAAATCGGAACCTTTGAAGACAGTATGTGCGCCGTTATTTTGGCAAGTTTGATGCATGATATCGGAATGTCAATCACAAGACAAAATCACGAAGACATGTCCGCAATTTTAGCTCAACCTATAATAGATAGAGCCTTGATGCATATATTTCCCGACAATGTTAAAAAAAGAACAATAATAAAAGCTCTTACAACTGAAGCTATTGTCGGTCATATGTCTTCAAAAAAAATAAATTCCGTTGAAGCAGGCATTATTCTTATTGCAGACGGATGTGATATGACAAAAGGTAGAGCCAGAATACCTCTTTCAATTAATAAACATCCTAAAGTCGGCGATATTCATAAGTATTCGGCTAATGCAATTGAAAGAATAATAATAAGCGAGGGTTCCCGCCGTCCGATTAGAATTGATGTTGAAATGTCAGGAGATGTGGGTTTTTTCCAAGTTGAAGAAGTTCTCTTAACAAAAATAGATTCCAGTCCCGCAAAAGATTTTGTAGAATTGTATGCCGGGGTAAAGGGCGAAGATAGTAAATGCTATTTGTAAAAGTTAATAATTAAACTTTTATAATTTGTTTTATGTTAGTATTTTTTTATGAAGAGAAAAAGATTATTTAAAATTGTTTTTTTATCAATCGTTCTTCTGATATCCTGGGGAGTTATCTGGTCATGGTTTGTTACCAGAACCGTGAGGAAAAACAACTCGGATGATTCAATGAAAAATCAGCATGCTATTGTAAAAAATATTATTGTAACCGAAACTAAGGAAGAAAAAAAATACTGGGAATTTTATGCCAAATCAGGCGAATATGATTCCGAAAACAACTCGGTTAAGTTAAATCATGTTATAGGCAATTTTTACGATAAAGACAATGAAGTGTCGGTAAGTTTTAAATCCGATAGTGGTACATATGATGAAAAATCGAAAAAAGTTGTTTTAAACGGTGATAATTTGTTTGTCGGAAAAAACGGCTCGGAATTGTATGCGGATGAATTAATTTGGCAGGGTGAAGATAAGGATATTCTTGCAAACGGAAATGTTCAGTATATTCATAAGGATAAGATTATAACCAAAGCAAACAAGGCTGTCTTTAATTCTTCACTGACAAATTTCAGAGTTATCGGAAAAACAAAAACAAAAATTTATTCCGATGAAGATGATAAGAAAAAGTACACACAACTTTAATTTTATGCTAGATTAGATATTATGAAAAAGATGAATTTAAAATTATTTATAGTTTTTGCGATGTTGATGTTAGCGGGCGGCGTTCTTGCTATAACAATAGAATCCAAAGAACAGGATATCCAGCTTGACAAAAATAAAGGATACTTTAAGGGTAACGTCAAAGTTCAGGTCGGTGACGTTGTTGTAGAATCACCGAGAGCTGATTTGGACATTGAGCCTGCCACAAAGAAACCCTCTCTTGCAACTTTTTTTGATAAGCCTTATGCTAAACAAATAAAGGGCAATAAGAAACACGAAGTAAAAGCGGATATTATTGAAGTATCTTTGATTAAAAAAATCATAACCGCAAAAGGAAATACTCAGACAAATGTTCTTGAAGATAAAAAGCCTACAATAATTATAACGGCAGATGAACAGGAATATGACACAAATACCCATCTTATGAAGGCAACAGGTTCGGTTGTTATAAACTATGAAGATATGACTGCAACTTCGGATACGGGTTATGCTCTTATGGATAAACAAGGTGATGTTCATAATATAAAACTTGTATCGCATGCCACTATTAAGCAGGACAAAAGCTTTATTAAGGGTGATTTGATACAGTATTCAAAACAAAAACAGGACATTACGGTAAGCGGAAATACAATGTCGGATGTAACGTTTGAGAACGGCGACAGAGTTATAGTTACTGCCAGAAATCAACAGTATGACAGACGTTCGAGCATGATTATGGCAAACGGTACTGTTAATGTTAAATACGCAGATTATGTTGCCGTGGGTCCGAAAGCACTGGTGTATATAAATAAACAGACAAATAAGCCTGAGAAAATTGTATTTCAAGGAAGATCAAAAATTACGCAAAAGAACGTAAATTCTGTTGAGGCGGACAGAATTATAATGATTGTTAATCCGAAAAAGTTTGAAGCAACAGGACATGTTAAAACAATAATAGAACAGGATACTTCCTCCGATAAACAAAATGATAAAATGGAGTTTAGCTTATAATTATGGAAAATTTGGTTTTAGAGCATAAGCAATGCTTAATTGCAGGTGACGGCAACCTGCCTGTGCAAATGGCAAAAAGCGCAAAGCAAAACGGTTTCGATGTAGTTTGCATCTCATTATCCTCGGATAACTACAAACAATTGAAAAAATACTGTTCTAAAATTGTTTCTTTTGGTCCGGGGCAGGTTGAATCTATTACCAATTTTTTGAAAGATAATGAAATCAAACAGCTTACTTTTCTGGGCAAAGTTTCTAAAACAATGCTTCTTAAACGTCCTTTGTTTGATAAAACGGCTCTGGATTTATTAAAAGAAATGACCAGAAAAAATGACGATGCTATTATGCTTAAAATCATTGAGCAGATGGAAAAAATCGGTATTACCATACTCGATCAAACCATATTCATTAAAAACTTAATGGTTCAAAAAGGTGTTTTAACAAAATTATTGCCGACAAAAGCACAGTATGAAGAAATTGATTACGGATTTTCTATTGCAAAGGAAATCGGCAGACTTGATATCGGTCAGTCTGTTGTTGTTAAAGACCGTATGATTATGGCTATTGAAGCCATAGAGGGTACTGATAAATGTATCAAGCGTGGTTGCAAACTCGCAAGAAGAAAAAACGCCATTGTAGTAAAGGTTTCTAAACCTCATCAGGATAAGCGATTTGACATACCTGCAGTCGGACTGAAAACAGTTAAAACTATGCGCAGATACGGCGCAAATATTCTCGCACTTGAAAGCGGAGAAACAATAATTGTTAATCAGGAAAAAATGCTTGAATATGCAAACAAACACGATATTATTATAGTTGCTTTGTAGGCTTTTTTACTATGTCAAAAAAAATATTTATTATAACAGGAGAATATTCGGGCGATAAACATGCTAGCGGTGTCGTGCGTGAATTAAAAAAAGTTTGCCCCGACTTAATAATAGAGGGAGTTGGTGAATCAAATCTTGAAAAAGAGGGTGTCAAACTTTTCAGAAACCATGAAAAAATGGGTGAAGTCGGTTTAACCTTTAAAAATATTTTTAATCATATTTTTCTTGGTCTTGATATTCTTAAATATTTGAAAAATGAATTTAAACCCGATTTGGTTTTGCTCGTAGATTACGGTGCTTTTAATTTATCAATTTCAAAAATGCTTAAAAAAGAAGGCTTTAAAGTTTATTACTTTATTCCGCCTCAAATTTGGGCTTCACGTAAATACAGGCTTAAAACAATAAAGAAAAACATTGATAAGGTATTTACAATTTTTCCTTTCGAAAAAGAATTTTATGTTCGAGAGGGTATTAATGCCGAATATGTCGGACATCCGATAATTTCCGAGTTACCTGTGTGCAATAAAAGAGATGAATTTTTTGAAAAATATAAATTAGATAAAAATAAAAAATTAATCGGTGTATTTCCCGGTTCAAGAGTTTTTGAAATAAAATTTTTATTAAAAACATTTGTAAAAGGCTTAAAACTTATTGAAAAAGTAAGAAATGATATTCAGTTTGTATTTTCACATGCAAAAAGTTTAAAACCCGATGCTTTTAATGTTGAATATAAGACAATAAACGACGATAATCATTCACTTCTTGCCTATTCGGATGCACTTTTGCTTGCTTCCGGTACGGTTGCTCTTGAAGCTGCAATGTATGAAACGCCGATGATTATAGCGTACAAAGGGCCTCTGTTCTTTTATTTAGTTTATTTGCTTGTAAGAAATATTAAAAGAGCTTGTCTTGTAAATATTATTACAAACAGGGATTATGTTGATGAGTTGTTAATGTTTAATGCAACTCCTCAAAATATTAAAAATAAGCTTCTTTTGCTTTTAGATGATGCCGAAAAACGAGAATATGTTATAAAAGGATGTCAAGATACCAAAAGATTACTCGGAAATAAACATTGTGTTGAAATTGTAGCAAATATAATCAAAAATGATTTAGAGGTAAAAAATGAACAATATTAAGAAAAATTTAGCCAACATAGTAACCTTATCAAGAATATTTCTTGTATTTCTTGTTGTAGGACTTTTATATTGTACGGAATGTCAATACTCATATGCAATAGCACTTGTTATAACCGCTATATTGATGTGGTTTGACGGGTTAGACGGATATGTTGCAAGAAAGTTTAGTGTAGTATCTAAATTTGGCGCACTGTTTGATATTATGGGTGATAGAATTGTTGAAAATGTATTCTGGATAACATTTAGCACATTAGGTTGGATAAACGTCTGTGTGCCGATAATAGTTTTAACAAGAGGAATTGTGACCGATTCATTAAGAACGCTGGCATTTGAAAGAGGATTTACCGCATTTGGTAAAAATACCATGATGCAGGGAAAAATTGCTAAATTTATCGTAGCTTCAAATTTTTGCAGATTTACCTATGCTGTTTGTAAAGCGTTTGCATTTTTCCTTTTAATACTCGGGCATTTTCCCGTTGCATTTGAGGGTCAAAATATTGTACTTCAAACGGGTATTATATGCACGGTAATTTCGGTAGTATTTTGTGTATTAAGAGGTGTTCCCGTTGTAATTGAATCGAAGAGATTTTTTGTTGAGGATAATAAATAATAATGTCCGATAAATCAAACTATTTGAATATTGTTTTATTTGAACCTGAAATTCCTCAAAACACAGGCAATATAGCAAGACTATGCGCTTGTATCGGCGCTAAACTTTATCTTGTCGGAAGATTAGGATTTAATTTATCGGATAAAAATTTGAAGCGGGCGGGTTTAGATTACTGGGACAAGCTTGATATAGAACATGTGCAGACATTCGATGAATTACTGGAAAAGTTTAAGGATTCTAATTTCTACTTTTTCACAACAAAAACAGACCGTTTGTACACCGATAACAAATTTCAAAGAGGTGATTTTTTAATGTTCGGCCCTGAAACAAGAGGGATTCCCGAAGGTATTTTAAACAAGTATTCTGCAAATTGCTTAACTATACCTATGAAAGAAATAACAAGAAGCTTAAACCTTTCTAATTCGGTTGCTATAGCTTCTTATGAAGCAGTCAGGCAATTTGGCTGCATAAATGAGGAAATATAAAATGACACAACAAACAGATATACAAGTATTGGGAAAAGATATTGTACTAAAAATGTTCCCGAAAAGAGTTCAAAATTCTCACAAGGGTACTTACGGCAGAGTTTTAAATATTTCTGGCTCATGCCAGTATCAGGGTGCTGCGTATTTAAGTTCAATTTCATCTTTAATGTGCGGTGCCGGATATTGTATGCTTGCAACATGTTCCGATGTTATATCGTCGGTTGCTGCAAGTACACCCGACATAACATTTCTTGATTTAGGACAATCACAATACGGAACAATCCCGAAAGATGCCATTAAAATAATTCAGGCTATTGCAAATTATGATGTTGTATCCGTAGGATGCGGTATTAATCAAATAGGCGGAGTTAATGAGTTTTTGCTCAGCTTCTTAAAACGTAATCAAAAAGCTTATACTCCGATTATTATTGATGCCGATGCAATTAATATTATAAGCAGTGCTAAAGTATTTAATTTTCCTTTGAATTCAATTATTACACCGCACCCTATGGAGCTTAGCAGATTAATGGGGGTTGATGTTAAAGAAATTCAGCAAAACAGAGCAAAATGGGCATGGGAAGCAAGCAGAGAATTTGACTGCATGGTTTTATTGAAGGGTTTTGAAACTGTCATTTCTTCTCCTAGCGGAAAAATATTCATCAACCATACGGGAAATTCGGCTCTTGCTAAAGCCGGAAGCGGAGATGTTTTAACCGGGATGATAGCGGGTTTTTGTGCGCAAGGATTAAATCTTGAAAGTGCAGCATGCTGTGCTGTATATCTTCACGGGTTAGCTGCCGAAATTGCATCAAAAACATTCTCTGAGTATGGAGTTCTTGCATCTACTCTTGTAAGATATATTCCGATAGCAATAAAATCATTACTAAGCGTTTAATTTAAACTTGATATTTTTAAATTATTATCAATCTCGTTTATTACAAGCGCATTTGAAACTGCTATACCTTCCTTATTAACCGCATCATTTACGATTGCGCCCTTTATATACATTGCACTTGATGAACCTCCGTCAAAGTTCATTGCATATTCACATCCTATACTTTTCATAAACTTTGCAAGTTCAAATAATGTCATTCCGACAGATTGTTTTTCTCTTCCGTCTATTGTTACTATAATAAATGTACCGTCATTTTTAAAACCTACTGCACTTCTGGGATTTTTGCCCGAGATAGCTTGAAGTTTTTGTTCTTTATAATCAACATAAATCTGCGAATTTTTCACCAGATAAGGTCCGGCACCTATGATATGTTTTGCGTTTTTAATTTCGTCCTGCAATTTAATATCAATATTAATATAATTTTCTTTTCCGAGTTTTGATATTATCTCTTTACTTCCCTGTAATACCGTATCACCGTTAGATATTTCAATAGGATTTGCTGATATTTTTTCGGGTTTATTATTTCTAATAAGCATATTATATCCATTTTGAGGAGGCGGAGGGGAGATTTTTCCCCAGAGCGAATTATACATTAATAAATGTGTGGATAGCATTCTCGGTTGATTTATATTATCGACTTTAACCTTAAAATTCGGTGTTATTGCCGAAATATCAAAGTCAACATTTAACATTTTAAAATATGTTCTGTCGTTTTCCTCAAAAATTGCAATTCCGACTCTGTTATATATCGGACCTGTCATAACCTCTTTGTTTATCATTAACGCCCCGAGGGGAACTCCGGTTTGCGGTTTAAAAAAACTTCCGTTGATGGCTACTAGCGAATTTTCTTTTTGTGCTATTTTTCTTACTGTTGTTTTTGCATTTAACTTATATGATGCGATTTGTGGCTTAATTTTTAGATTTGGATTTGCGTTAGTATTTAATTCGACAATATTAATTTTAATTGGTTTGGAATTGATATATTTTATTTTTTTTATATGTGCTACTCCGGTTGTCGGAAAATTTATATAGGAGCCTGCATATTTATTTTTTATATTCTCTTTAAAGTTCTTTTCAAGATATATTTCTTTTCCTGTATCCGATTGTTTAATTATATCTACGTCGCTGTTTGCAAATATCGGTTTTGAAATTATAAAGCACGCCGTAAGCATTGTTAGTATAACAGTTATTATCACGGCATCAATGTTTTTGTTCCTGTTCTTATTTTTAATAGCGTAATTAACCAGGTTTATGCCGTAACTGTCAATATAATAGTCTTTTTGAGGGGAATTTATCATATTGCACCTCTAAATGCTCGTAGTATGCTCTACTAATATTATAGCACAAAAGTAAATATGCCTCAACCCCTGATGCAGTAAGTATTTTTACGAATTTATTAAGTGTATTTATGACTATTGCTGGGAATATGACGTATATTAATTCTAAAATACAAGTATAGCAATAAGTGTATAAAGTAATATTAAGTTTTGTAAAATTAAATAATTATGGTTATTAGTTGTAAAAAAAGTGGAATTATATATTTAGATTAAGCTTGCATACAAGTTGCGGGTTTTATCTTATTCCCTACATTTTTCCTAACCTTTCCACCTTTTCCCAATAAAAATATAAGGCTCCCTTTTTGGGGGCTTTTTTTCATGAAAAATACATCATTTTGTAGAAATCAATTGTTTTTGATACACCATCCAAAATGGAAGTTGCGCATCTGAAATTAAGCTCATTGTTTAATTTTGATACATCGGGGTTATAACTTGGCATTTCAGGCGTTTCATCTTCACATGTTATTGCTGATTTTGATTTTGTGAAATTTGCTATAAGCTTTGCTATATCTGATTTTAAACATGGATTTGGGTTAGAAATATCATAAATATTACTTTCGCTGTATGACTCCATTATTACCTTAAGTCCTTTTGCGATATCTCTGGCAAAAGTAATGTAAACTGATTCGTTTTTTCCTATATCAATGCTTTCATTGTTAAATGACTTAAAAATAAAATCACCGACAAAATTATCCTTATCGGGATAAGAATTAATACCGTAAAAGTTTGAAATTTGTGCAACTTTAAAATCAAGGTGATTTTTGTCTGAAAACACCTTAATCATATTTTGCATTGTTGATATGGCACTGTATAAAGGGAAAAATTCGGAATTTAAGGAATTATAATTGAGAAAATTATTTGCAAATATAATTTTTGCTCCGCATAATGATGCATAATTAAGTATGCTGTTTAACATTTTGAATTGCTTTAAAATATAATCGTATTTATTATCTAAGTACAGCCGGCTGTTGATACAGGGCGTAAGATAGTATATTTCATCCGAGTATTCCTGTATTTCTTTTGTTAAATCGTATTCGGTAAAGTTATACCTTTCGTTTTTAAGAAGTGTGTATATGGATGAAGTGTTTTGGCTTAACTTATCGTCATAACCCAAAATTGACGTGTTATCATCCTCCAAAAGCAAATTTGCAAGATTAATGCCGATACATCCTGATGCATTTGTTATAAGGACTTTTTTCATAATCTGATTTTATATTGATTTTTAAAAGTTGTAAAGAAAAAGTAAATTATATAGTTTTAAAAGCATTAACAATATCAACTATTTCCGATGATTTAAAATCTGATTTAGCGCAGTTGTTATTTATGTAATTGTTTAAATATTCCGCAAAATTTGCTTTTTTGAACTCTCCAAAACCATATTTTCTGTATATGTTTTCTATATTCTTAACCATTGAAAAATTCCCCGAAAAGTCTTCAGGTGTGCAATTGTAGTCATTTTTATGAACAAAATTTAGAGTTGATTTAATGATTGTTGAGGGTATTAAATCTTCAAACTCCCCGCTTTTAATCAGATATAACTTGTCCTGAGGGCGCAGTTTGGGTAAAATAGCCCCTTTGATTTGATTTGCGTCATTATCAAGCAGTATAAAAAAGGGGATTTTATATATATCCGACATCTTATAGTATTTTCTTGCAACCTGATTTTTTCCGCCCGCAGGGAGTATATATATGCCTTGTTTTTCAAAATCTACATTGAACATTTTAAATATTGTTCCAAGCAATATAAATTCGGTCTGTCCTTCGCATAGGATTATTTTTTTGACCG
Source organism: uncultured bacterium (assembly GCA_902796305.1). Taxonomy (GTDB): domain Bacteria; phylum Cyanobacteriota; class Vampirovibrionia; order Gastranaerophilales; family Gastranaerophilaceae; genus RUG14156. Next base: position 46,036 of record CADBOJ010000063.1, on the reverse strand, counting down.
GATATAAAATTGAATTTTTGTCCTGTAAAGCTAATAAGTCGGGAAGAGTTGTCGAAATGTTTTTTAGCCATTTAATATTTTTTTGCAAAATGTGTTTTGTATCTAAAGTGGAAATAACATTGTAAATATTAAGTCGTTTCGATAGGTATTGATAAGATGTATCATCATGTTTAAAATAAAAATCCTCAAGGTATAAAAAAAGCCTGTTTAAATAATCATCATTTTCACTCTGCTTAAATGAGCTGTTTATTATAGTAACTGCAATATTTATTTTGTCTTCGTCATTTAACTTTTTAATGTCTGTTTCAAGGTAAAATTTGGAAAGAATGTCATTAAACAATCTTTTGTATCTGGATGAAGCAGGTTCAAATCTTGTCAATCTGTCTAAAAAAGTTATTAAGTAATTATCCGGTATTTGTTTAAATTTCACATATTAAAAATACTACAAAAAATCATTAAAAAAATTAATTTAATATTTGTTTACATAATATCAATTTTATTTTAAAAAATTACTTTATATAAATATCAATAGGATGTTACGAGGATTTATATATTGGTATGGAAAATTTAATCGGTGAGATACTTTTTGTATAAATTGCTGTGCATCTAATCGTATATTTTAGACATTAAATAATAATTTCATATCTCTTTCAATTATAGTCAAGGAAGTACCTTCAAAAGTACTTCCTTTCATTTTTTAGATATTAATTTATGTAACAATAATATTGCAATAGAAAAATATTTATAATAGTATATTTTTTGTCACATAAATCATACAACTGATAAATAATTCGGTGTTGGTGTAAAAAAAACTTGTATCGTTAGTAAATCTTAAAGCCCATTTTTGGGCTTTTCTTTTATATTCATTCTATTATTTTATTTTTTTTCTGTCATAGTTTAAATGATTGAATTAAATTAATTTTTCTTAATAAACTATCAATTATTTAAGATAAATATACTTTATATATATAACTTATTTATTTTGATTTAATTGAAAGGATATTTATGTTTAACAGTGTAGATTTTAATTTTAAAAATACAAACATTCCGGTTGAAATAGAAGAAGATACCAACCAGGAGAATTATTCTAAATTACATAATGAAAGCACTATGTCGGATGTTAATTTAACCGAAAACCCTTTTTTAAATGCTGACGGAAGCCCAAAGGAATATTTCAGCTCTGTTGACGGAAATAAAACAACAAGTCTTTCTCAATATGATAACGGTTCTATATTTACCATTGCAGACAATGATTTATTTACTTCAACGGATTATATAGATTATGACGGTGACGGGTCGATAGACTTTATAACCCAGCATGAGCAGATTGATAATGTTTTTTACACTAAAAACCAAATTTTATCCGAACAGGATAAACAGGATTTAAATAATGCTATAGCTAACAATCAAAGCTATTCTCCAAGAACCGACCAATTTATGGCAGAAGTCCATGATATGTGTTCGACATCTTATTATTCCGATGCAAATAATGATGGAGTTCTTGATGTATACGCTGAACGAAATTTTTATGCAGAGGACGGTTCATACTACACGACGAACATCAAATATGAAGATGGAATGCCCAGTGTTTTCATTCGTGATGACTATTCAAGGGACGGAAATATGTTGAGTATATATCGGGAAACCAATAAAGATTACGGTAATTTTTTGGAAAAAAATGTAATGTTTTATGACTTACAAAATCATTTTATAACGTCTTTAACAAACAGTTATGATGTTCACGGTACTTTAACGCATTCTACAAGTATGTCAACACCGGATTCCAGTCCCGATATTCTTCATCAGGCTGATATCCGCAGAGATGGTCAATTTGATCATTATTACGGTTTTGTAGATTCGGAAGAGTTCTCAATTAATGCACAAAACGGCAGAGAAATATTTTAAGTCCGATTTGATGTAAAACAAAAAAGAATTTCTTATATATTAAATCGTAACGATAGGTATTGATAATAAATCATACAATACCTTCACGGATTGCTTTAACCGCAGCTTGAGTTCTATCGTCTACGACAAGCTTCTGAATAATATTGCATACATGTGCTTTTGAGGTATGCTCCGATATATGGAGTTCGTTCGCAATTTGTTGGTTGGATTTACCGTCTACAACAAGCTTTAAAACTTCATATTCCCTTGCTGTCAGATTTGCATGTTTTGAACGAAAATTTTGCCTTGATGTTTGTACGACCGGAACAATATTTGTGTTCATTTCACGCAAAATTTGAACTGCTTTATTATCTATCCACATTGCACCTCTTGAAACGGATTTTACTATCATATCCAGCATTTCAGAATTTATATCTTTTAAAATATATGCGTAAATTCCCATTTTCATTGCTTTTGCTACGACATGTTCGTTAATGTGCGACGTTAAAATTATAAATTTTACGTTTGGACATTTTTCGCTTACTTTTTCTATTAATTCCAGTCCGTTTATATCTCCCAGTTCTAAATCCAGAAGAACTACATCAGGATTTTGAGCAATTATTTTATTTATCCCGTCTTTTCCGCACTCGGCTTCCGCTACCACGCATATGCTGTCTGAATTATCAAACATTGATTTTATTCCGCATCTGAATAATTTATGGTCATCTACAAGGATAACCCTTGTTTTATCTTTATTAAAATTATTACACATGTTTCCTCCTAATTTTTATTCCAGAATATCAATTGCAAAAATAAAATTAATCATATTAAGACTAAAAGCAATTGTATAATATATAATCTTTTGCAATTTTAATAAAATTTTGTATATAAATTCGATATTAGACAGGCGCTTTAATTTGCCCGCTAAGTAGCTTTGATTTATAATTATGTATTATTTATCATTTTTATGTATTTTTTACAAAGTTACATAATATACATTATCACTACCTATCAAATAGCATGTAAAGAGCCGTAAAACCCTTAGAAATAGTATTTGTTAATAATTTGCAAATACCGTTATAAAATAATATAATTTATTAAATGAATAAAAATACAAAAAAATATGATGTTATTATTGTAGGTGGTGGTACATCAGGTTGTGCTGCCGCATATAATTGTGCAAAATTGAAGTTAAAAACTCTTCTTATTGAGAAAAATAATTACCTTGGCGGTTTGATGACCGGAGGACTTGTTGTTCCGATTATGAAATCTTCCGTTTCTGATGTAAATTGTGATTACTATAAAAAATTAATAAAAACAGCTTCAAAATATAATGCACAAATTACATACTCCGATAATAACGATGGCTGGTTAAATCCCGAAGTTTTAAAAATTGTTCTTGTTAATATTTTAACTTCAGCAAATATAAAAAAATATCTCGACATATTATTTGAAACTACGGTTAATGAAGTTTCAAAAAACGGCGATCGTATTATAAAATTAACTTTAAATTCAAAAATGTTATCATTACCAATCAAATCGAAATATTATATTGATTGTTCAAGCTCGGGTGAATTTTCAAAACTCGCAGGATGTAAATTTTTAAAAGATAATTTAATCAAACAGGAAAATTCTTTAAGATTTAATGTTGCTAATGTCGATATTAAAAAATTTACGGACTTTATTTTGAAAGTTGACACTAACCGAGATATTACCAATACCAATCTAAACGATATAAATATTAAAGAATTACATTTTACAACCGCTTCTGTTAATAACACGGATAAAGTTTGGGCTTTGGATAAATATTTAAAACAGGGTGTTGAAAAAGGTATTCTTAAAGAGGCTGATAGAGCCTATTTCCAGATATTTTCGGTAGCGGGAGCAAAAGGCGAAGTTGCGTTTAATTGTCCGAGAATAAAAAATTGCGCCGATGACATATATAATTCATCTGCTTCTTTAATATCGGGATATAAAGCTATATGGAGATTGTATTCCTTTGTTAAAAATGCCTTTCCTGGTTTTGAAGAAGCTTATATAGCAAATATCGCTACTGTTACCGGTTCAAGAGAGGATAGAAGAATTAAACCCAGATATATTTATACTAAAGAAGATTTGCAATCCGCTAAAATGTTTAAAAACCCAGTTTTGTGCGCTGATTACGGAATTGATATCCATTCGGACAAATGTAAATCAAAATTCAGCCAAAAAATTTCTTATCAACTTCCCATAGAATCATTAATGAGTAAAGATATATCTAATTTATTTGTTGCAGGAAAACTTGTAGGCGCTGATTTCACGGCGCATAGTGCGCTTAGAGTTCAGAAAAGCTGTATGTCTATGGGTGAGGGTGTGGCAAAATACATAAAAAGCTTAATCTAGCTACTTTCCTATGCAGAAATTATCAAATATGTTTTCAAGTATATTATCTGTTAAAACTTCGCCCGTTATTTCATCAAGTGATAATATTGCTTCTTTTAAATCAGATGCGCATAAATCGGCAAGATGATTTGAAGTTGCCGTATTTATGACATTTTCCAGTGCTTTTTTAGATTTCAAAAGACAAGCTTGATGTCGTTTATTTGTCGTAAAATCCGTGTCATCAGGCACAAGTTCTCTGATTGACGTTAATATTTTGCTTTTAAACTCATCTATGCCGTATCCTGTTAATGCACTTATATTTATGGCATTTTCAAATATTTCAGAGTTAATATCAAATTTTGTTTTGGCAAAAATAACTTTTTTGCCTTTAGCAAGCTCAAGTAAATTATCATCTATTTCCGTCTTATTGTTTTCAAACAAAAATACTATAATCTCTGATTGTTTAATTGCTTCAATAGAGTTATCTATGCCGATTTTTTCAACTTTATCCGCATTTTCTTTATTTCTTATTCCTGCAGTATCCGTAAAATTTACCAGATATCCGTCTATATTAATGTTTTCTTTAATTGTATCTCTTGTTGTTCCTTCGATTTCGGTTACAATTGACCTGTTGTAGTTTAGTAATGCATTAAACAGTGAGCTTTTCCCGACATTAGGACGGCCTATAAGTGCCACGTTTATTCCGTCACGCAAGTAATCGTGACTTTTAGACGCTGCTAATATTTTATTAATCTCTTGAATATTATCATTACATATCGTTACGATATAATTTGTATCAACTTCTGCGACATCTTCCGGAAAATCAACCGATGCAATAAGTCTTGAATATAAATTTGTTAAATTATTTTTAAGTGATATGATTTTTGATTTCAAGTAACCTTCAAGATTATTTAGAGCAGTATCGACTGATTTGGTTGATCTGGAATTTATTAAGTCAAGAACAGCTTCAGCTTGGGATAAGTCAATTCTTTGATTTAAAAATGCACGTTTGGTAAATTCGCCGCGGGACGCCATTCTTGCACCTTTAGAAAGTATAAGTTCAAGTATATTACTTAATATTGTGTATGAGCCGTGGGACTGAATTTCTATAACGTCTTCCCCTGTATAGCTTTTTGGGGATTCAAAGGGTAAAAGTATGACTTCATCAAGCTTTTTACCGTTATCGACGATATAACCGAAGCATATTTTATGATTTTCAATTTTGCCTTTAAAAATCTCTTTTGCTATGTCATATGCCCTGCTACCGGATATTCTGATAATCCCTATAGCTGATTTAGCCATCGGGGTTGCGATTGCAACAATTGTATCAAAATTATTTTCCATAAGAAAAATTTTAGCATGTTTATAGTAAAATTTATACTATTAAACATGATTATAAATTGAGGAGAATTAAATGGACTTTGTTGTTCTGACTATTCAAATATTGGGTAAACTGGCAGCTATTGTCGGAAGTTACGGTATGGCAATAATTATATTTACAATAATTATGCGTTTATGCCTCTGGCCGATTAATGTAACTCAACAACGCTCGATGAAAAATATGCAAAATCTCGGGCCAAAAATGAAAATGATTCAGGAAAAATATAAAAATAATCCCCAGTTAATGCAGCAAAAAATGATGGAATTTTATAAAGAGCATAATTTCAACCCAATGGCGGGATGTTTGCCGATGCTTATTCAAATCCCGGTATTTATTATGCTTTACAGTGCGCTAATGAGTCCGCAATTTATTCAAATGGCAGGAAATACGCATTTTCTTTTCATAAACCGACTTGATTCGACGATTAAATCAAATGCGGGCGTATCTTTAGACGGTAAATTTTCGGTGAGCAAGAATGCTCAATTTCAATCGGGTAAAACTGCAAAAGTATATTTAACCGATGAAGTTATAGATAATGTTAAAATTGAGAAACCTCAAAAAGCGATTGTTATTCAGGGCGAAATTGAAGAAAACCAGCCGATTGACTTAAAGATTGCACTTGACAGCCTTAATTTAAAATTTGAGCAATTAAATAAAATTCAAAAAGCCGAAGTTTCGGTAATGAATATAATGACAAAAGAAACCGAAAATGTTACATTTACAAGAAACGGTGATATTTTGTCGGTGTCATATCCTACTGTTCCTGTTAAAGAAGATATACACTGGGATGTTATTATGCTTGTTGCTTTATTTGGTATTACAATCTGGATTTCTCAGAAAGTTATGATGGCAACAACACAAACTAAAAATCAAGACCCGACACAAGCTGCCATGCAAAAATCTATGGGCAGAATTATGCCGATAATGATTATAGTTACTTTTGTATTTATTCCAATTCCTGCAGGTGCTTTATTGTATCTTGTTACAAGTAATGTCTTCCAAATTGCTCAAACTGTTATTATAAATAAACAGCTTATTATTGAAGAAAACCTTAAACAAAAGCAAAAAGATGAAGCGGCTGGAATTGTTGACACTAAGGTGATTAATGCTGAAGTTGTCGATAAACCCGATACTAAAGACAAAAAATAATTTCATATAAAAAAACAATGCAAGGCGGTGACCTTGCATTGTAATTTACACTATTATCAAGATTTCGATGGTTACATAATCCTAGCTTTTCTATCCTAATTTTATTGTTGAATTTTGGATATCTGTGCTTACTTGTTGTTTTACCGCCTGGAGTTCCTGTGTGATTGCTTCAAGCTGAGTTTCGATTTCAGTCTGCTGCATATCCAGGAAGTTTTCCTCCATAGTAGTTTCTTCTTCTAAACTCTGTAATCTCTGATCATACATGTCGTTTAGGTTATTCTTCTGTTGTTCGTATGCCTGTGATGCTTCCATATATGAGGTCTGAAGTGCCGTTAATTGCCCTGAATCTTTATCTTCCTGCTTGGAATAATCCATATATGCTTGATATGCGCTATCTTTAGTAGTTTTTGTCGAGTCATTGTTAATTGCCGACTTTCTTTCATTGTTAATAACCAGTGATTGATACTGTTTGTTTCTTGCCAGTTGTTGTCTTTGTCTTGATATTCCCAATAATTCAAGTTGTAAATTGTTGTGCAGAACCTGATCTTCCATTCTGCGTAAGCTTAAAGTAACCCATCCCATAGTGTGCCCTCTTTCCTCTTAATAATAATGTAACCCTATTTTGTATTTAAATTACTAACGTTAAACTTGATGATAAGTAGTGTTTTTTCTTTTTACTTACTTGATTAAAAAATAATCCCCAAAATTAAATAAACCTTTTTATCCCTTTTGTTTCCCGTTTTTTTGTAATCCCTACATTATAATAAAGAAAAATTTCAGGTAAAAATTGCCTGTTTTGTGTTATTTTCTTAACAAAACTTAACAATTCACCTGAAAAAGCTCACTATGAAAGGGATTTGTTTTTTACTTTCGATACAAGGGAGGTGCCCTTGTATCGAAAGAATTAATTATACTTATTAACCGAGTTTGATTACAACGTTTTGCATATCCTGGCTTACTTGCTGTTTAACTGCTTGAAGTTCTTGAGTAAACGATTCTAACTGTGCTTCGATTTGTGTTTGCTCTAAATCTATGCTGTTTTCTTCTGTTGTTGTTTCTTCTTCCAGTGATTGTAACTGTTGGTCAAATTCATCGTTTAAATTTTTCTTTTTATCTTCGTATTCTGTAAATGCATTATTATATGCAGTATAGGCAGTAGATTTATCGTCCTCTGCTTTTTCTACCATTTGTTCTAGTTCGCTCAGTTGTTCTTTTGTCAGTACCGGAATTGGTGGATTATTGCCTTCCTGATAGTAGGAAACACTTTCCATTTTATGATTTCCATCCTGTACAACATACTCTTCGCCAAGCCAGTAGCCTTCCGTTACTGGGGTCCCTTGGTTTTCTCCATTTTCGGCAGGTTTAATATATTCACCTTTATCATTCTTGTATGCCGGTTCCTGCTCTTGAAACCCATTACCTTCTTTATTGTATACAGGATTGAAGTTTTCATCAAATAGTACTGTTACCGAATCAGTGCTTTTTTTATTGCTATAAGTTTCACTATCGCTTTTTGCTTTATTGTAGGCTTTTTTCAATTGCGTATATTTGTTATACGCATCAAGATAGCCGTTATAATAATCGTCCTTAACTGCTTTAATGTCATTAAGTTGTGTTTTTCTTTCATTGTTAATTAATAGAGTTTGATAACCCTTGTTTCTTGCTACCTGTTGACGTCTTCTTGAAATACCCAGCAATTGCGCTTGAAAATTGTTGTGCAATACCTGATCGTCCATTTTGCGTAAGTTTAATGTAACCCATCCCATAGTGTGCCCTCTTTCTTAATAATATTAACCTTTTTTCCCTTGCGCCTTACACTATTTAACGTTTATAGTGTTCCTTAAAACCAATTAAAGCTCTCCTCAATTTTTGCTTTATAGTTTTAAATCCAGAGTAAATAATTAGAGTAAATGTTTAAATGTTTTTCCGTTAAGTAGTATGTAATCCCACACATTAATAAAAAAAATTGCGCTTAAAAAATTGCGCAATTTTTCTGATTTACTTAACAAAACTTAACATTTAGTTTATTCTATGCCCGAATTAGCCGAATATAGTTGATTTTTGTATTGCTTGCGGGAGTGTTTGTTTTAACGCATCACGTTCGTCTGCTAAAATTTGTGTTATTGCTTCGATATCTGCCTGTTTGCGAGCCAGCATATTTTCTTCTTCATTGATTTCTTCTTCAATTTCTTCTTTAAGATCAGAATACATTTTTCTTATCATTAATTCTTCGCTTTGCCAATCTGTTTTAGCATAATCAACTTCTTTTTCCGCTTTTGCGATTGCTGAATTTTTAGCTCTGATTTTTTCAGATGAATCCATCTTAATATCGGCAACATTGCCGTCCGGTTTTACAACAGTTGCGTTTCCGTTATTGTCGATAAAGAATAAAGAACCGTTTAATTTGCTTTTATTTAGGATATATTGTTTTTTTAAGTCGTCAACATCTTTAACACCTGCCATTTTAAGAATTTCATCAAGCTGACTTTCAGATAATTTTTCGATAAATTCACTAAAATCAACTCCGCCTTTTTCATTTTTTCCGCCAGCAGTTCTTGTATATTGATTACCGTTTGAAAGGGTAACTGTTTCTTTTCCGCTTTTATCTATCACATGAACTGTTCCGTTCTTTTCGGTTATTGTTATTTCTTGTGTATCATCATTGTATCTTGATATTGTATTTTTATCGAAATCCTTAATGCCTTTTTTAATTCTTTCGTAAGTTGTTTTTTGTTCTTTTGATAAATAGTTTTTTGCTTTATCATATGTTAAATCGCCGCTCATTTTGTATGAACTGCTACATATGGAACTGTTTGTTTCGGTCACGGGTTGTCTTTCAGAGCAACAGCCTAAAATGCCATAATGCCATACATTTAGCCTCATACCATCCTCATTGCAGTGATATGTTGTACCATCAGGTTCAAATACCATATATGCACCGTAAGTATCTCTCGTAATAACGGCACCTGTTGAGTCTAAATTGAAATTGTTATGTTTAAAATTGTTACCATCATCACCTTTTTCTAATTCAGCTTTTTGAGCATCGGTAAGAATGCATTGAGGTGAATTCATCAACTCATCATAACTGGCACTGGTACCGTTAAACCTTTCACTTACATTGAACATTTCAAAACTTGTATTATTGGCATCATGTAAAGTAACGGTAGTTGTGCCGTCTTCATTAATTACAAATATTGCTCCGTTTTTTGCAGTAATTGTTAGCTGTTTTGTTTCTGGATTATAAACTTTTGAGCATTTATTTATATCTTTTACATAATTTTTAATTTTATTATAGCTTTCCTTATGTTCTTTTGTTAAATATCCCAGGCTTGATGCTTCATCATATGTATATTCTTTTATATTTTCATAAGGAGTGTTATCATTCGTTGTTGTTGATGATGTGCTTACGTCTATTTTTTGTGCATCTTTAAGTGCTTGTACTGCTTCGTCATAGTGAATGTGAGCTGCATTATTTTTCAACATTTCATCTTGTTCGTTTTGAAGCTTTCTCAATCTTAAAGATTGTTCGCTCTTAAGACGCTGTCTTCTGTTTTGAATGCGAAACAGTTCTAAACTATAATCGTTAACTAATATTCCGTTGCTCATTTTTCTTGAACAAAGCGTAACCCAAGCCATAATACACACATCCTATTTAATTAATATAACTACCACATTTTGCCGAAAATTTTTAAGCTATTTTCGAAAAGCTTTTAACCACACACAAAAATTTAAAACACCCTTAAAAATAATTTAAGTAAAACACCTTATTCCCCTATTAAACTTTAACACTTTGCGGATTATACTCTTTAACGTCTTGATTTAATTTTCCTTATAAATCGTGTTCCGTTAAGTAGTATGTAATCCCACATTTTAATAAAGTATTTTTCTTTATAAATATTGCTTACTTTAATTAAATTTGTTAACAAATCTTAACAATTTAAAATAATGTTTTAGAATATAATTAAATTATGGAAAACAAATTAAATATAATAGCTATATCGGGCAAACAATACTCGGGCAAAGATACATTTGCCGAACTGCTTTTAAAGTATATGCCTGAATACAAAAGAATTGGAATAGGAGATGCCATTAAAATAAAACTTGCGGAACAAAGAGGCATTTTACTTGAGGAAATATATAAAAACAAGCATTTATACCGTGATGAGTTAATAAGACTCGGCAACTGGGGAAGAAGTGTCAGCCCTGATTACTGGCTTAACAATTTGGCAGGTTATAACAATATTATTGTGCCTGATTTAAGAATGGTATATGAAATGGAATATTTTAAATCGAGAGGCGCTATTTTAATAAGAGTTGAAGCCAGTTTTGAAACCAGAAGCAAGCGTGGAGTTATTGTAAATAACGATGATGCAACAGAAACTTCGCTTGATGATTACAATAAATGGGATTATACGGTAGAAAATAATTCAACTTACGAACAACTTGATGATAAGGCGCAAAAACTTGCAAACACTATTCTTCATAGAAATTGTTAGTTATCAGATTGATATACATAACCATATCTTGAAAATACTTTAAATCACATTCGCCGTTTATAATAATATCGCAGTATTTTTTATTTGGTATTAAATATTTCTGCCCTGCGGATTTAATATATTCCCAGTGCTTAAGAGCATTTACTTCGTCTTGATTTCTTGATTTTGCACGGTTTAAAAATCTTTCTTTTCTTTCTTCATCATTCAGGTCGATATAAATTTTAATATCGAAAATATCACGAACTGTATCAAAAATTGAGCACATTCCCTCTACTATTATTATTTTATTGGATTTAACCGGAATTGATTTGGGTTTGGATTTACCCGTACCGTTTACAAGGTATTCCGGAGATAAAATATCAGAGCCTTTTTGAAGCTTTAATAAATCCTCTTTTAATAAATCCAAATCAAAGTTTTCAGGCGAATCAACGTCATATCCTGCATCTCTCAATAAATCAAAATTTCCGTATTTTTTAATTAATTCCGAAATGTCTTTAAAATAATTATCGGCAGTTAAAATTGTAACAGGGAGGTTGAGTTCTGATATACAAGTTTGAATCTGTCTGCAGATTGTCGATTTACCGCTTGCGGATTCTCCGCTTAAAGCAATTAGAATTTTATCTTCATGTCTATCTATCAGACGCTGGCAGAAATTATCCAGAAAATCATTTTTATAGTCTACTATTATTTGTTTATCTGATTTTTTATCATGATTAATTATTTGTTTAAATTTTGTTTGAAGATAAAACGCAAGAAAAGAACGCCCTGAACGAGTTTGACAGTTAGGCTTTTGTATTTTTTCTTTGGTTTGATTTTCCAGTAGATTTTGAACCAGAGTATTCATTGTACTTTATATAATAATGCTAAATATTTTTATTTGCTAGTTTGTTGAGTAATATTAAAATTGAATTCTGAATTTCCGTAAACGATTTATCCGATATATCATATTTTGGCATTAAAATTAAGCTTTGATGTTTGTTAATCGCTTCATTGTTGTTTTTAATCAGTAATCTTATATTTTCTCGGATTAGTCTTTTTATCCTGTTTCTTTTTGTTGCACGCTTATGAATTTTTTTTGATACAACAAAACCTACCTTTGTGGGGTAGTCTTTGTCATCTTTTAAATTGCCGGCATACATTACAAGTAAATTTGATGTAATAACATTTTTATTGTTGTATGTTGCATTGTATGCACTTTTGGATTTCAGTCTGTTTTCTTTCTTTAACACAACAGGGATTTTCAAAAACTAAGCAAGCTTTTTAGCCGTTATAGAAACGCTGTGACGACCTTTTGAACGTCTTGCATTAATAACACGTCTGCCGTTTTTTGTAGCCATTCTGGCTCTAAATCCGCTAACGTTCTGTCTTTTTCTTTTTGTACCTTCCAAAGTACGACGCATTTTATTTTCTCCTTGTTAAATTTGTTTTATCGGGTTGACATTATATCAATGTAGGTATTTACTATACTATATTAGACAAAATAAGGTGTCAAGGTTATGAATACAAATTTTAAACTGGGAGTTATAGGTTGCGGTAAAATGGCAAGCGCAATATTATCAGGAGTTGCCGTTAATAATTTTATAAATCCGAAAAATATTTATCTGTATGATATTAACGAAAGTTCAAGCGGTGGATTATCGCAAAGATTTGGTTTTAATTTATTAAATTCCATAAATGATATTGTTAATGTTGCTGATATAATTTTTCTTGCCGTAAAACCGTTTAAAGCTGATGAAGTATTAAATGAAATTAAGATAAATTATAAAAAACAGTTAATTGTATCCATTCTTGCGGGTGTAAAAATTAAAAAGTATCTTGATATCCTGCCTGATGCAAAAGTGATAAGAATTATGCCCAATACTCCCGCTCTTGTCGGCGAGGGTATGAGTGCTTTATGCTCATCGAATAATGTTGCTGAGGAAAAATTTAATTTTATATTTAATTTTATGTCAAATTGCGGTAAGGTGATTAAAACAACCGAAGACAAAATTGACGCAATTACCGCTCTATCAGGTTCGGGTCCTGCATATTATTTTAAAATCATCGATTTAATGGCTCAAGCTGCAGTCAGACTCGGATTAAATTACAATGAAGCAATTTTGCTCTCTGCTCAGACTGCTCTTGGAAGCGCAAAAATGTTGATAGAAAACAATTTTGATACCGTGCAGCTTATTAAAAACGTAACTACCCCCGGCGGCTGTACGGAAGTTGGAAATAAAGTACTTAAAGAATCTGATATTGACTGCATTCTCAATAAAACCATAGAGGACACTATGATTAAAGCCGTTTCTCTTGGGTAGTGGTGTTTTGCATGTTAAATACCGAATTTTTGATAATTTTCAATTAAATTTTTTATATATGAGTCTTCAATGGCAGTAATTCCGTTTTTTTGGTAGTCTTGTATGATTTCAGCAGCCTTCTTTCTTGCTGCTAAAAATTCTTCCGTGCCTGCGACTTTCCAAATGCCTTTATAATATTGTTTTAATAATTTTTCTTCCGACTCTGATAATGATGGGATTACGTAATCCAAATTTTCATCAACTTGAATTTCATTTTCATCTTCCGATTTTTCAGCAGTTTTTTCTTTATCTATTTCTTCTTTCTTTTTCAGAATCATAGCTATTTCAGGATTTAATTTTGCTATCTTATGTGCTACATTTCTGGTTTGCGGACTTAAGTACCATGCAATTTTCATTTTGAGTGAGTCCAAAGCGCGAATAATTGTTTTTTTGTTGCTTAAAATTTCATGCTGTATTTCTTTATGCAATAACTCGTTATTAAGGTACTCCAAGTTCTTTCTGGATGTAAGATCAATCATTGGTTTTCCAAATTCGCCCATAAATAAGGGTCTGCACAGTAAATCAAGCTTACCATCCATAAATGCGTCTTCAAGCTCCGGAACAGGAATGCCGTATTTAGCGGAGTATGCTTCAATATCAACGCAATTTTTACTTCTTATGTATCTCAATGTTGAAGCTGTTTTTCTGTCATTAAGGTTTACCAGTATTGTTAATGCATTATTATCTTCATCTTCTAAAATCTTGCCGTCAATACTGCCTTTTTTTATCAGTTTTGCAATAAGTTTTTCGTTATTTATGCCATAATTTTTTAAATCTTGCGTATCTGCATATATTTTTTCTCCTCTTTCGGCATCAATCAGCTTATCAAGGTATCCGGATCTTTGGTTTAGTGTTCTGTATAATAATACAGCTTTTTTATTTTTTTCGCTTGTTATATCCAGTATTCTTGAATGCGGACATGTGGTGTTGTTTTCTGTATCCGGATTTAATTTTTCTAACCTTCCTAATCGCAGATAATTAATAAAATCTTCTACCGGCATTTTAAATCTTTTTCTAAAACTTGCATAATCGTATAAATCTTCGCTTCTGTTGGAAAGCATTTCCAAACTTTCCTTGTTTTTTGCGTATGTTGAGTCGATTAATCTTGTTTCTTTTGTTTTTATTGAGCCATGCGTCTCATATTCAGTCGTCAGTATATCAAATTCAAATAAATCATCCATTACCGCATCTGCTCCGATGTGGGTATTTTTCAGTGCGTTACCTACTGTTTTAATCTCAGGATGTTTGTTTAGCTCTTTTATTTTTTCAACATGGGACAAACTCGGATCATATAAAAATGCCGTATTGGGATTTTTTTCAAGCTGAGCCTTGTATCTTGCCAGCTTGTAATCGTCCGACAATTCAAAAACATCTGCAGATTTTGCGTTACTTCTAAAAGCAATAAGGTTTTTAATGCTATTTATCTTGCTTGATTTTAATGAAAAAGCGTTATTTATACTTGTAATTTGCATATGGTTCTCCTGTTTTATGCATGTTATAAATTTCATAAAAAAAATAATTGCTATTTTTAAAACAAGATGTTAAAAAAAATTAACACTATGAAATATTGAAGATAATATTTACTTGAATTAATATACATTTAATGAAATACCATTCTTTTAAAATTTCAACAAAATACAAACCCTCCGGTGACCAGCCTAAAGCAATAAAAGCTTTAACTGACGGAATTATAAGCGGTATGCCGTCCCAAACTCTTCTGGGTGTAACAGGTTCCGGTAAAACTTTTACAATTGCAAATGTAATTGAAAAAATCCAAAAACCTACTCTTGTTATTGCGCATAATAAAACACTTGCGGCACAGCTATATAATGAATTTAAGGAACTTTTTCCGGAGAATGCCGTTGAATATTTTATTTCTTATTATGACTATTACCAACCTGAAGCATATATTCCGAGAACCGATACATATATAGAAAAATCGGCTTCTATTAATGACGAGATTGACAGATTACGCCATAATACAACAAGAAGCCTTTATGAAAGAAATGATGTTATTGTTGTGGCTTCGGTCAGTTGTATATATGGTTTGGGACTGCCTGAAAATTATTTTAAAGGTACGGTTACATTAAATATCGGAGCCGAAATAGAGCGAAAAGACCTCCTAACATATTTAACGGGCGTGAGATATGAAAGAAACGACATTGAGTTAAAACGTTCCACATATAGAGTTCGTGGTGATGTTATTGAAATTATGCCGAGTTTTGAAAAAATTATAAATCGTATTTCTTTTTTTGGAGATGAAATAGAACGTATAACACGAATTGATGCTTTGACAGGGGAAATTATCGATAATCCTGATGAAATAGTTATTTATCCTGCTGTTCACTATCTTTCATATGATGAAAATATTGAAGAAACAATAAGTTTAATCAAACAGGAATTAAACGACAGATTGGCGGAATTAAAAAACGAAAATAAGATAGTTGAAGCCCAAAGGCTATCTCAAAGGGTAAATTATGATTGTGAAATGATTAAAGAGATGGGCTATTGCTCGGGTATTGAAAACTATTCAAGAATAATTGAGAGAAGAAAACCGGGGACACCTCCTGCGACATTACTCGATTATTTTAATGATGATTTTCTTGTTGTGATTGATGAATCCCATGTAACTCTTCCTCAGCTGAGAGGAATGTACTTCGGCGACAAAGCAAGAAAAGAAGTTCTTGTTGATTATGGTTTCAGATTACCATGCGCTAAAGATAACAGACCTCTAACATTTGATGAATTTTGGTCTAAAATCAATCAAAAAATCTTCATCTCGGCTACTCCTGCCGATTTTGAAAAAAATGAAAGTTCTCAAATTGTTGAACAAATTATACGCCCGACAGGACTGCTTGACCCTGAAATTGATGTAAGACCTACAATCGGTCAAGTTCAGGACTTAATTAAAGAAATTAATAAAACCGTAGAAAACGGCGACAGGGTGCTTGTTACAACATTAACAAAAAAAATGGCAGAAGAACTTTCTTCTTATCTTCAAAATCAGGGTTTAAGAGTAAAGTATCTGCATAGCGGAATACAGTCGCTTGAAAGGGTTGAAATTTTAAGGGACTTAAGACTTGGCGAATTTGATGTGCTTGTTGGGGTAAATCTTTTAAGAGAAGGGCTTGATATTCCCGAAGTTTCACTTGTTGCAATAATGGATGCTGATAAAGAGGGTTTTTTAAGATGCGAGACATCGTTAATTCAAACTATAGGAAGAAGTGCAAGAAATGCTTCCGGACATGTTATTATGTATGCTGACAAAATAACTGATTCTATGAATATAGCGATAGAAGAGACAAAAAGAAGAAGAAAAATTCAGCTTGAATATAATAAAAAGAACAATATTACGCCTAAAACAATTAAAAAATCCATAGAAAACAATTTACTCTCGCTTGTCCAAAGCTATAGAAGCGTCGAAGATATTGTAGCAGAGCAAATGGTGGAATTAAATGTTGATAAAAAGGATTTACCCAAACTTCTCGATAAACTTGAAAAAGATATGCATAAAGCGGCAAAATTGCTTGATTTTGAGCGTGCTATTGAAATCAGAGATGAAATAAAGAAGATAAAAAGTCTTCTTTAAGCTATTTGTCTAATAATTCTTTTAATTTGTATGCAGCAGTCAAAACCGGGTCAATCGAGCCTGAAAATGGCGGTGCATAAGGTAAATCAAGATACAATAAATCATCAACAGTGCTTCTTTTTTGAAGTGCGGATGTTATTGTATTTATTCTCTGCAAAATATTTCCGGCACAACCTATGCTTTGTGCGCCGAGTATTTCCCCCGAGCGCTTATCTGCAACAAGTTTAAAGACTATTTCACCTGACGATGGCATATAGCTTGCTTTATCTTTCTTGTGAATTGTAACGGAAACAGGCTCCATATTCATTTTCTTTGTATATTCAAGCGCCATCTGTACTGTTAAACCTGTTTTTGAAAGAGTATAATCAAAAAACCTTGTTACGGTTGACAGCAATATCCCGTCATATACTTCATGATATTCGCTTGAGGCATTAATTCCCGCCACTCTTCCTTCTTTATTTGCAATTGTTCCAAGTCCTGCATAAACCGGTGAATGGGTCAATATGCCGTATTTTTCGGCACAATCTCCGCAGGCAAATATATTCTGATAATTTGTTCTTAATTTATTGTCTACATAAATTGCCCCCGTTATTCCAAGCTTAATGCCCGATTGACGAGCCACTTCGACATTGGGTATAGTTCCTGTCGACATTACGCAAAAATCGGCAAAATATTGTTTTCCGTCGTTATCAACAGCAGACACAAATGAGTTATCCGCATTTGACGTAAATTTAATTATATCTTTATTAAAATAAGTTTCGATTTTATCTTTAAACTTTGTTACTATTGCATTTTGTATGATTTTTGATAAATCTTCGTCGAAATCATGCATAAGTCTTGAATTATGCTCAACAATAGTTACTTTTAATCCGTTTTTAACAAATGCTTCGGTTAATTCAAGCGCAATATAACCTCCTCCGATAATTAATACCGATTTTGATTTCAGCATTTTTTCCCGTATTTTTTGAGCACTTTCAAGACTTCTTAGTGTAAAAACATTTTCTATATCTTTATTTTTAATTGAAATGGGTCGAACTATTGCACCCAGAGCAAGTATAAGTTCATCGTATTCAACTGTTAAATCGTTAATCTTTACTTTGTTTTCGTTAGGAAAAATCTGATTTAACTTATGATTGGTATAAACAGTTATTCCGTTTTTTTTAAAGTCATCGGGTGTTCTTATGATTAATTTTTCCAAACTTTCAACAGAACCTTCTATATAATAAGGAAGCCCGCATAACGATACCGAAATATTAGTATCATCCGTATGTAATTCAACAGAGTTTTCAGGGTTAATTCTTTTTGCTTTTGAAGCAGCTTTTGCTCCTGCCGCTCCTCCGCCTATTATAACTATTTTTTTCATGATAAATTAAATTTATCAAAGGAAGAAAATTTATGTATCTGACAGGCGGGCAATTTAAAGGGCATAAAATTGAAACACCTAAAAACACAAGACCTACTTTATCGAAAGTGAGAGAAAGTGTTTTTAACGTATTGTTTTCATACTTTGAAAATCAGGGTACATTTCTTGATATGTTTGCGGGAAGTTCGATAATGGGACTTGAAGCGGTTTCAAGAGGATATACCGTGACAGAACTTGAAATCAATCCGAAAACCGCAGATGTTATAAAAATTAACTATAAAAAAATTAAGCAAAAAGCAAATATTATCGTCTGCGATGCGCTCAAGTATAAATGTGAAAACAGGTTTGATGTTATTTATATTGACCCTCCATGGCAAGACGAGTATAAGAAAATATTACAAAAAGCATCCGAACTGTTGAATAACGACGGAATTATGGTTGTTGAGTACGATTTAAAAGGATGTACCAATATTAATAAGATTTCAGGCGAGCTGAATTTAAATGTAATAAAAGAAAAAAAATACGGCAGAACATTAATTTCATTTATTTCTTTAAAATAGATTTTATTATATAATGTATAAAAATCAGGAAAAAATAAATGACTAAAAAATCAAAATTAATCATATTTACAGGACCGTCAGGCGTTGGTAAAGGTTCAATACTTGAAAAATTTTTTAATATTGCAAATAAAAATCAAGATAAAGTAGTGTATTCAGTTTCATCTACAACAAGAAAACCGCGAGAAGGCGAAATTGACGGCAAACATTATTTCTTTATTTCAAAAGAAGAGTTTGAAAATAAAATTAAAGAAAATACATTTTTAGAGTGGGCAATTTATAACGATAATTACTACGGAACAAGCAAGGACTTTATCAATAAATGTTTGAATGAAGATACAAGTGTTATCCTTGAAATTGAACTGCAGGGTGCGCTTAATGTTATGCATCAATATCCTGATGCCTTAAGTATATTTATTATGCCACCGAGTTTTGAAGAACTTGAACACCGTTTAAGAGGAAGAAACAGCGAAGATAATGAAACGATTTTAAAGAGGTTGAATACGGCAAAAACCGAACTTGAAAATTCTGGTAAATTCAAATATAAGATAGTTAATAACGGATTAGATGAAGCGGTAAATGAACTTTATCAAATATTTATCAAGGAAACAAAATGAAAAACATTTTGATAGGCATAACGTCATCCATAGCATCATATAAAATTTATGAACTTATGCGTTTATATATTAAAAACGGTTACAATGTAAAAACAGTTTATACCCCGAATTCGATAAATTTCATCTCCCCTCTTGTTCTTGAAACATTGTCACAAAATCCGTCTTATTGTAATCAATTTGAACCGAGGGATAATACCGAACATATTAATTTATGCGATTGGGCGGATGTATTCGTTATAGCTCCTACAACAGCTAATACAATATCTAAATTTGCAACAGGGATTGCCGATAATCTTTTGACGAGTATATTTTGTGCATACATTTCAACAGAAAAACCTGTCTTAATTGCACCTGCAATGAATACAAATATGTGGAATAACCCGTTTGTTAAAGAAAATATTGCAAAGCTTGTCAAAATAGGAGTAAAGATAACAGAACCCGAGTCAGGTTATCTTGCATGCGGAGCTTGTGGTCAGGGCAGGCTTGCAGACATTGATATAATTTATGAAGATAGTTTAAGGTGCTTATATCAAAATAAAGAAAATAATTCTAAAAAAATCGTTATAACCCTCGGAGGAACAAAAGAATGTATTGATAACGTCAGATATATAAGCAACTTTTCATCAGGTAAAATGGGATTTTCCTTGTGTGATTGGGCATACAGGTTTGGATATAATGTAAAAGCTATATCAACAATTGATAATAAAAAACCGTATGAAGTTAAACTTGTCTCAAGTGCCGATGATATGTTGCATGCACTCGAAAACGAAGACTATGATTATCTTATAATGGCATCTGCAGTTGCGGATTATAAATCAAAGGATACCAAATCCGCTAAACTTTTAAAAGAGGATATCGGCGATGTTTTTAAACTTGAATTAATTAAAAATCCCGACGTTATAAAAGAAATTTCAAAAAATAAAAAACAAAATCAAAAAACAATCGGTTTTTGTCTTGCGGATAAAGACATTATTAATATCGCAAAAAGCAAGCTGGCGGACAAAAATTTGGATTATATTATTGCAAATGATGTTGCTACAGCATTAAATACCGATAAAAACAAGGTTACAATTATAAATAAAAATGGTAAAATAACAGATATAGATTTAGACACCAAAGATAATATCGCTAAAAAAATTTTGGAGGTAATTTGTGATTAAAACCGATTACATTATTTCAAAGATTGAAAAATATGCTTCCCTTGAACTTGCAGAGCCTTGGGATAATTCGGGATGGCAGGTAAATCTCGGGCATGATTTTACAAACAGAGTTCTTGTTGCTCTGTCGCTTACAAAAGATGTTTTAGAACAGGCAATCACTCATGATTGTGATTTAATAATCACTCACCACCCTTTAATTTTTAATCCGCTTAAAAAAATTACAAATCCGCTGATACTTGAAGCGATAAAAAATAATATTTGCATATATTGTGCTCATACAAATCTTGATAAAACATACGGTTCGACAACAGATGCTTTATGCGGAGTGTTGGGACTTCAAAATCTTGTTACGGTTGAAGACTATATTAAAATTGCACATTTAAAAGATGAACTGGCACTTGAAGAGGTTATATCCAATGTTAAACAGGCGCTTAATCTTGATGCGGTTAAACTTATAAATCCGAGCAATGTTTCAATTATAAGAAATATTGCAGTATGTGCCGGAGGCGGTGCAGGCTTTATTGATAAGCTTATTGACTATGATATTGATTTATACATTACAGGCGATATTAAATTTCATAAGGCGCTTGAAGTTGACGGTTTTGCGGTTATTGATATCGGGCATTTTGAATCAGAATTACCTGTACTCCCGATAATTCAAGGTCTTATTTCCAAAACTAAGGTTGAAGTTATGATAGCAAAAGAAGAAAAACCGTGGGTGATGGTTTAATGGCTATAAGATTTTTAACATCAGGAGAATCCCACGGGGAAAAATTAACGGGAATTATTGAGGGCTTACCTTTTGGATATGAACTTGATTTTGATTTTATTAACAGTGAATTAAAATCAAGACAGACCGGTTTT
Organism: uncultured bacterium; assembly: GCA_902796305.1. Taxonomy (GTDB): domain Bacteria; phylum Cyanobacteriota; class Vampirovibrionia; order Gastranaerophilales; family Gastranaerophilaceae; genus RUG14156. The sequence continues at coordinate 24,276 of CADBOJ010000063.1, read as the reverse complement.
GGCAGAGGCGCAAGAATGCAAATTGAGTCTGATACCATAAAAATTACATCAGGCGTGAGATTTGCAAAAACTACCGCTTCTCCGCTTGCTTTTGAAATTGTTAATCATGATTTTAAGAATTGGATTTATCCAATGAGTATTACCAAAATCGATTACGATTTGCTTGATAATGCTCAAAAGACGGTCGTAGCCGATGCTGTTGCATCAAAAAAAATTACAAAATTCAGACCTGCTCACGCTGATTTATCGGGCGTACAGAAATACGGATTTGATGATATTCGTTATGTTCTGGAAAGGGCAAGTGCCAGAGAAACTGCCGCAAGGACGGCAATAGGCGCTATTTGTCAAAATATTTTAAAAAATTATGATATTGAATTTTCTTCTAAAATTATAAACATTGGCGAATGCTTTGACAGTAATGAATTTGAAGAATATATTAAAAATTTTAGTGAAGACAGTCTTGGCGGATCTGTTGAAATTAGAATAAAAAATGTTCCAGCAGGAATCGGAAGCTTTGTAAATTGGGATAGAAAACTTGATGCATTATTATCTAAAGCAATTATTTCAATTCCTGCGGTAAAATCTGTTGAATTTGGCTTAGGTACGGAATATTCTAAAAAATCAGGTTCAAGTTCTCATGATGAGATATTTTTTGAAAACGGAAAATATATAAGAAAAACTAATAATTCAGGCGGCATTGAAGGTGGTATGTCAAATGGCGAGGATATTGTAATTAAGGCTTCCATGAAACCGATTCCGACACTAAAGAAACCTTTAAAATCTGTCGAAATGACAACTCATAATCAGGTTGAAGCCCATTTTGAACGCTCTGACGTTTGTGCGGTACATGCAATGGGTGTTGTAGCTAGAAATGTCTCCGCTTATATTATACTGGATTGTTTTTTGGATAAATTTTCGCACGATTGCAAGGATGACATTGATAAAGCATATTTAAACTACACATCGAGGTTAAATGAAGTATAACAAAGTTGCACTTGTCGGAATGCCGGGCTCGGGAAAAACAAAAACCGCAAAAATTATATCCGAGAAATTAGGGATTAATTTTTTCGACACGGATAAAATATTTGAAGAAAAATTTTATTCAATTTCAGAATTTTTTAAAATAGAGGGAGAAAAAAAATTCAGAGAAGAAGAAAGTTTGATTTTAAAAGATACCGTTAACAAGTCTGATTTCATTTTATCTACAGGAGGCGGAATTATTTTAAAACCCGAAAACAGAGAAATTTTATTTAACTCAGCCGTAACAACTTTCTATCTAAAAACAAGTATTGAAGAATTATTACGGCGTTTGTCAAAAGACAACACAAGGCCTCTTCTTGAAAATAAACTCGATAAAACAAAATCACTTATAAAATTGTCAGAAGAAAGAGAAAAATATTATTTACAAGCAAAACACATTGTTATAACAGACAACAAATCAACAAATACAGTAGCAAATGAAATTATAGAGATGATAAAATGAAAGAGATATTAATAAATTCTAATGAAAATATATCAACAAGAATAATTATACAAGAAGGGCTTTCGGCAAATTTGTATAATTATATTGAAAATTTTCAAGATATTAAAAAGTTTTATCTTATAACCAATACCAGAATTGCAAAATTGTATAAAAACTTGATTTATAAATTTGCAAACGACAGAATTTTTATACTAAAAGATGGTGAAAAATATAAAAATTTTAAAACTTATGAAAGAATAATTAATTTTTTACTTTCAAAAAAAATAGAAAGAAACGATACAATAGTAGCCCTTGGAGGCGGAGTTGTAGGCGATATTGCGGCATTTGCTGCCTCTACTGTTTTAAGGGGCGTAAATTTAATACAAATCCCCACCACTCTACTTGCAATGTGTGATTCTTCGGTTGGCGGAAAAACGGGAATTAATTCTAATTTCGGTAAAAATCTTATAGGCAGTTTTTATAATGCTTATAAGGTATTGATAGATACGGATTTTATTAATACTCTTCCTGAATATGAATATAAATGCGGTCTTAGCGAGGTGTTAAAATATGCGTTTATTGAAAAATCATGCAAAAACAATGAATATTTTGATTTATTGGAATATTTCACAAGAAATCAAACTGATGACATAAAATATGATATGTCGAATATAATCGAAAAATGCATTAAATTAAAAGCCAATGTTGTATCTTTAGACAGAAAAGAGGGCGGATTAAGAAAAATTTTGAATTTTGGACATACATACGCTCATCCTATAGAAACATTATCTAATTATAAAAATATTTCCCATGGCGAAGCAGTTGCTTTCGGTATGAGATTTGCTTCAAAACTTAGTCATAACTTAAAGCTGATTGATGATGATTATTATAAAAAAATAATTTTTCTTCTTGATAAATTTGGTCTTGCGGTAAAGAAAATAAAATATAATCCAAAAGATATAATTAAATTAATGTCTAATGATAAAAAAGTTCTTGACAATAAGGTTAACTTACTGCTTCCGACATCACCTGCTGTTGTTGAGCTTTTTGATAATATAAATCAGCCTTCGCTTGAAGCTTCAATGCTTTAGCTTTGTTTCCGAGTTTTTCCATTACATTAGCTGCTTGCTCATAGTTATGTGCCATTTGTTCATAACTTTCGTCCGTTCTTGAAAAAATCGATAATGCATTTTTATAACCGTTTAGCGCTCTATCGTTATCGCCTAAAAGTTCGTAGTTTTTAGCTGTGTCCGAATATGTCTTTGCAATTAATGTATCATTATTTGTGCTTTGAATTGTATCAATCGCTAACTCGGAGTATTCTGCTGTTTTGTCGGAATTATATCTTGATGCGTACAAGCCTGCTATCGAATTTAGAGCCAGTGATTGAGCATTGTAGTTTTCTGCTTGACCGCTGTATGCAACGCAAGAAAGATAATTATCAAGAGCAGGACTGAATTCGTTAAATTCATCATATATTTTTCCGGATTTAAAATAAGCCTGAGCTTTTAAATTGTTGTCTTGCGCTCTTGAAGCTTCATGATAATCACGCAGGGCATAGTCAACATAATCATATTCATCAAAAATCCTGCCTCTTTCAAAATGAATAGCCGCTTTTATATTTTCATTTACATTTGAGGATTTTGATAAAATTCCGAGAGCTTCATTAAGCAAATTTAATTTATTAGTATCTCCCGCATTGCTTTTTTCTTCTTGTTTAGCTTGTATAAATAGTTGTCGTGCAATGCTATCCGACTCACCAATCGGGAAAAAATTATTTTCGGAAGTGTCTTTATCTAAACTCAGATTGTTTTGACCTGAAAATGAATTTTCATCTATATCACTTTCAATATTAATTTCTTCATCAGGTACAATTTGTGTATCAAAAGTCTCAAGGGGCTGAATTTTAATTTCGTCTTTAATATCTTCTTTTTCTTCTTCGGGCTGGGCAATGTTTTTATCAACAGAGGTTGTTGCACTTAAAAATGCTTTTTGCTGTGGATTGTCGGGATTTAATGTATCTATTTTTTCCTGTGCTTTTTTGGGAAATTCTAGCAGAAAATCGGGATTGATTTCATTCGGGTCGGATTTTAGGTTTATCTTTTGCATAAACAATGCATCAATCCACCCTTCAACTACTTTTGACGGTTTATTCAAGCTTGACGCTATGTAGTTGTCGCATATTTTTGAGGCATTTTTAAGATTGGAAAGTATTATATCTTTGCTCGGTTCTTCTTTTAAAGATTCTTTTTCAACCAGCCCAAGATACAAATTAACTTCTTCCGAAACATTCTCGGGAGCGTTTATTGCAATAATTGTGCTTCTAAAATCGGTTACAACCTGAGAAATATTTATTTGACCTTTTGTATAGTCAATTGCAACTTTTGTCCCGTTTGGAAATGTGTTGGAATTTTTATTTTCGTTTTCCTTTGCATAACTTTTTTCACCGTTAGCAGGCGTTGAAACTTTATATTTGTTGCGATTTGTATAGTTTATATTTACAGGATATATTGAATTATACAAGATAAACCTCTGATTTTACCCATTTGTATTATAGTTAAAAAAATTACATGTTTAGTCCTACAAATGAATTAATTAAATTCAAATTATCTTCTAAAAAGCTCTGTTATAAAACAATTTAACAATAATTTCAGAAAAAACAAGAAAATCGGCATGCTAAAACTGAAAATATATGATTTAATTTAACATTACTTAAAATTGAACTGAAAAATTAAATATTTCAATTATAATATAATTAAAGTTGATGGAGAGATAAATGTCGCAATATGTTTTTAAAATGAAAAAAGGTGAGTTGGAAATCGAATTTTGTTCTGACGATGCTGAATTTGTGGAACAACAACTTGAAAAATGGCGTGAAGAAATACTAAAGAAAACACAGCAAAAATAATAAAAAGAAAATCAGGATAGAACGTGTTTTACAAAATTACAATTAAGACAAATAATGATGAATACAGCTTGGAGTCATTTAATAAGGATATTATCCAAAGAGAAATGGATATATATTTTGACTCTTTTTATGGTGCAAGCAAGGAATTTAAAGATAAAATTTCAAAATTAAACTTTCAACATAAAGTTCAAAACACCAATACAAATAATGAATTTCTGCCAAAAAAACCCGTAAGGCAAGAAATTTCATTTAACAATACCGCTAATACAATTTCTATGAATGACAATAGTGTAAAATACACTGAATTAAATCGTTCAAATGAAATCAACATAATTAATTCAAATAATGTTATGTCTTCCGATAATATCAGTGCCAAACCTCAAGGTAAACAATTATTTGCAGATTTTGCAAACCAACAAGATACTAAAAAGAATGAACAAAGTTTAAGAAGCAAATACGGTTCAAATTCACAAATTACAATCGGCAATACAAATACAGGGTCGGAGATAAAATCATACGCACCTGAAGAAAATAAAAGTATACCTCCTGTAAATTCCCTTAATGTAAATACTTCAAATAAATCAGGGTTAAATTTTGTATCCGAAAATAACAGCTCAAACAAGGCTCAAGCATTAAATATTACCACACATGAGACATCTTCTGTTATTCCGGATAGTTCGGGCATTAATAAAATGCTTAATACTTTAAACAATAATACACAAAAATCTGATAAAGAAGATGCAAATATCATTCCGACAAGACATATATTAGCAAATACTAACGATAATCCTAAAGAAAAACCAATTAAACAGGAAGCTACAGTTTCTGCCGAACAAAAAAACTCCAATACAAATCCTGAAATTGAAAATATATTAAATGCTATTAAAACAGGAGTTGAAAAGACAAATCTTGGATCCGAAGATAAAAGCGAAAACTTAATGGATATGTTTGACTCAGTAAACAATATTGATATATCTGATGTATTTGATAGTTCGGATAGTGTAAATTCTGATAATACCAGCCTGAACTCCGATAATCATTCGGCTGAAAATGCTTACAAAAAAAATGAGGCAATGCTTGAAGATTTGTTCTCATTTAAAAGCGAGCCTGAAGACAATTCCAAAAACACCAGCCCCGTTGAAAGTGAAATAAATTTTAATTCCGATACCGATTATACCGAAACAAGTCATTCTTTTGGCGAAAAAGAAGTGAATGACAGCTTTCAGTCTGATGTAAAAAAGATTATACAGGATTCAAACAATTCTAACGATACGGTAAGCTTACAAACCGATTTGCAAAATCAGGAAAACATTGAGCTTGAAATGAATTCTGTTGTAAAATTAGATACAACAGAAAATCAAAAAACGCAAGAAAATATGCAAACATCAGCAGAAAACCCGCAGGATCAATCAGGTGTGATGCTCGATTACGGGTTATTTAGAGCCGGCTTTATTATAGAAGAATTTTCGGATGACTTTTTAATTTGTGCGTACTATATTAAGAATATACTTCATCAGGATTGCTTCTCAATGAAATTTATAAATTCAAAACTCTTTGCTGCAACAGGCAAAATTGCCGATATGACAGTAGCTGATGAACTAATAGTCAAAGGTTATATAAAAGAGTATGAAGTTGAATTTTCAAAACAATATGCAATCACTCCTGACGGAGAAAGATATTTTGTAGCTAAATTCCAGAGTTAGGCATGAATTACATATTTATTTTCCTAGTATTAATTTCAATTATCTGTGCTGTTATTACAGGAAGAGTTGATAAGCTTGTTGATGAAATGCTTCAAGCCAGTCAAAGAGCAGTTACTGTTGCAATAGGGCTTATAGGGATAATGGCTTTTTGGCTTGGAATAGTAAACATTGCAAAAGGTTCGGGTCTTTGTGAAATATTTTCTAATATCATAAGGAAACCCCTGCTTAAAATTTTTCCTGACTTAAGGGATAACAATGATGCTATAAGCAATATTGCTATGAATATTTCTGCAAATGCCCTCGGTTTATCCAATGCCGCAACGCCGTTCGGTATAAAAGCTATGGAAGATATGCAAAAAACCAATGAAAACAAAAGTGTGGCAACAAATTCTATGTGTACTTTTCTTGCAATAAATACTGCGGGGTTTCAATTGGTTCCGGCTACCGTTCTTGCAATACTTGTTGCTAACGGCACCGAAAACCCGACACAAATCATATTGCCGACTCTAATTGTAACTTCTATTGCGTTTATAAGCGCATTATTTTATGTAAAACTGCTTGAAAGGATATTTAATAAAAATGATTAAAAGTTTAAATATGCTTTCGGCATACATATTACCGCTAATAATTTCCGTTATATTACTACACTCTCTCTATAAAAAATCGTGTGCTTATGAAGATTTTATAGAGGGTGCAAAGGACGGTTTTACTATTGCCGTCAGAATAATTCCTTATCTTGTTGCAATTATGGTTGCCGTTTCAATGTTTAGAGCAAGCGGAGCAATAGAAATACTTCAAAATTTATTTAGTCCTATTCTAAATTATTTTAAAATTCCGACGGAAACATTAATCATATGTATTACAAGGTCATTATCGGGTTCTGCTACACTTGGAGTTCTGTCTGATATAATTAATGAAACCGGTGCGAATTCTTATGCTACAAAATTGGCTGCCGTTATTACAGGGAGTTCCGAAACAACATTTTATGTTGCAAGTGTTTATTTTGGCTCTGTTGGTATAAAAAAATTCAGACATTCGCTTCCGGCAGGAATTTTAGCGGATATAACCGGGCTTATTGCCGCTATTTTTATTTGCAGACTATTTTTCTAAATCAACATAGCCTATATAGTTTAGATTTCTGTACAACCCTTTATAATCCATGCCAAAACCGACAATAAATTTATTATCAACTTCAAAGCCGAAATAATCAGGTGTGAAATTAATTTTTCTGTTACATTTTTTATTTAATAAAACGGCGGTTTTAACGGTACAGGTTTCGTATTTTTCATTCAAATATTTTGTAAAATAATCAAGAGTAATACCTTGGTCAATTAAATCTTCGACAACAAGAACGTGTTTGCCGTTTAAATCTGGCAGGTTATCAGACAATATTTTTACATTGCCGGAGGAGACAAAATCATTACCGTAACTGGATAGAGTTATAAAATTTGTAACCATGGGAAGTGTAATTTTTTGGATTAATTCGCAATAAAATAACAATGCACCTTTTAATATACATATTGTATAAAGAGGATTTGAATAATCAACGGAATTTCTAAAATCACTGTTTATTTTGTCTGCAATACCGGAAATTTTGCTCAAAATCTCAGTATTAGAAATATATTCTTTGATATTTAATTTACTTTGCATTTAATTAATTTCCTCGTACTCTGCTAAATAACACTCACTAGCCCTAACTTTGCAGTTTTCGCTTAACCTGTTCCCTAAAATCCAGCAAATATCATTACCGTGCGCAAGCATAATAAGTTCATCTTTTTTAAATTGCGGTATTTTTTCATTGATAAAATAATCTTTCAATTTCATCTTACCCTTTAATCCTAAAGGTGAAAATAAATCACCATTTCTCCTGCATCTGAGTTCTAACGGAAAATCGATATTTAAAAAACATTTTTTATCTGTTGATTGCGGGAATGTATTCGGATTTTTAATTTTTTTTATCGAAAATTTAATATTTTTAAAATAATATTCTCCCTCATTGTTAATTGCTACTGAAGCATTGTCAAAAACTTGTTTCTTTTCGGTCAAATAAACATATCCGCCGTTTACAGCAAGAAAACAATCGGAATTTATTGAGGTTTTAGAATTAGTTTTTTTAAAGATAAAATTATCAAGTTTTAAAATTGTTTTTCTGTCGCGATTTTTTAATTTATCAAATAAAAAGCAGTTCAATATTTCATATCTGTATTCGGTTTCAAGAGCAAGGTATTTTTCCCTGTTGATTTTATCGCCAGCCATAACGGTTTTTAATTTATCCTGAATTGCGAAATCAATAATTTTTCTTGATAAAACAGCATTTTCGATTAAAAAAGAAATATTGTTCAAGTAATTAGGGTTAATTTTTGAAAACAAGGGAAATATTTCTTTTCTGATTAAATTTCTGAAATGTACAGTATCATCATTGGAGCTGTCAACCATATACTTAAGTTTTTTTTCTTTAATAAACTCCAAAATATCTTCTTTTGATACGTTAAGCAACGGTCTGTAATAGATATCTCTATGTGGCGGAATTGAAGTTAAACCTGATAATGCAGTACCTTTAATTAACCTGTATACAAGCGTTTCAACATTATCATTTTTGTTATGAGCCAATAAAACAACATCCGTATTAAATTTTTCTGCCGATTTTTTTAAAAAATCATATCTTAAGTTTCTTGCTGTTTCTTCATTTTTTTTACAATTTTTGGGTGCTCTGCCGATATAAAATTCTGCATTTATGTTCTTCGCAAAATTTTCGGTAAAGATTTCTTCATTTAATGCCTCTTTTCTCCATCCGTGGTTAAAGTAACATAAAATAAGATGAAGATTGTATTTAGCGGATAAATTGCTCATTAAATATGCAAGAGCAACACTATCCGGTCCTCCCGAAAAGGCAATAATTATGTTTTTATTCTTAATTGAGAATTTAACTAAAAAATCTTCAAGCGTTCTTAGCATATATTAACCGAATATCTACGATGGTAAGTCACCCTTAACATCGGCTATTTCAGCTCTGTCTAGCTCAAAAGCATCACATAAGACTTTTGCTGCAAGTTCACTGTATTGTTTTTCAATAAGACAGCTTATTTTAATTTCGCTGGTAGATATCATTTTAATATTAATATTTGCCTTGGCAAGGGTATCAAACATCTTTGCCGCAATACCGGGTCTGTCAATCATTCCCGCACCAACAATTGAAACTTTTACAATGTCATCATCATATAAAATTTTACTTGCGGAAATAATTGTATTTATTTTATCTTTTACGGCATTGAACTTGTCTATGTCGCTTTTTGAGATTGTAAATGCAATATCATTGGTATTGTTATTGTTTCTTGCATAAGATTGAATAATCATATCAACACTCAAATCTTCTTCGGCAAGTAAATTAAATAATTTCGCCGCATTACCTGGTCTGTCTTGAATATCACAAATTACTATTCTGATTTGTGATGAATCACAAGCAAGTCCCGTAACGGGTTTTATAAGTTCCATATCTTCGACTCCTATTATTAAAGTTCCTAAGTTATCAAGCTTAAATGAGCTTCTGACTCTCATAGGCATGTTGTATAATTTTGCGGTTTCAACTGATCTCGGGTGTAAAACATTTGCGCCGACTCGAGCAAGTTCAAGCATCTCATCGTACGAAATGGTTTCAAGTCTTTCCGCAGTTTTGATTACCCTCGGATCTGCGGTATATACACCCTCAACATCGGAATAAATGTCGCATCTTTCGGCTTTAAATGCACATGCTAGTGCGACTGCTGATGTATCAGAACCGCCTCGTCCGAGCGTAGTAATTTCATTATCTTCACATATTCCCTGAAAGCCTGCTACTATGACAATATTACCGTCTTTAATCAGTGAATTAATTTTATCGGGAATAATATTTGTAATTCTTGCGCTCAAATGTACATTTTCTGTCATAATTCCGGCTTGCAAACCCGTCAGGCTTACCGCTTTGTAACCTCTTTCGTTAAGCGCCATTGCAAGCAACGACATGGAAATTTGCTCACCTGTAGATAACAGCATATCCATTTCTCTTGCGGGAGGATTGCTTGTTATTTCATCTGCAAGCTTAATAAGGTTATCTGTTGTATGACCCATGGCAGAAACAACAACTATAACGTCATTTCCGTTATCTTTTTCTTTTATTACAGCATTTGCTACATTTTTAATTTTTTCGCAATCCGCAACTGATGTGCCGCCGAATTTTTGAACAATCAGGCTCACGGGATATCCCTCCTAATAAGATAAATGTTCTTCTTTTATTTTGCTAATTCCGGCATCTTCTCCGAAGTCTTTTATTATTTTATCACAAAGTTCAATAATTGTGTTCTTTATTTCAATGTCAGATTTTTGTTTATACAGTTCAATATATGATAAAAGTTTAGCAGTCAGGCTTTCTTTTGTATCTTCGCATATTTTCTCTAAAAGTTTAAGCGAATCCAAGGGTTTTTTAAGTTGCAGACAACATTTAGAGGCACTAATAAGAGAATTTATCATTGTATTATCAATACCGAATGCTTCGAGAAATTTATCTTTTGCTTTATAAATGTTGCCTGAAGCAAGAAGCACATCTGCATATTTGGTAATCAAAACTGCATCATTCTTTTTAATTTCACATGCGCTTCTTAAATACCTCAGTGCTCCGGAAGTATTTCCGTCTTGAAATTCAATATCGGATAGCATAACATAAGTTTGTATATTGTTTTTATCATATGATATTGATTTTTCAAAATATTTTTTAGCTTTTTCTTTATCATTAAGCTCCATATACGCACATGCTATATTGAAATATGCTTTATATAAAGATTTATCGTATAGCACCGCTTTCTTAAAATTTTCAACAGCATCCGCATATTTCTTTTGTTTTATGTATATTTGAGCAAGATTATAATATCCGCCTGCAAAATCCGGATTTAATTCTATCGTTTTATTTATTGCAATCAAAGCTTCCTCGTATCTTTCCAAAGTTATCAATACGCAGGAAAGATGGTTATATAATGCACTTTCATCGGGTTTTATTTCGATTGCTTTATTAATTGCGGACAAGGAGTCATCGTATAATTCATACTTAAATAATATTGTACTCCATGTATTAAAGTACTTCCAATCATTTGAGCACTTATCTTTGTACGTATTAAATGATGAAAGGCACTCGTCTTTTTTGTTAAGATAAAAGTAGCACTCGCAAATTAATGAATAACATTCAATTTTATCAGGATTAAAAGATATACATTTTTTTAGATAATTTATACAGTCTTCGTATTTTTGAAGCTTAAAAAAAGTGAAACCGGTTAAATAAAGGGCTTCATGGTTAAACGGTTGAGTTTCCAAAACTTTTATAAATCTTTTAAGAGCACTTTCATATTTTTCCTCTCTTAAATATGATATGCCCCACAGTATAAGATTATGCATATTTGTCGAATCAATAATAAAACATTTTCTGAAATTGGCTTTCGCAAGTTCAAAATCATTTATTTTATTGCAAAAAATGCCGTAATTTATATATGCCAGCGGGTTTGCTCTGTTTAATTTTATTGATTTTTCAAATGCGCTTTTTGCAAGTTCATTCTCACCGGTTTCACTGTATGCGCTTGCAAGATAGCACCAGGCTTTTGCCGAATTAACATCAAGTTTAACGGCACGTTTAAAATAATTAAGCGCTACATCGTATTCGGTCTTTTGTGCATAATAAATTCCGAGATTTATGTAAACTTCCGGGTTTGAACTGTTCATGCTGACGCTTTGTTTTAATTTTTCAAGACCAAGCTCGTTTTGACCCGAATTTATAAGATATAATCCCCAGTTAATATATGCATAAGAGGGAAGCGTTGGTTGTTTTGATATAGCTTCGTATTTTGAAATCTGTTTATTGAAGTTATTCGCTGTATTAACTAGGTTAGATATATATTTAAACAGATTAAACATAGTAAGCTTACTCCGAATATAATATCGCATCCGCAACTTCACGAACAGCACCATTACCGCCAAAATTATCGGCAATTATTAGATTAGCGACTTTAAAATTTAAAACAGGATTATAATTTTTAGGAGCTATTCTGTGCGCTACAAGCTCAAATGCAGGAATATCATTAATATCATCACCTATATAAACAACTTCGTCAGGCGATAAATTATATTTAGACATAATTTGATTTAATATTTCGTCTTTTTGGCGAATTCCTCCGTATATATCCTCCAGATTGAATTTATCTTTAAAATAATCCAGGATATTACTTCTTTCACCCGATATTATACCGAATTTAATTCCGGCTTTTGTTAGAATTGATACACCCATTATATCTTTAAAATTAAGTTTTTTTTGGACTTCATTTTTTTCGGAAATATAAACAGAACCGTCTGTAAATACACCGTCAAAATCGCTTACAACCATTTTAATATTATGCGGAAGTTTCATATTACTTATACCTCCTCAATTTATTTTTAATAGGAATTTCAGTATCATAGACTTTTTTAACACCATCTCCGAGTATGTCTTTTATTTGCCTGATATCTCGTATCATTTTTCTTAAGCCGTCAGGTTCTAAGCTTGCTGCCTGATCAGAACCCCATAATGTTCTGTCAAACGTAATATGTCTTTCAACAGAGCATGCTCCAAGTAATACAGCAACCGAGGACGGAAATATACCTTTTTCATGGCCCGAATATCCGATAGGGCAATCATAACGTTTTATTAATTCGGGAATTACCCTTAAATTTATTTCATTGTTTTGATTTGGATACGTTGAAGTACAGTGATATAAGATAGTATTATCTTTATCAACAATATTATATGCCCTATCTATTTCTTCGTAGGTTGACATACCCGTTGACATAAGTACGGGTTTTCCTGTAGCTTTCATTTTTTTAATAAGTTCAATATCCGTAAGGCAGGCAGAAGAAACTTTGTGACAGCACACATCAAACTGTTCGAGAAAATCAACACTATCAACATCCCATGCTGAAGCAAACCACATAATTCCAAGTCGTTTACAGTATTTATCTATTTCTTTGTAATCTTCATAACTTAATTCAAGACCTCTTTTCAAATCCCCGTTAGTGTTCCCGAAAGCACTTTCTCTGGGCATCATAAGTTCTTCTTTTGTATATACTTTATCAATTGTTCTTTTTTGAAATTTAACGGCATTGCATCCGAATGTTGAAGCTATATTAATCAATTTTTTAGCCATTTCAAGCGAACCGTTATGATTTATTCCTATTTCAGCAATAAAAAAACAGGGGCAGTTTTCACCGACTAAAGTATTCCCTATTTTAATTCTTTTTGACATTTTCTACCTCCTGAATATCTTTATTTTCGATATTTTTTAAAAAATTAATATTATTCTGGGTTGCACCTATAAGTACAGATTCATCGTTAACCTTTACTATGTATAAATTTTTACCCTGTCCTAACGGACAACTTGAAATAATTTGAATTTTGTCCTTTTCGTCAGTATTATCGCCGAGCTTTACTTTAATGAGCTTCTGATATAAAAAACCTGTTACATAAATTAGGCAAATTACCAGTATAAGCCCCAAAAACATTGAAAAATAATTAGGAGTGTATACATTATTATTCAAAATTTCCTGAACTTCTTTATTCTTGTCATAGAGTTCGGATGACGCATAGCAGAAATTATTAAGTAAAATTAAAATAAATAAATACTTTTTCATAAGCTACATCCTGATATTTGAATTAATAATATCCGAAATGAAAGGTAAATATGATTTTTTACCAAAGAGAGCAAACGCACCGAGGTATGTAATAAGTGCAACAACAACAAAACCCGTTAATGAAAAGGCAAATAAAATCGGGGTTTGGTTTAAAAATATGTCAAAATTTGTGAGGGATGTTTTTAAAAATGTCATTTCAAAAGGGAGATTGATTATCATTCTTAAGAGAAATGAATAAATGCCTGATAAGCAGGCAAGTATTGTTGCAACAAATACCGACTGGTAAATGTGATAAATCAAAAAAGGACTCATTGATTTTTTTGTAACACAAAAGAAAATCAACAATACAATGGAAAATATCCCGAATGTGTAATATGCAAGAAAAGCTAAAATTCTGTCCAGTATTGATTCTTTCATTCTTTAGTCCTCATTCTGTCGTTTATAAAGGAGTTTATCGTTTCAAGATAAATAAGTTTAACCTCATTGTTATGCGGAGAATGTTTTACTGCACGTCTGTAATATTCTAACGCATTATTTTTATCATTCATCAGTGCATAGGTATTAGCAATAAATATCAAAATCCTTACATCATCATTCATGATTTTAGAAAGTATTTTATAAATATCCAGTGCTTCATCATATCTCTTATCAGATACCAATATCCCTGCAAGCGATAAATAAGCTTCCTTTTTTTGCGGAGCAATATCAATTGCCTGCTTTAGAAGAAGTATTGCATCTTGCGATAAATTGTTATCCAAATACGCCATTGCCTTGCATACATATGCCGAATAGTAATTATTATCTATATCAAGTGCTTTATTAAAATATTCTTCAGCTTTTTTATAATTCTTTAATTGCGTATAAAGAGTTGCAATTGAAAGGGCTGTTTTAGCATTGTTGCTTTCAAGAATATCGGCTTTTTTATAGTTTTCTAGTGACTCTTTATATTTGCCGAGTTTTTGTAAAATGCCGGCATAATTTGTATAATATTCAGCTGTTTCGGAATCTATATTTAGTGCTTTTTTACAGAAATTAAGTGCGGCATTCAGATTGTTTGAGTCTTCATATAAATAAGCTATTGCATTATATACATCGGCATAATTTTCATTTAACTCCAGCGCTTTTGTGTAGTTATCCATAGCCTGTTGAAAACTGTCTATTTCGGCATATACATTACCCAGATTGTAGTATGAAGTACAATTATCAGGTTTAAGTTTAATTGCCGAATTAAAATATTTTATTGCATCAAGATAGGCCTTTTTGTAAAAACAAATAGTACCCAGATTTTGTAAAACATCAAAATCGTCAGGGGAAACTGTTAGGTAATTTTCAAATACTTTTTGCGCTGAAAAATAATCATTATTTTTTATAAATAAATTTGCAAGCTTAACATAGCTTGAACGGTCATTCTTATTTAATTTAATTGCTTCTTCAAGTCTAGCAATTACATTATCTTCAGACAAACTTTACTCCATTTTTTACTTTTTGAATACTTTGGTATTTTCAAAAATAACTCTGCTCTGAGCAAGCGCAAGATTTTTTATGGAACACATACCGCCGTTATCCATACACATAACCCCGATTGATTTAAGCCTGTTTACAACAAGCTCATTTAATTCGTTTTCTTTAATGAACAATGCGCAATCACAATCACATTGCTCATTTTTAAACGGACAATTACTCATAAATTTATTATACAATAAAATGTATTATTTGATATAATTTATTTATGAAAAATGTATTATTTGTTATAGATGAACTTGAGTTTAAATATTTTGAATTCAACAGACTTGTAACTAATTTTTGGCTCATAAGAGAATACCTGCTTAGGGATAATAATGTTTTTGTTTTAACCAAGAATATGCTGTTTCAAAAGAACAATATTCCATTCGGGATATGCCGTAAAGCATTTTATAAACCCGATAACATATACAAAGAAAATGAAACGCAAATTATTAATTTAAACGAATTTGATACTATATTTTTCAGACCCGACCCGCCCGTTGATATTGATTACATCAATTCAAGCTACATTTTATCATATATTAGCAACCCGAATACGATTATTTTAAATTCTCCGTATGCAATCAGGGAAAAAAATGAAAAATTATATGTAAACGAGTTTCAAGGGCTAATTCCTGAAAATGTTATAACATCAAATGATAAAGTGATTAAAGAATTTTTGTTTGAAAAAAATGAAATTATAATTAAGCCCACCAACAGATGTTTTGGTTCGGGCGTATTCTATTTAAGTAAAGACGATAAAAACATTAATTCAATCATCCAAACAGCCACAAATAACGGTAAAACTTCCGTAATGGTGCAGGAATATCTTCCGCAAATAAAAGACGGAGATAAGAGGTTAATTTATATCTGCGGAAAAATATTTGATTACTGCGTTAAAAAAGTAGCAACAAATGACGATTTTAAATTTAATGAGCATAACGAAAATACCCTTAAATTTGCCGAGTTAAGTGATAAAGAAAGACTAATTGAAGCTCAAGTTAAAGATAAATTTGAGCATGACGGAATTTACCTTGCAGGGCTTGATGTTATAGACGGAAAAATTATAGAGATAAATATTACAAGTCCATGCTTTTTTATAAATGAAATTAATAATATTTTTGGAATAAATTTTGAAAAAATGATAACAGACAGGATAGAAAGCTATACTGAGGCTAAAACAAAAAATTTAATAAAAATTTAAATTTATGGCAAAATAAATTTATCACATGTTTTGTATAAGTACCATGAAACTAAATATTAACAACAACACATATAATCGATTTTATAAGCGCTCTTCGCTGAATAATGAAAAACCTACGGTCGGACATTATAAATACAAAGAGAGTAAAAATAATTATGAAAAAATCAGACCCGCACGAGCGATAAGCTTTGGCGGGTCTGCGGTTTCACTGGGAGAAAAATTTGTTAAATCCGCACCGATAAATAAGGTTGTTGATTTAGTTAATGACAACGAAACGGCATTTAATGCAATATATGCACTATTTTTGGCAGGCATAATTAAACCGATGCTTGTTTTAAATTCTAAAGGCGCAGAAGAAAAAGATAAGCAGATTATTGCAACCAAAAACTTTTTGCAGGCATTTATCGGAAGCTTTTTAAGTTTTACAATCGGCGGAAAACTCATTAATAAAGCGGTGGGCGTTATTGAAAACAATATGAAACTGCTTAAAATAGGGGAAAACAGAAAACTTCAAATTAAAGGTCAAGAAGAAGTAAAATCTTTGGCAGAAGAACTTTTAATTAAAGAAAACAACGGATTTTCACATAAATATAAACATGTTCGTGCACAAAATTACGGCGTAATTAACAGTCTGTTTAAAGCGTTAACGACAAAAAACCATTATACTCCCGATGAAGCTGAAATAGCACAAAAAGCAACGTCATTAATCAAAAACTGCAAAGAACACAAACACATTTTCGAAAAAAATCCCATATTCATAAATAAGATTTTATCGGGTACGGAAGGCAAAAAAGGTACTACACTTTACGAAGCATATAGAGTTTTTTGGAAAAATTCAACAGAATGGATTACTGCCATAGGTAAAGCCAAAATTTCAAGTTTATTATTACCCTCTGTGCTTGCATTTTTATTTAATAAAAAAATGCTTGAAAAACACTCAACACTAACAAATTCAAAATCATACAAAAATGATAAACAAAATTTTAAACCGTTCAGCAACAAAAATGCTGACAAAGTATCTTTTAAGGGTGGCTCAGAAAAAATCATAAATAATTTTGCAAAAGGTATTGAACATATTTCTATGACACGACCCGGAGAAAGGTGTGTTGAACTTCTTTCTAACACAAAGAAACCATCGCCAAGAATGGGTGATATAACTTCATTTTTATTAACAGGCTACTGGCTATACAATACTACCAAATCAAAAAAAATTGATCCGGATCAAAAACTCGGTTTAAATATCCAATCCGCACTCGTTACAATTGTTTCAAGCTTCTTTGCACTCGGAATAGACTGGGCATGCGATAAACCGCTTGAAATAGCAAAAAATAATTTCAAAAACGTATTAACAAATAATATAACCGATATTAAAGATATGCTGTCATCCGTGGAAGATACGCATGCAATAAAAGAACTCATAGCTGAAAAATGTTCAAATCTTGCAGGATGCAGGGAAATTGCAGATAAACTTTCATCAATAAACTTTAAAGACAGTAAACAATTATCGAATACCATAACAAAACTATCGAATTCATACGGAAAAAAATTAAGCAAACTTAAATCGCTTACAATATTTGCACTTGTAGTAAGATTGCTTGTTCCGGTTCTGATGGTTCCGGTTGCGGGAAAAATCAAAAATTTATACAAAAAGCAAAAGGCAAAAAAAGTCGAAAACAATACAAATAAAGCTTAATTGCAGTTTATATAACAAAACAGACGGTGAAAATAATCAACCGTCTGTTTTTTTGTCGCTTGTTAATTATAATTAATTTTCAAATACATAGCCTAATAAAGATGCTTCTCTTGCTTTTTTAACAGCATTTGATAACATTCTTTGATGTTTAGCGCATGTACCTGTTATACGTCTTGGAAGAATTTTACCTGATTCTGATAAATAACGTTTAATTTTTGAAACATCTTTAAAATCCAAAGAATCAATTTTATCATTACAGAATGTGCAATTTTTCTTCTTTTTTACGTCTTTTAAATCTTTAGCCATTATTAATTTTTTCCTTTTCTAGTTTAAATAATTATTTAATTATTTACGACCGCCGTTTTTAAAACGGAATTTCATCTTCATCTATTAAATCCTGAGCGGGTTCGGTTTCATCAAATGTTACAATATTTTCTTCTTTTGATGGACTTGCTGAAACACTACCTGCTGAACCGCTTATTTTTTCAACACTTGAAGCACTGATTTCAAATACTTTTTTATCTTTTCCGTTTGGAAGTTTAAAAACATTTGTTTGCAATTTACCTTCAACTGCAACACTGTCGCCAACAGCAATATCATTTGCAATTGTATCTGCCAGTTGCCCGAAAGCAACTACTCTAAGTAATGTTTCATTGGCTTTATCGATATTTACCGTAAAACCTGCAATAGGCATATCATTTTGAGTAAATCTTTTTTCGGGTGCTCTTGTAACAATACCCGTAACAAATGCTTTTGCAAGTGTCATTATGCATTTTCCTTTGTTGTAAACATTGTACGAATTATAGAATCATTAAGTCTTAATTGTCTTTTAAATTCTACAATTTTATCAGCAGGTAAAGAAATTGTTTGATTAACCATAAAACCATCAGTAAAACCTGCTACTTCATAAGAAAGTTTTTTTCTTCCCATTTTATCAGCTTCAAAAACTTCACCGCCAAGCGTTTTAACAGCTTCTTCAACTTTTGAAACAACTTTATCGGCTTCATCATTATCAAGATTAGGCTTGATTATTGTAAATAAATCGTATTTTTTCATTTTTTCTCCTTATGGTGATTGTAATTATCCTGATGTTAGCATGAACACATTTTTGAAACAAGAAAAAATTTTTTCAAGCACATTTAATCAATAAATACACCTGTGAAAGCGCATTTAGCTTCGCCTGACATAAAAATATCTTCACCCGAATAATTTATATTTAAAACACCTCCGGGAAGGACAACGTCGCAGATATTTGAAATCAGACCCGCTTTAACTCCAGATGCAACGGAAGCACAAGCACCCGTACCGCAGGCAAGTGTTATTCCGCATCCTCTTTCCCATACATGCATTTTAATTCTGTTGTTTGAAATTATATTAACAAATTCTACATTTGTTTTTTCGGGAAATATCGGATTATTTTCAATAGCGGAACCTTTTGTTTTTGCCAAAGTTTCGGAATCATTATCGGTATATATTACGCAATGAGGATTTCCCATTGAAACAAGGGAAGCATTAAACCCTTCGATTTCTATATTTTTAATAAAGACAGGTTTACCCATATTTACTTTAACTTTATCGTCATCAAGTAATTCAAGCATTTTTATTCCCGCAAGAGTTTCGACCGTAAAAATATCTTTAGTTATAATATTATGTTTTCTCAGAAACCTTGCAAAACACCTGATACCGTTTCCGCACATTTGAGCTATTGTTCCGTCCGAGTTATAAAATTTCCAACCTATATCGGCACAATTCGATGCGGTGGGGCAAAATATACCGTCTGCGCCAATCCCAAAATTTCTGTCACATAATCTTATGGCTAAATCAGAAGAAACTATATCATCAAAAAGTATTATGAAATCATTTCCCAGTCCTTGCCACTTTTCAAATTTTATTGACATAAAAAATCCTTACTATTTGTTGTATTCCAGAAATATTTGCTTAATAAATTCAAAACCCTTTTTCAAGCTTTCAATTTCCATTTTTTCATTAGAGGAATGCATTGAATAAATATTTGCAACACCAACAAGAACTGGTTTAAATTTCTTTTTAAACTTATTTACTTTATTTGCATAAACATGTGTTTCTGCTCCTGCATGGAATGACTGTATTTTTATGGGAATTCCGGCAGACGCTCCCGCAATTTTTGCAATTTTTGCCATTTCTTGATTTGGCGATTTTTCAAAAGGAAGCATATGAATTTTTACATTTAATCTTGCATTTGCTAAATCTTTATATTTTCTGTTAAACTTTTCAATTTCTTTGTTGAATTTTTCAATTAGCTTTTCTTCATATTTTTTGTCTGAACTTCTTAAGGAATAATGAGCATATGCCGATGTATTTATCACATTATCGGCACATAAACCTATAAGAGTTTTAGAATAAGGTTTTTCAATATTTTCTTTATCCAAAAGTCTTTCTATACCAATGTCAACTGCGCCTGCAACTATTGAACCTAGATTACAAGAGGTTATCGTAAAACCTTTTTCCCGTTTAAATACCCCGTTAGGAAGCTTAGAAACCAAATCAGCAATCAATTTTGCGGCATTATAGCGTTTTTTGTCAGCTATATCATTACCGCTGTGCCCGCCGTATTTTGTAGTAACTTCAATATCCAGTTTTGTATATCCTGCTCCCGCTATTTCAAAATTTCCGAGCATATCAGAATCCAGTACAAGGACATTTTCACTTTTTAATTCATCGAAATTAACATTATTAATGCCTGTCATATTGGTTTCTTCATCCCTTGTAAATACAATTTCAAGTCCGCCGTGTTTTATTTCGGGATGCGACGTAATGTAAATAGCAAGCATTAAAGCAACACTCACGCCCGCTTTATCATCAGCACCGAGAGTTCTTGTTTTGTCTGTTTCAATATATTTATTATCTTCAGAGTAATGTATATTAACGGGTGATGAATTTCCGACTACATCCATATGGGCAGAAAGGAGCAGAGGTTTCTTGCTTGTATCATTTGCGGGAACATCGATAATTAAATTCTTATATTCGTCATAATAAGCATTGATACCGTTTACATATGTTATAGCTTTGATTTTTTCCGATACATTAATTTCTCCAAGGCTGGGAGAAGGTATTTTTACCAGTTCTTCAAATAATTCTATAATTTCCATAAAACTAATCCTCTATCTTTGTTTTATTTATACATGCTGACTTTATCGGTTACACCGTCAAGCGTAACTTGTGCTTTAGTTCTGGCTTTAGCCGAACCTGAATGTAATATATCATGAATTAAGTTTTCATTTTTTTCGAGTTCGAGCCTTTTTTCCCTAATTGGTGCAAGTTTTGTATTTATTATATTTGCAAGCCGTTTTTTGCATTCAAAACATCCGATTTTCGCACATTTACAGGCACAGCTTATTTCATCGCAATCTTCATTAGAGCCGAATATTCTCCAATAGTCGTAGATAACTTCACAATTATCCGGATTGCCTAAATCATCTTTTCTTATTCTGTTTCTGTCCGTAATTCCCGTCTTAATTTTAGCTTCGGTAACTTCAGCCGTATCCGATATTTTAATATCGTTATTGAAAGATTTACCCATTTTATTGCCATCCAGACCTTTAATATGCGAAGTTTCGGTTAGTTTAGGTTCGGGTTCAATAAAAAAGTCCGTATTATAGATATTGTTAAATCGTCTTGCAATATCTCTTGATAATTCAACATGTGCCACTTGATCAATTCCGACAGGCACAAAATGAGTATTAAAAGTTAAGATATCCGCTGTCATAAGAACAGGATAGCCAAAAAGACCGTATGAAAGGTTAGACATATTTTCCTGTCTGTCTTTCATAATTTTTGCCAAATCTTTTAAAGTGGGGTCACGTTCAACCCAGTTTTGAGGAGTAATCATTGAAAGGTATATGTGTAGTTGCGCGGTTTGAGGAACAAGCGATTGAACGTAAATTGTTGTTTTATCGGGGTCTATACCGCAGGCAAGCCAATCAAGTGCGACATCTTTGACGCTTGCAAGAATTTCCTTTGTTTGATTATACTTTGTCGTAAGTGCATGCCAGTCTGCTATAAAAAAGTTGCAATCAAAATTGTCCTGCAGATTAGCCCAATTTCTTATTACTCCAAGGTAGTGACCAAGATGCAATTTTCCCGTAGGGCGCATCCCTGAAGTTATACGCATTTTTTCTGTCATTAAGATATCTCCTCCAGTAATTTTAGCGCAGGTTCATAATCGTCAAATACCATAAGCGCATCCTGTAAGTGTTTTTTTGCCTGTTGTTTTTTATCACATTTAATTTCACATTCGGCTAAATCAGTTAACAAAACATGGTTTTTCGGATATTTATCTGCTAGCTTATAAAGTAAACCCGATGCGCTATCGTACTCACCTGTGTTTTTATAACATATGGCAAGCATATTCATTGTTTCATCGTCTTTTACGGTATTTACGGCATCAAGCAAAAATTGTTTTGCAGTTTCCCAGTTTTGCTTAGCATAATAAAGTTTTGCAAGATGAATTTTTGCAAGAAAGTTATCAGGGGATATTTTTATTGCTTTATGCAGTATTTCTTCCGCCGTATTTAAATCATTTTCAAGAATATAAACATAGCCGAGATATGCAAGATTATCTGCATTTTCCGAATCAAGCTCACGGGATTTTAAAAATTCTTTTTTGGCCTGTTCAATATCGCTTAGCATCATATAAACTACACCCAAAGAATAGTGAAATTCGGCAACATTATCCTCAAGTTCAATTGCTTGCTTAATTTCATCAAGCGCCCAGTCGTATAAATTCATTTTTAAATATAAAACACCTAAATCCTTATGCGCATATGGGTTATTAGGCTCGAGTATAATGCACTTTTTAAACATTTCTTTGGCTTTATCAAATTCTTCAAGCTCTACATAGTTAAAAGCCATATTATAGTAAACTTCTACATCAATTTTTCCCCGTTTTACAAGATTTTCAAATGTCTGTATAGAATCTTCAAATTTTCCGGTTTTTCTAAGCAGTGTACCTTTTTTCTTGATAAGGGCTACATTCTTTTCATCAGTTGAAAGCAAAATTCTCACGTTTTGAAGCGCCATTTCATAGTTTTTAATTAATTCAAGACACTCAATATATGATAATCTGAATGCAGAGTTATTAGGAAACGCCATAACAAGGTTTTGATATAAAGTAACAGCAAGTGAATACTCACCTGCGTTATACGCACAAGTTGCAAGGCTTGAAAGCATTGTAATCGTAGGTTCTAAATTATAAGACTTTTGTAAATATGTAAATGCATTCTTATAATCACCCATTGTTTGATAGAGTATTCCGAGATTATACAGAGTTAAAGAATTTTCACTATCAAGCTTCAGAGCCTTTTTCAATATTTCAACCGCTTCGTCATTTTTACCCTGATTCATATAGCATGATGACAGACTGTTCATAACTGAAATATTGTCAGGGCTGATTTCAAGAGCAGCTTCCAGATACTTAGAGGCATTTACATAATCCTTTTTTAACATATATGAGGTTGAAAGAATGTAATAAAGAGAATAATCAGGCTCTATTTCAGGATTATTCAATGCACTGCTCAAAAGTTCAATAGCATTATCAATCTGTTGAAATTCAACATAAATCATTGCAAGGTTATTATATGCATCAAGGTATGCCGGACGCTTTTCAATTACTTTTTCAAAAAGTTTTACGGCATCTTCCTTTTCGCCGGTTCTTGCCCTGCAACATGCAAGATAAAACAGACTACTTGCGTCTTCTTTATCAATTTCGACCGCTTTTTCAAAAGCTTTTATCGCATCAGGCGGATTATCAAGATTGATTTCACATAAACCCAGATTTTTATAAGCTTCTGTATTAGAATTATCGGATTCTATTACTTTTTGCAAAAGCTCTTTTGCTAAAACATAATCCTCATGTTCGATATATTCCGCTGCTTTATTCAAATTTTCGTTACTGTTTTCCATACTAAGCATTATATTAGAAAAATAAAAATATTAAAGCAAAAAGAAAACAAGTTTATTATTGCATTTGAAATATGTTTCAATTAAGATTATTTTGTTAACAGATTACCTTTTCGGCAATTATTTCCACATGGCATTTTAGCCAGCCCGTTCCATAGGGGTCAGGATTAAACCGAAAATTAGAAAGGA
>CADBOJ010000062.1 GCA_902796305.1 uncultured bacterium | reverse complement strand
TGTTTATTGACATTATTAAATATAAGTGTTAGCTGTTTTATTATATAGTGATATTGAAAAATTTAAGGAGATAAGATTATGAAAATTTGTATTCCGACAAGTGAAGGTAAATTATGCGGGCATTTTGGGCATTGTGACTCTTTTACATTTGCTGAAATCAACCCTGAAACAAGAGAAATATTAAGCATTGAAGAAAAAGTCCCCGAAGAAGGGATATCTTGCCAGAGTGCCTCTTGGATATCCGAACAGGGTGTAAGTAAAGTTTTAGCAGGCGGAATGGGCGGACGTCCTATGATGATGTTTGCTCAAAACGGTGTTGAAGTTGTCGCAGGTTGCCCTGAATTACCTATCAAAGAGGTATTAGAAAAATATATGGCAAATTCTCTTGAAACAGGTGAAAATGCTTGCGGTGGTGAAGGTCATGATCACTCTCATTGCCACCACCACGGTGAAGGACATCATTGCCATCATTAATAGATATAAATAAAATATGAGATAACAGGAGATAACAAAATGAAAGATTTAGGAGCAAACGCTTTTTCTTATGGATACGCTTCCCCGTATTAATGGCTGCGACATATAACGATGACGGTACAGTCAATGTTATGAATTTGCATGAAGTAACAAGAACCAATGCAGGAATTGAAACAGTGTTAGCATCAATTAAAGGCGGAACACCTCCTATTGATAAAAACAGTATGGATTTATCAGATGAAGTTAATGCAAAATACTGGAATGATGAAATGACAGATGTAAAAAAATTAAAATGCAAAAATAATAACGCCGAGAGTTTTTAAATTCAAAACTTTCGGCTTTTATTGTAAAATAAGCCATGAGGAGCAATAATATTATGAAGCATAAAACAGCATTAATACTTGAGGGCGGAGCAATGAGAGGCTTGTATAGTGCAGGTGTTCTTGATGTTTTTATGAAAAATAATATTAGCGTTGATGTTATATATGGAGTTTCAGCAGGTGCTTTGTTCGGTTTAAATTATAAATCCCGCCAGATAGGGCGTGCTATAAGATACAATTTAAAATACGCACATAATAAAAATTATATGGGATTATATTCGCTTATCACTACGGGGAATGTTATGAACAGAGATTTTTGTTTTAAAAAACTTGTTTATGAATTGGATAAACTTGATTTTGAAACATACAAAAACAATCCTGTTGAGTTTTATGCTGTTGTAACTAATTTACAAACAGGAAAACCCGAATATATAAAAATTGATGACGCCGAAAAAGATATGGAATATTTTAGAGCATCGGGTTCTATGCCTTTTGTATCAAAACCTGTTGAGATAAACGGAAATATATATTTAGACGGTGCAATAGCGGATGCTGTTCCATTTAAAAAAGCTCTTCAAGAAGATTACGAAAAAATCATTGTAGTTTTAACAAGGGCTATGGGTTTTAACAGAAAGAAAAAATCACATCTTCCCTATAAACTTCTTTACGGGGATTTTCCGAATTTTGTTGAAACAGCAATCAATTCTTATAAAAATTATAATGAAACAATGGATTTAATTGAAAAATATGAAGCCGAAAACAAAGTTACGGTTTTGCGCCCGTCTAAATTAATAAAAATGAAAAGAGTAGAAAAAAATACAAATAAATTGCAAGCTATCTATGATTTAGGGATTTCTGACTGTATAAAAAAACTCGATGATATAAAAGATTATTTGAATGTCAAAGCCGAGAGTTTTTAAATTCAAACTTTAGGCTTTTTGTTTTATAAACTTTTCCCCAATTCATACGCTTGGTTTGGATATGGAGTTTGTTTTAAGTGTTCAACGCTTTCAATTCCTACCGCATTAATTATTCCTGCATTTTTCATATTTAACCAGGATAATATTGCTTGATAATGTTGATTTAAAGCATCTTTTACAAATTCCTGTTGTGCGTGTTGAACTGAAATCAAAACGGTTTTATTTTGCTTATTTCTTAATTGAGGGTCAATACTGTAAAATCTGTCTATAACTTTTTTAAGAGTTGATGACATTCCAAAATAATACATAGGCGTCACAAAAACAATAACATCAGAATTTACAAGATGTTCCCTTAATTCAACAAAATCGTCTTTATGAATACATGGTTTTGAACCCATTTGACAAGCATTACAACCTAGGCAATTTTTAATATCCGCCCTTGCCGTATCAAACTTATAAACTTCGTATCCTTTTTCTTCTGCACCACGAATAAACTCATCTGCCATATAGTTTGACGTTCCGTTTTTTCTCGGGCTACCTGTTAATACTGTTATTTTCATCTCAACTCTAATATTTAAAGCTAATAAGCTTATAATAGCATAAAAATTCTTATTTTATTAAATGTTGAGCAATAGTAAAACTGTTTTTTCTCAGATTCCCCTGTCGGTTTCAAGGGTGGATTTTTCAAAAATTTAAGAACCGAAAACTATTGATTTTTCGTTTAAAATTTTAAATAAATTTACGAGGAAATGTTGTATTTGTACCAGAAAACTACTCGAAAAATGCCTTAACCGGCTTATTGAAATATTCAGCCATTTCAATTAATTTCTTTAAACTAATGTATCGTTCAAACCTTTCAACATGTCCAACAAATTTAGAATTAACATTTAAAATATCAGACAAACTTTCTTGAGATAGATTAGCTTCTAATCTAAATTTC
>CADBOJ010000061.1 GCA_902796305.1 uncultured bacterium | reverse complement strand
TTTATCCTGCCACATTCCTCTTGCATCAAGCATTTCATCAGGAACATTCGGACAAGATGTCGGATAATCAACATTAAATATTTCATGGTGTTTAAATTCAATATTATCGAATGAACCGTTGAGAGCAGCAGTTACCATTGCTCTTGTATAGCTTAATTTCATTCTCTTAGCACCTGAAGCAGCAGAACCGCCTGCCCATCCTGTGTTTACGAGATAAACTTTTGTTCCGTATTGTTCGAGCTTGTCACCGAGCATTTTAGCATAAACCGAAGCATCCATCGGCATAAAAGGTTCGCCAAACAATGTTGAGAATGTCGGTTGAGGTTCGGTAACGCCTCTTTCCGTTCCTGCTAATTTAGAAGTAAAGCCCGTTACAAAGTGGTACATTGCAGCGTTTTTATCCAATCTTGAAATAGGAGGTAAAACACCAAATGCATCAGCGGTTAAGAATACTACAACTTTAGGTATTCCGCCCATAGACGGGATTTGAGAATTGTTAATATAATCAACAGGATAACCTACACGGGTATTTTCGGTTAAACTTCCGTCGTTGAAGTCAAGTTCTCTTGTTTCATCATTCATTACAACATTTTCAACAAGCGAACCGAATTTAATTGCATTATAAATATCGGGTTCATTTTCAGCGGAAAGGTTGATACATTTAGCATAACATCCGCCTTCAAAATTGAATACGCCGTCAGGTGACCATCCGTGTTCGTCATCCCCGATTAATTTTCTTGCAGGGTCTGCAGATAATGTTGTTTTACCTGTTCCGGATAAGCCGAAGAATACGGCAGTTTCACCGGTTTCAGGACACATATTGGCACTGCAGTGCATCGGTAATACGTTCATTTTTGTCATAACGTAGTTCATAGTAGCGAATACTGATTTTTTAATTTCACCTGCATACTGTGAACCGCAAATAATTATTGTGTGTGCTTCATAGTCGATAGCGATACATGCTTCGGAATTTGTTCCGTCAACGACAGGGTCGCATTTAAAACCGGGAGCGCAGATGATTGTATAGTCAGCTTCGCCGTAGTTAGCTAATTCTTCTGCTGTCGGTCTGATTAATAATTGATGGATAAACATATTTTGGCTTGCAAGTTCGTTAATTACTCTGAATTTTTGAGTATATTTTTTGTCTGCGCCTGCAAAACCATCGAAAATAAATACTTCTTTGCCGTTTAAGTAATTAATCATTTTTGATTTAATAGAATTAAATGATTCTCTTGAAATCGGACGGTTAACATTGCCCCATGCTATATCATTATGTACACTTTCGGTATCAACAATAAATTTATCTTTAGGTGAACGACCGGTATATTTACCTGTTGTTACAACAAGTGCGCCTGTTTTGCTAAGTTTGCCTTCGCCTCTTCTTAATGCTGCTTCTGTCAATTGAGCGGGAGTTAAGTTTCGGTATGCAATACTCGGGTTAATTCCCAATTTTTCAATTCCGTAAGTTTCCATTTTAATCTCCTTTTTTTGTGTTTATAATGCTATATTGCAAGGTATATTGTAATATAAACACTTTTTTATTTCAATCCTAAAAACGTTGTATATAGAACAATATAACCGTATTGATATGTTAAAATTACGAATATATATAGAAATCGAAAATTTTATTTAAAGGGAAACAAACTATGCTTGAGGACGATATTTTTCAAAGATATTCTCCTAATTTTTCTAAATTATTAAAGTTTGGCTTTAAAAAGAATAAAGGAATATATCATTATGAACAATTTTTCAAAAATAACGAGTTTAAGGCAATAATCAAAATTTCAAATTCTAAAATATCTGGAACAATTTACGATGTAGAAAACGATGATGAATTTTTACCGATAAAAGCTTCCGATAAATACGGTTCATTTGTAAGTGAAGTAAAGGAGGAGTATAAAAATATTTTAATTAATATAAGAGAAAATTGTTTTGAGGAAAACTATTTTATATCTTCTCAGGCAAACAGAATTGCAAAATTAATCATTGAAAAATACAATGATACGCCTGAATTTATGTGGGAAAAATTCCCGACTTACGGAGTATTTAAGAATAAAAATACAAATAAATGGTACGGGATAATAATGAATATCAGCAAAAAAAAGCTCGGTGAAGATAGTGATGCACCTGTTGAAATAATAAACATTAAACTCGATAAAGAAAAAATCCAAACATTAATTAACAAAAAAGGATATTATCCCGCCTGGCATATGAATAAAACAAGCTGGATAACTCTGTCACTCGATGAAAAAATATCGGACGATGAAATTTTAAATCATATTGAAGAAAGTTATTCTTATACAATTAAAAAATAATTTTAAATTTTATCTTATTTCTTTTATACTGAATTGCTCGGGTTGAGCTGTTCTTTGATATTTAACATCAGGAATACCAAGAAGCATAGTATAATTTAGCGTATAATTTTCGGGAATTTCAAGAAGCGAATATATTTCAGGAAATTGATTTGCCATAACAAGAGCCATATCACACCATAAAGTTCCCAATCCTATTGTCGGAGCATACAAATCAAGATAAGAAAGAGCAATTATCGGGTCGGCATTTTCGCACCCTTGAATTGCTTTTTTAGTATCAACCGCAACGGCAATCATAGACGGCGCACCACGATATATAATATCGCATCCGTTTTTATAGCTTGTTTTACAAAGTTGAATAAGCGGTAAATTATCGTCTGCCGTCATAATTTTTTCATAAGTTAATTTTATTATTTCATTCATTTTTTCTTTTGTTTCAACTATTGAAAAATGCAAATCGTTTATATTTGCGCCTGTCGGAACAAAAGGAAGCATTTCTTTTATTTTTTCAAATTTTTCCTGCGGTATATTTTCATTTTTATATGCTCTTATACTTTTTCTTGATTTAATAAGATTTAATAATTCAACATCATTTCCGTAATCTACTTTTGTAGAATTTTCTGGGTTTTTTCCGTTAAATGAAAATGCTCCCACGGGACATATTGCCATACAATGCTGGCAGGCTATACAGTTAGAACCCAAGGAAGAATGTCTGGGGATTTTATTTTCATCAAATTCAAGACACCCGAAAAGACAATCATTAATGCATTTTCCGCAATGAATGCATTTTTTTTCATCAATTTTAATTTTTCTTTCCATAACCGTATCCATTCTAAAACCCCCTAAATCTATAAAATAATAATACCATGAATTTTATTTAATGTTCTAAGCCTTAAAAATATTCGTATAACAGCAAGATTTTTATTAATAAATATTACGAAATATCTAAAAATTGCCAATGAACAATGGTCTGCTAAAATTTTATTATGGCAAAGATATTTTTATTATTGCAAGACACATCACAGGATAATTTTGTAAAAAAAATCTGCGAATATAACAAACTTGAATCAACATTTATTACAGGCGAACTTGAGGATATTTTAACCCAGATTCACCATGAAGTACCCGACATCATACTTATTGACAATAAATATGAAAATTGTGAATTTGTAATAAGACAAATTAAATCTGCGTCAAAAAACGAAAATATTCAAGTTATTCTTCTTTTTGATAAAGAATATGAAACAAACTTTTTAAATCTTGCCGATGGAATTGTAGAATATCCTATAAGAGAAGATATCCTCTTAAGCACGATAAATTCACACGCAAAAATAAAAAAATCCCTTGTAAGGCTGTATGAAAATAATAAAGAACTGTCCAAAAGCTTATACCAGTTAAATGTTCTTTATAATACAAGTTCGCAGTTTGCGGGAACTTTAAATACAAACAAGCTTTATGACATTATGATTGAAGCAATGGAAAAGACTTTAAGTTTTGATATTTCAAGTGCTTTAATTTTTAATTCAACGGAAAAACCTATTTTCAACTTGAACACGATGTATCCTGCAGGAGAAAATCTCGTAAATGCGCTTAAAATTCGTTCCGTTTTAAATTATAAAAATACGACCGAAAATATATCTTTGCCTGAAGATAAAGATTTTAGCCTTGTCGAAACCGTTCAAAAAACAAAACAAACCCGCTCGAGTAATGTTTTCGGGTTAGAAGCAATAAGCTATGATTCTCTTTTTGCTCCGATTAAAGTCGGGGATGATTTTTTCGGTGTAATTGAATTATTCAGAAAAATACCTTTTACCCCCGAAGATGTCACATGCTTTCAAGCCATAACTCATCAGGTAGCGCTCCCCTTAAGAAGTGCCAAATTATACGAAGAAATATCCGTGACAAATAAAAAACTTGAAAAATTGGAAAAAATAAAATCGGAATTTGTTTCAATTGTTTCTCACGAATTAAGAACCCCTGTTACATCAATAAACAATTCGCTTGAAATAATCTCAAGCGAACAGGCGGGAGTTGTAACAGAAGATACAAAGCACTGGCTTTCAATCGCAAAAAGAAATATTGAAATACTTAAAGGGATAATAAGCGACCTGCTTGATTTACAAAGAATACAAACGGGAAAACTTGATTTTAAATATAAAACGGTTGATATTAAGCAGTCATTTGAACTTTTACAAAATACTTTTACTCAAATTGCACAGGAAAAGAATATTGAACTTGATTTTGAAATTCTTGAAAACCTCCCTCCTGTTTATGCTGATGTCAGAAGAGTAGAGCAAATTTTGACAAACCTTATAACAAATGCTTTGAAATTTACTCCCGATGGCGGAAAAGTTACGGTTAAAACAAGCTTAACCGATGAATCGGAAATAAATAATAAAAATCTTGTATGTCCGAACGGAACTTTTAAAGGAAAATATATAAAGATAAGTGTTGAAGATACCGGAATAGGAATTAAAGAAGAAGATATACCGAAAATTTTTGATAAATTTTCTCAAATTGAAAGCTCCTTGAACAGAAATAAAGGCGGAGTCGGACTCGGACTAACAATTACAAAACAACTGATTGATGCGCATCTTGGTGCTATCTGGGTAGATAGTGAGGAGCAAAAGGGTTCGAGCTTTAATTTTGTACTTCCGCTTCCCGACGATAAAAAAATATTTATTATGGATTTATCAAAAACACTTATAAACGGTAATTCCACAGGTGTTATAAAAATAAAAGCAAAAAAAGAACTGGGTATAATTGAAATACTTAAAGAGAACAAACTTTTAAATCTGTCAAAGCTTTCTAAAGAAATAACTCTCGAAAACAATGAAAACACTGTTTATTATACATATATTCCGAAAATTTCTTCAGGTTCTTTTAACGCAATCTTTTCAAATTTGAGCGAATATTGTTCAAAAATTAAACAGGAAAAGGCATTAAAAGAATATGATATAATATTGGAAAAGAGTTATTGTACGGATACTGCTTGTCTTAATAATATTATAAAAATGCTGGATAACGATTAATTTTAGAGGAAACAATGAAAAAAATTCTGATAGTTGATGATGAAAAAGATATAGTTGAAACACTGTCATTTATGCTGAAAGCCAAAGGGTTTGAATGCATAACGGCGCTTGACGGGGAAGAGGGGCTTAATCTTGCAAAAAATTCTTCTCCTGACCTTGTTATACTTGATGTTATGATGCCGAAAATTAACGGATATAAGATTTGCAGACTTTTGAAATTTGATAATAAATATAAGAACATTCCTATTATTATGATAACCGCAAGAAGTCAGGAGGAGGATAAAATAATAGGAGAAGAAACCGGTGCCGATGAATATATAACAAAGCCGTTTGAATTCAGTGAAGTTCTGGATAAAATTAACAAATATCTTGCTTAAAATGGGAAAATACAAATGGATTTATTAAACGACAATAATTCACCTGATAACAAAACACTAGATAAATTAAAATACGACCTTGTAAGGGACGGGCTTGTAACTTATGACGATATAGAACATGCTCAAGAGCTTGCAGTTGCACAAAATACAAATATCGGTCAGGTTTTAATTAATACAAATATAATAGATGAAAATACTTTAATGAAGTTTTTGGAAGAAAAACTTCATACTCCCTGCGTTGACCTTGAAAGTTATTCGATAGATAAAAAATGTTTGGATTTTATTAATTTTAAAGATGCCCTGAGATTTAAAATATTACCCCTGTTTATTATTGAAGATACTCTTACGATTGCTATGGCAGACCCTATGGACTTATTTTCCATTGATAAAATTATGCAGATTACGGGAAAAAATATAGACCCTGTTATAGCTTCGGAAAAAAGTATCCTTAAAAAAATTAATGAATATTATGATATTAAAAGTAAAGTAAATGATATAAACACGGAAAATATTAAAAACTATAACTGGCAGGAAGAACTCCATAACGATGATTTTTCATCGGAGCATATCCAAGGACTTTTTAGAGCAATTTTAAAACAGGCGATAGGACAGGGAGTCCATGAATTATTTTTTGAAAATACAGATGACGGACTTTCGGTTAATTTTAAAATGTCCGAAAAAATAATTACAACAGGTACAATTCCAAGCCTTCTTGTTAATCCTTTTAAACAATCTTTAAAATCAACCTGCAACTTGGATCCGAACGTATTTGAAATTCCACAGCTCGGAAAATTGAATTTTAAAGTCGATGCAAAAGAATTAACTGCAAGCGTCAGTGCATTCCCTACAATAAGCGGAGAAAGAATTTTAATTAAAATATATCATCCGCCGGTTTCGATAGAAAAAATGAATATTCCGGAAGATAAAATAGAATTAATAAGAGCTTCTCTTGAAAAGCCGGGAGTTGTTTTAATTTGCGGAGCGTCATTATCAGGTAAAACTCATCTAATCTACTCTATTATTTCAAGTCTTATTCCTAAAAATAAAAATGTAATGACCCTTGAATCGATAGCTAAATATAAACTTAAAAATGTTGCACAGTGCGAACTAAATGAAAATATAGGTTTTAATCTTGATAAAGCCATGAGATTTATTGAGTTTCAATCTCCCGATATAATTTATTTTGAGGGAATTACAACAAAAGAGGGGCTTGATTTCTTTACATCTTTAACTTTGAAAAATAAAGCACTTATTACTGAATTTTTGGCGGAAAATGTTGATGACCTCAGAAGAAAGTTTGAATTTAGCGAGTTTACAATGTTTAAATCCGTAATAAGTTGTCTTGTGTTTATACATAATAAAGACAGCATTGAAGTATTTGATAAATCCCAGCTTGATAAATATTTACTGAATTATTAAAAATCAATCAAACGTTCTAGTATCTAAAGATGATTAAAAAAAACAAAAAAGATTATATAATTTCCCTATGAACAGAACAACAATACTAGAAATTTGGAATAATTTACATCCTATGGCTCACTTCTGGATTATCATAAGTTCAGTTGGCGTGCTGACTCTGTACGGATTAATGTATTCCTTATAATAAAACTAATTCTTGGGTTTAAAATCTACTTTGATGTTATTTATCTGAAGCAGGTATTTCTTTAAATCACCGATATTTTGATTTTCTTCCAAAAGGTCTTTTTTTGGCATGGATTTATTTATCAGAGAATCTTTTGTTTTTTCAAAGTCTGATTTTTCGCTTGAAAGTTTTCTTACCAAATCATCAATATTTTTTGGTTGATATTTAGAATGCATTGAAAGAATTTCGGCTTCCGTTTTTCCGACGGGGAATTTATACAACCATTTTAAGGTTGCTAAATCATTTTTTGAAACATTAACAATACCGTATTCATGCGGAACATACATTATATCGCCTTTTGTCCCCGAATGCCCGAGTCCGACACTGTGACCTATTTCATGGAGAATTGTGTGAAAAACTTCATTTTCATCCATATACTGATGATGCAAAATGCCGTCAGATAAACCTATTGAAAGCTCGGCAGAATAGTATCTTCCGAGTTTGTCAAAGTTAAATGTGCATGACCCCAATGATTTTCTGTCTACTCTTTTCCATTCAATATTAATATTTGAATCATAAAGGTTCGTTGTACGCTCAAAGGAAACAAGCCCGCCTGACAATGTTTCCCAGGTATTAAATCCGTCTATTATCATCTGGGTATATTTATATTCATCCTGAACATTACCCTTTGATTGATACCAGTTGAATTTACCGATAAAAACCTTTAAGGGCATAACCGAATTATCCCATCTGGATAACTTTCCTTTGTTAAAACAATCGCCAAGGTATGTAATAGTTTGCATATAAAAATATAATATCATATAATATTGTTATTGATAAATCAAAATTGACTCAGGGAGAAAAATAACTATGATGAATATGATGCAGGTTATGCAGCAAGCTCAAAAAATGCAAAAAAAGTTTAAGGAAACTCAAGAAGAGCTTGAAAAATCCGAAGTGGTAACAACGTCAGGCAACGGTGCCGTTACGGTTACTTTAACGGGACAGGGCAAATTCAAAGCAATAAAATTGACAGGTGCGGCTATTAACCCCGAAAACCCCGAAAGCGTTGATAAAGATACAATTGAAATGCTTGAAGACCTCTTAACGGAAGCATTAAGTACTGCAACAATTAAAGCTGTCAATCAAATGGAAACAAAGATGAAATCCATTACGGGCGGAATATCTATTCCCGGATTATTTTAAAAATTATGGAATATACTAAACCGCTTGCAAAATTAATAGAGCATTTTCAACATTTGCCTTCCATAGGACCAAAGACGGCTCAAAGGCTTGCTCTTTATGTTGTAAAAATGCCGGAAAATGAAGTAAGGAATTTTGCTTTAGCTTTGACTGAAGCAAAGTCCACTATTTCGTATTGCGAAGAATGCTTCAATATGTCATGTTCAAGTCCCTGTGAAATTTGTTCAAATCCCTCAAGGAATAAAGGGGTTATTTGTGTTGTTGCCGAAACAAAAGACCTTATGGCGATTGAAAAAACAAATGAATATAACGGACTGTATCACGTTTTGCAGGGTTTAATTTCTCCGATAGACGGTATAGGACCTGATGATATCAGGATTAAAGAACTTTTATTCAGAGTAAATAAAAATAATATATCCGAAATTATACTTGCGCTAAACCCCTCCGTTGAAGGTGAAGCAACAAGTCTTTATTTAACTAAACTGCTTAAACCTTTTAATATTAAAATATCCAGAATTGCTTTCGGTTTACCTATGGGCTCAGAGCTTGAATATGTTGATGAAATGACCCTTGCAAGAGCCTTAGAGGGCAGAGTTGAACTCTAGTAAAGATTTTATTTAAACCACTGAAGAACTTTTTTCTTCCTGTAATTTGTAATTGTGTCATAGGTTAATTCCGTATTTCTGTCAAAGACCTTGTGCGCTGTCAGATATGCACTTGCCGTATCTATTGAAGAAAATGTCGGAACTCCGTATATTTGAGCAATTGTTCTTATCTGAAAACCTGCATGTTGAGAGTTTTTACCCGTTGTCGGAGTATTTATAATAAAACTTAAACGTCCGTTTTTCATACGTTTTTGCAGTTTATCTATCATGAATTTTTCAATCATTTTTGACGGGATTCCGTTTCTTTCAAGGAATTTATGCGTACCCCATGTTGCCATTATGAAAAATCCGTGTTTGAATAACCTTTTAAGCATCGGCAATGCGGGTTTTTTATTATGGTCATTTAAAGATACAAGCACCCTTTGTTTTTCTTTTGAAAAATGATAACCGCCTGCAATAAATGATTTATACAGAGCTTTTTTGTATGTTGTATCAATTCCCAATACTTCGCCTGTAGATTTCATTTCCGGCGCAAGTGCAGGGTCAATTCTATTCAGCTTCTGCCATGAGAAAATCGGCATTTTAACACATACAAGATTAGATTTTTTATAAAGTCCGGTACCGTATCCCGCTCTTTTTATTGATTTACCGAGAATTGCTCTTATTGCAATTTTAACCATGGGTATACCCGTAACTTTACTCATAATGGGAACAGTACGGGAGGCTCTCGGGTTTACTTCTATAACATAGACTTTATCATCTTTAATTATAAATTGTATGTTCATTAAGCCTTTTACGTTTAATTTTCTTGCAATTTTTGTTGCATATTTTACAAGAATTTTTTCGTTCTTTTTTGAAATCTTCTGGCTCGGATAAATGCACATCGAATCGCCCGAATGTACTCCTGCTCTTTCAATGTGTTCGCAAATTCCCGGAATTAAAACATCTCTTCCGTCCGAAATAGCGTCAAGCTCGACTTCCATTCCTTCAATATACTGGTCTATAAGCACAGGATGTTCGTTTGAGAATCTGAAAGCTTCCGAAATATATGTTATAAGTTCTTCATCATTATAAACTATCTGCATTCCGCGTCCGCCTATAACATAACTCGGACGAACAAGAACAGGATATCCTATCTCCTTAACCGCATCAAGTGCTTGAGTTGAAGAAGTAACAGCGCATCCTTTAGGTTGAGGAATTTCAAGTTCTTTTAAGAGCTTTTCAAATAATTTCCTGTCTTCTGTGGTATTTATACTTTCTAAACTTGTGCCAAGGATTTTAACTCCCTCAAATTTTAATTTTTCTGCAAGATTAAGTGCTGTTTGTCCGCCAAATTGAACAAGTACGCCTTTCGGATTTTCTTTTTTAACAACATTCATAACATATTCTATATTCATAGGTTCAAAATATAGTCTTGTTGCTATATCAAAATCAGTCGAAAGAGTTTCGGGATTAGAATTTATCATTATTGATTCGTAACCGTTTTTTATAAGCTCGCATGCGGCATGCACGGAGCAATAGTCAAATTCTATTCCCTGACCTATTCTAATCGGGCCGGAGCCGAGTACAAGAATATTTTCTTTTAATTTCTTTTCATCTTGATTTCTGAATTTATAATCTTCAAATTCGTCTTCTTCCCCGTATACCGAATAAAAATACGGTGTACTTGCTTCAAATTCCGCAGCGCAGGTATCAACAAGCCTGAATGCGGGAAGAACATTAAACGTTTGAAGAGTATCAATGGTTGTTTGGGTCAGATTTATAATTTCTTCATCAAGAAATCCCGATTTTTTTGCTCTCGTATACAAATCTTTTGTAATTTCCGGTGTTTTTTGAAGTTCATATTCTATATCAACTATTTCTTTTATTTTTGCAATAAACCATTTGTCAATTTTTGTTATGGCGCAAAGTTTTATAATATCAGCTCCGTTCCTTAAAGCCTGAGCTAATCTGAATATTCTTCTGTCATCCTGAATATAAAGGTCTTGTATAAGTTCTTCTTTATTTTGATTTTCAAAACCTCTGTGTAGAAGTCCCGTATATCTTTCTTCAAGAGATGCAACGGCTTTTTTGAATGCGGAATTAAAGTTTCTTCCGATAGCCATAATCTCTCCCGTAGCTTTCATTTTTGTTCCTAAAATTCTGTCCCCTGTTGAGAATTTATCAAAAGGCCATTTCGGAATTTTAACAACAACATAATCGAGCGCAGGTTCAAATGCTGCCGAGGTTTTTTGAGTAACCGAATTTTTTATTTCGTGAAGGTTGTAGCCTATTGCAATTTTTGTAGCTATTTTTGCAATCGGGTATCCTGTTGCTTTACTTGCAAGAGCAGATGAACGGCTGACTCTCGGGTTAACTTCTATAACATAATACTGGTTTGAATATGTATCAAGTGCAAATTGAACGTTACAGCCGCCCTCAATATTTAAAGCACGAATAATTTTAATTGCGCTTGAGCGGAGCATTTGAAATTCATTATTCGTTAAAGTTTGACTCGGTGCAACAACGAAACTGTCGCCCGTGTGAATACCTATGGGGTCAATATTTTCCATGTTGCAAATGGTGATACAGGTATCATTTGCATCCCTCATAACTTCATATTCTATTTCTTTAAAACCTGCGATTGATTTTTCAACAAGAACCTGATTAATGGGAGATTGGGTAAGCCCTTGATGTACTATATCTTCAAACTCCTGAACATTTTTTGCAATTCCT
Source organism: uncultured bacterium (assembly GCA_902796305.1). Lineage (GTDB taxonomy): Bacteria > Cyanobacteriota > Vampirovibrionia > Gastranaerophilales > Gastranaerophilaceae > RUG14156. The sequence goes on along the minus strand of CADBOJ010000061.1, from coordinate 13,527 downwards.
CCTCCGGAACCGCCGAGAGTGAAAGCCGGACGTATAATTATAGGGAAACCTATTTTATTACTAAATTCAAGAGCTTCTTCATAGCTTGAAACCGTTTTGCTTTCGGGAACAGGCTCGCCTATCTCTTTCATCAGATGTTTAAAACGTTCTCTGTCCTCTGCATCCTTAATTGATTCTATGTTTGTACCGAGTAATTTTACGTTATATTCTTTTAAAACCCCCTCTTTATCAAGTTCGCATGCCAGATTAAGTGCGGTTTGTCCGCCGAGAGTCGCAATCAACCCCTGAGGTCGTTCTTTTTGAATAATTTTAGTTAAACAATCAACCGTAAGAGGTTCTATATAAACTTTATCCGCCATTTCTTCATCGGTCATAATTGTTGCCGGATTGGAATTGACAAGAACTACTTCAATTTTTTCTTCTTTTAACGCTCTGCAGGCTTGAACTCCGGCATAATCAAATTCCGCCGCCTGACCTATTACAATCGGGCCGGAACCCATAACAAGAACTTTTTTTATAAATTTATTTTTCATCTTATTACCTCATCAAGCCTTTTAGCTTCTTTTTTTAATATGTTCATCCATTCGTCGAAAACGATTGAAGCATCGCACGGACCGGGATTTGCTTCGGGATGGAACTGAACCGCATAAACACCCAAACTCGGTATTTCAAAACCTTCAAGCGTACCGTCGTTTAAGTTTTTATAAGTTATTCTCATTGATTTTGATATTGTTTCAAGGTCAACTGCATAGCCGTGATTTTGGCTTGTCATCATAACTTTGTTATTTTCAACATTTATAACGGGATGATTACCGCCTCTGTGTCCGTATTTCAGTTTATAGGTTTCAGCACCGGCAACAATAGCAAGCAGTTGATACCCCAGACAAATTCCAAACATTGTGATTTTGCCCATCATGTATTTTATCTGCATTGCCTGATATTTAAAATCAGCGGGATTTCCGGGTCCGTTTGATAAAAATACCGCATCATAATTATTTTCGAGTATTTCTTCCGCTTCAACATCGGCAGGATAAATTACTATTCTGCAATCCCTTTTGGCAAGAGAAGAAAGTATGCTTTTTTTAACACCGTAATCAATTAGCGCAACATTCATTTTTCCTTTAGGATTAAATACATATCTGCTTTTGCAGGACACCTCTTTTATAATATATTCGTCCGTTCTGAAACTTTGTATTTGAGCCAGTCTTTCGTTTATATATTCTTTTCCGACGTCTTTTGAAGTTATAAAAGCTGTCATTGCGCCTTTTTCTCTTATTTTTTTAACGAGGCTTCTTGTGTCTATCCCATCCAGCGCTATTACACCTTTTTCTTTGAGATAATTTCCAAGACTTTCTTTTGATTTATAGTGGCTTTCGGTTTGACAATAATTTGCAACAACGAAACCAACGGCATATGGATTATCCGACTCAAAATCAAAATCATTTATGCCGTAATTGCCTATCTCGGGATATGTCATTACAATTATTTGATGTGCGTAGCTCGGGTCGGTTAAAATTTCCTGATAACCTGTCATTGATGTATTAAAAACTATTTCTCCCTCAATCCCGCCATCCGCTCCGAAAGAACGTCCTTTTAATACTGTTCCGTCCTGTAAAATTAATGTTCCCATTATATTTCCTCTTGAATTTCTTTATAAATTTTTTTAATTGCTTCTATTTTGTCCTCTGCACTTGTTACTGCTCTTCCGAGTACTATATAGTCAGCTCCGTTTTTAATAGCATTGGACGGTGTTGCCGTTCTTTTCTGGTCGTTTTTTAGGCTCCAAACGGGTCTTATTCCCGGAGTTAAAACCTTAAAATCACTGCCCAGTGCTTCTTTAATATATTTTAATTCGTTTGCGGATGCTACAACTCCGTCTAATCCTGCAATCTTAGCATTTTCAGCTAATTTTACCACAAAATCTTTTGCTGTGTTTTTATTGTCAAGTTCGTTTTTCAGTATTTCATCCGAAATGCTTGTTAAAACCGTAACGGCAAGAATTAACGGAGGGTTAATTCCAAGTTCTTCGGAAGCTTTGTTTGCTCCTCTTTTTGCTGCTTTCATCATTTCTATACCGCCGGTTGCATGAACATTAAAGAAAGTTGCCCCGTTTTTTACAATATTGTAAGAAGCTTTTTCTACGGTATTCGGAATATCATGAAGTTTGATATCCATAAAAAAGTTTGAATTTTTTTCTTTTATATAATTTATTATCTCTAAACCATATCCGCAAAACATCTGCAAACCTACTTTAAAAGTACCGATATAAGGACTTAATTTGTCTACAAGATTTTTTGCTTCTTCGATTTTTTCGGTATCGAGTGCAAGAACAAGTCTTTTTTTGATATCTTCATTATTCATTTATTACTTTTCCTTTTAGTTTCATACCTTTATACGGGGATATTTTGCATTTGGATTCAAACAGCATCGGCGCAACCGTCCAATATTCTTCGGGCGCTATTTTTGTCGTTTTTGTATTTAAAACTCTTAAAATTTTCCTCGGGTTATAAGACATTTTTTCTAAAGCTATGTTTAAACCGAATGTTTGATAAGTCAGTGAAAAAGCCGTTTCAAGTCCCGTTATTCCGTTTGGGGATTCAAAATACGGTTTTAATTTTTCTTCGTTTGAATGCGGAGCATGGTCTGTTGCAATAACATCAATAGTTCCATCCATAACAGCATTCATGACAGCTCTTTTATCAGCTTCAAAGCCAAGAGGAGGATTCATCTTATAAGTTCCCGAATTATCCACATCTTCATTTGTAAACATAAAATAATGCGGAGCGGTTTCCGCCGTTATTTTTAAACCGTGTTTTTTTGCATCTCTTATTAAATCAATGCTTTCCTTTTTTGAAATATGACAAAAATGAAGCCTCGGGTTAAATCCGTCTTCAAGAGCTTTTTTATAGAGTTTGATTTGTGTTTCAACTTCTTTTGTTTCATTTTCACAATGCGATAAAATAAGTTCTTCGCTTTTTAATGCCTGAAGAAAAGTTTCTTCATCCTCAAGAGGTAATCCGTCATTAGAAAAAGCAACAGCCCCCGCTTCTTTCAATTTTTTAAAATCAACAAGTTCAAGTGTGTTCAGATTTTTTGTGATTGCTGCGACAGGATATATTGTAAATTTATATTTTTTTGCTTTCGATAAAATATATTTTATTGTATCAACGTTATCGCAAACGGGATTTGTGTTGGGCATGGTGCAAACACCGCCAAAACCGCCCTTTATTGCGGATTTGATACCTGTTTCTATTGTTTCTTTATATTCAAACCCCGGTTCTCTGAAATGAACGTGCATATCTATGAAAGATGGTATTGAAATTGTTTCAATATTTTTTTTCATCTTAAAGTCCCATTGAAGCTAGTATTATATCAAGTATTGCCATTCTGACGTATACTCCGTTTCTTGCCTGAGTTAAAATTGTTTTGGCATTCTGCATCTCAAGAACATCACTCTGTATTTCGATATTTCTGTTGACAGGCCCCGGGTGCATTAAAAATGCCGCATAAGGAAGATTATCTTTGGTTATTTGATATTTGCTTATATATTCTTCAATATCAATACATTCTTTTATTCTTTCTCTTTGAATGCGAAGAGCCATAACTATATCCGCCTCTTCAAAAGCTTCTTTCAGGTTGGTAAAATAGCTTACCCCCTCAATCTTTTCTCCCATCATATTTTCAGGCGCAAGACATCTTATGTTCATATCTGTCTTTTTAAGAAGTGCTATATTTGATTTTGCAACTCTTGAATGAGCGATATCACCAACAATTGTGATTGTTTTTCCCGATAAATTCATAAAGTGCTTTTTCATGGTGTAAAAATCGAGTAATGCCTGCGTCGGATGAGAGTTTGTTCCGCTTCCCGCATTAACAAAAGCTATGTCTTTATAATATTTCTTTTCGGAAAGTTCTTTAACAAGGTTGTTTTCAATATGACGCATAACAAAAACATCCATTCCTATGGCGGAAAGGTTATTTATTGTGTCGTAAAGTTCTTCTCCTTTTTGAATAGAGGAAGTTTGAGCACAAAAATCATATTTATGCGCATTTAGCTTGTTTTCTGCCATTTCAAAAGAGAGTTTTGTTCTTGTTGAATTTTCAAAAAACATATTAATGACATTTGCATTTATATGGTTTGATTTTCTTATTCCTTTTTCAAATTCCTGCGCCCTTGTATAAATTTGAGCTATATCATCAACCGATAAACTTTCAATATCAATTAAATTTTTTATCATTTTTCTTACCTTCTGCTTCCCGGTTTAACAAGTTCCGCTCCACTTTTACATAGCGGGCATTCTTCCGGTTTATATGTAACCGGAGATGATTTTAAAAGTGAATAAATTTTAAAATCATTTTCAAATTTTCCGTTCGTTCTGTCTACAATACAGGCAACACCTGCTATTTTACAATTAAATTCTTTTATTGCTTCTTTTGTTTCAAAGATTGTTCTTGCTGTTGTAATAACATCTTCTACGATTAAAATTCTTTCGTTTTCTTTTATGGAATAACCTCTCCTTAAACACATCTTATCGTCTTTTCTTTCAACAAAAAGATTTCTTTTTTTTGTATGAGATGCAACTTCATAACCAAAAATTATTGCTCCGATTGCAGGAGATACAACCGTATCAAATTCAACTTCTTTCAGTTGTCCTGCAAGCTCTTCGGCAAGCTCGGAAACTATATCCGGATATTGATAAAGTTTTGCACATTGAAAATATGTATCCGAATGAAGTCCGGATGTAAGGCAAAAATGCCCGTGTAAAAGCCCTCCTGCTTTTATTAGTAAATTTTCAACATTTGCCATAGTTTATTCCTCTTCTAATCTTATTTTACATTTTAAATCTTCAAAATCTTTGAAGTTATTTTTATCCATAAATTTTTCAATATTAACCGCAATATCCGATATAACGGAGGGATTTGTAAAATTCTCCGTTCCTATTTGAACGGCATCCGCTCCGACGGATATAAATTCAAAAACGTCATTCATTGTTGCAATTCCGCCAATTGCGATAATCGGAATATCAACCGTGTTTTTTATTTGATTTACATAATACAAGCTTACGGGTTTAACGCATCTTCCCGATAATCCGCCCTGAACGGATTTTTTGGTAAATGTTTTACCGTTATAATTTAATTTAATTCCGAGTCCGTGCAAGGTATTAATTGCGCTGATACAATCAGCTCCCGCATTTTGAACGGCAAGCGCAAGAGATCTTATATCCGAAACATTCGGAGATAATTTTACAATTAAAAAACCGTCGTAATTATTTCTTATTTTTTTTACAAGTTCTTCAAGTGTTTTCGGGTTTTTGCCGAATTCAAGACACCCCGAATTTACATTCGGACAGGAAACATTGACTTCAATTGCTTTTATATCATTATCGTTTACAATAGTTGCCAATTTTTCATAATCTTCAAAACTTGAACCTGCCATATTTAAAATAAAATCTATGTTTTTTTCTTTTAATACCGGCAATTTTTCTTTAATAAAACAATCTATTCCGACATTTTCAAGACCTATTCTGTTTATCATGCCTGAAGTTGTTTCAAAAATCCTATCCCCTTTATTTCCGAGCCGTTTTTCTAATGTTATTCCTTTTGTTACTACTCCGCCAAGGTATTCAATATTAATAAAATCTTCAAATTCATTGTTATATCCGTATGTTCCGCTTGCGCCAAGAACGGGAGTTTTTAGTTCAAAAGAACGATTGGGAGATTTTAATACGGTTTTTAATTTTTCTATTCCCATACTACTTCATCTCCTCTAAATATCGACCCGTCTTTGCAGACGCTTGCTCTTTCAATATTTCCGTTTCTGATTAGTTCAATCGTACATCCCCTGCAAACCCCGATAGAGCATGCCATAACCCGCTCCATTGCAACGTAAGATGCAATATTATATTTTTTTGCAATTTCGCTTACTCCTTTTAAAACAGGATAAGGTCCGCAGGAATAAATTACTTCAATATTGTTCTCTTTAATAATGTCATCCAGTCTATCAAGCACGCTTCCGCCGATTTTTACTTCGTCACTTCCCGAAATAACTTCATCCTGCTCCTTAAAACCGGTTATAAGGTAGTTTTCGATATTATTTTTATTTAATTCTTTCTTTAAAAACAGCATAGGAGCAATCCCTATTCCTGCACCGACAAGCAAAGATTTTTTATTTAAAATTTCAAAACTGTTGCCGAGCGGTGCTAAAAATTCAATATCATCCCCCGCTTTTAAAGAAGAAAGATATTTTGTACCGTCGCCTTGGAGCTTCATAAGTATCGTTATAATATTATTTTCAAAATCTGCAACGCTGAAAGGTCGGCGGAATGTGTGATTTGGACATAAAATAGAGATAAATTGACCGGCAAGAATATTTTCAACGGATGAAACAATTTTTATTTCATACACATTCTTTGCTTTTAAAATAATGCTTTGGATTTTACCTTTATAATTGCCTTTTTTCAATTTTTTCCCTTTTTTAATCAAAAAAGAAGGCTAAAGCGCAATGCTTAAGCCTCTTTTTAATTTTTTATAATTTTAAACTTATTTTTTATGTTCACCATATCTCTATACACCAACTTTTAATTATTATAGAACAATAATGTTACTTAATAAATAGTAGGTAAATAATATTTAACAATTTTATTCAAGTTCATAATCACCGAGGTATATATTTTTTAATGAGTGGCGAAGATTATTGTCATCGCTTTTAAAATGAATTTTTATATAATTTCTGGTAACGGCGCTGTATAGTCCTGTTTTTAAAGATTTTTTCTGTATTAAGATTTCTTCATGACGATTTTTATTGTTTTTTAAAAATTCATAGTGCAGTTGTTTTGATAATTCCATTATTTTTTCAACACGATTTGTTTTAATTTTATCCTGAATTTGATTTTTCATATCATATGCGGGAGTGTTTTCTCTTCTTGAATAAGGGAAACAATGAATTGATGATAGCTTAGCATTTTTTAAGTTATTATAGGTTTCAATAAAGTCTTCTTCTGTTTCATCGGGAAAGCCTACAATAATGTCTGATGCCAGATACGGCATATCAAAATTCTTATGTAATTTTTCAATAACTTCAAGCGCATCTTCTGATGTATAGCTTCTGTTCATTGCTTTTAAGGTTTTATTGCATAGCGATTGAAGCGAAAGATGAAAATGCGGACAGAATTTTTTTGAATTTTTAAGATACGAAATAATATCATCATCAAGTTCGTTAATATATAAAGAGCCGAGTCTGTAACGGTGTATGGGGCTTACTTCTATTGCTTTAAGCAAGTCTAAAAATGTTTTATTAATGTCCAATCCCCATTGACCGATATGAATACCGGTTAAAACAATTTCTTTTATATTATTTGAAGCCGTCATATTAATTTGTTGCAGAATATTTTCAAGAGAATTGGAGCGGGAGTTGCCTCTTGCATAGGGAATAATACAGTAAGAGCATCTGTTGTTGCATCCGTCTTGGATTTTAATGCTTACTCTTGTTGTTTTAGGATTGATTAAAAACTTATTTTCAAAATTTTTAACCGAAAAAATATCTTTAACCTGTATCTTTTCCTTATTAAAGTCATCAAGATATTTTCCTATGTTCATCTTTTCACTGTTACCTAAGATTAAATCAATGTCCGAAAAATTGAACGATTCATGCTGTTTGTGGGTTTGAGCTATGCAACCCGTTAAAACCGTTTTAATATCGGGATTTAATCTTTTTGCCTGATTTAATAAATAATGTGCGGTTGAATCACTTGAAGAAGTAACCGTACAGGAATTTAAGATATAAATATCAGCCTGCTTAATATCTTCGACTGCCGTATATCCGAGATTTATAAGTTCGTTTTGTATAACCTGCCCTTCAAACTGGTTTTGTTTACAGCCGAGAGTTTTAAGAATGAATGTTTTCATAAGAATAATTTTACCATGAAATTTGCCGGATGCTTTTATTCCGCCCCGCTTCTTCCTCTTTAAAAGCGGTGCAGACTTGAATAGAATTTATTTAATGTAATATTTTAACGGTTACTTTAAATTAAAATAATCAAGAATTATATTTTCAATATACTCTGATGCTCTGCCGTCCCCGTAGGGATTTACTGCTTTAGACATCTTTTGATATTCTTCATTATTATCGAGCAAAGTTTGAACCATTGATATAATATTTTCTTTATTTGTTCCTGCAAGCTTTACTCCGCCGTATTCAACGGCTTCCGGACGTTCTGTTTCTTCTCTCAAAACAAGAACGGGCTTACCGAGAGCCGGCGCTTCCTCTTGAACTCCACCGGAATCAGTCAGTATTATATGTGCTTCTTTCATTAAATTACAAAAAGGAACATAATCCAGAGGCTCAACAAGCTTCACTCTTTCAATATTATCCAAAATAGGATATACCGTATTTCTTACATTCGGATTAGGATGAACGGGATATATTACCTGAATATCTTTATTTTTTTCAATTAATTCTTTTACCGCATTGCAGATATTTTCAAGCGGTTTACCGAAATTTTCACGCCTGTGTGAAGTTAAAAGAATTGTTTTTAAATTTTTATCCAATCCTAAATAATCCAAATTTATTTTCTTATTTTCAATAACGTATAAAAGAGCATCTATGACGGTGTTTCCCGTTTTATAAATCCCTTGTTTTATATTTGAATTTTTTAAATTATTAACGGCAAGCTCTGTCGGACAAAACATTAAATCGGAAACGGAATCAACAATAACCCTGTTTATCTCTTCGGGGAAAGGATAGTTTTTATCAAAAGTTCTTAAACCGGCTTCAACATGACCTATCTTTTTTCTTGCATAAAATGCCGATAATGCACTTAATCCCGCAGTTGTCGTATCTCCGTGAACTAAAATAAGGTCGGGGTCTTCTTTTTCAAAAACTTCTTTTGTTTTTAAAAGAATATCGCTTGATAAATCCCAGAGGTTTTGATTTGGCTTCATAAGATTTAAGTCATAATCCGGTTTTATATCAAAAAGCTCTAAAACGCTATCCAGTATTTGCCTGTGCTGAGCGGTAACCACGGTTAAAACATGAAACAGAGGATTTTGCTTTAACCTTTTTACAAGAGGACACATTTTAATTGCTTCGGGACGTGTTCCGAATACTAATGCTATTTTGATTTTATTTGTCATAAATAGATTTTACAATAAAAAAAGCGATAGTAAAAACTATCGCTTTTTTAAAAAATTTATTAAATTTAACCTAATAATTCTTTTGCTTTGTTATCTTTTTGTTTTTCAAGTTTTGCACTAACTTCTTGTTCTTTCATAATTTTTCCTGCTTCAACAAGACTGTTGTTGCGTATAGCTCTTGACGCAATAGCCGTAATTGCAAGACCTGCTGCTAATACAACTTTAGCGGGTTTAGGAAGTTTTTTAACCCATTTAGCTGCTTTCTTAGCATTAAGAGCAAATTTATTAACACCCTCTTTTAAGGATTTGTATAAAAGGTTTTTTTCTATTTTTTTAGCAAAATCTAAATCTTTAACCTCATTTAAAACATCTTTAGCATAACCTGAAGCTTTCTTTAAAAATCCTTGAGCAGCTTTAGAGTTTTTTATGGATGCTGCCGCACCTACTGAAGCCGCTACACCTACTGCTGTTGTGAAAGTATCTTTTAATGACGCTTTTTTATAATTAACACTTTGCTTAAAGCCGTATTTAATTCTGTTTTTTAAAGAACCTTGTTTTTCTTGATCTGCTTTAATTCTGTTTGCAATTGTATTTCCTGTTGCTGCACCTACAATAACTGATGAACCCATTCCTTTTTCTCCTATAAAATTAAACTAACCTATCAACCTGATTGATAATTTTATAAACAATTTTTTTAGAAAAAAATTGCTTCGCACAAAAAAGAAAAATTCAAAACCCCTTTATTGCAAGATTTTTTCAGCTTCATAAAACTTTACAAAAAATTACCTTATTCCTTTATTACTTCAATTTTTTCATAGCTGAATAAATAGGGTAAGTGTTCTTTTTTAATAAGTTCACCCGGTAGCAGTACTGATATTCCCGGAGGGCAAAGCGCAACAACTTCTGATGATATTCTTCCAATTGCATCTTTTTTATCGATATATTCTTTCGGTGCAAAGTATGCTTCTCTTAAATTCATTACAATTTCAGGGTCGATTAAAGGCATAATTTTTAATTTTTTAGATTTATGGAGATGTTCTTTTTTTGAAATTTCTTTCAGAGCCTTGAGTAAATACTCAAACTCTTCTTTTTTTCCGCCGATATTGGATAAAATTAATATACCTTCGTCTGATGCGGATTCTATTTCGATTTTAAAATCATCTTCAAGAAGCTTTTCAAGTTCAAGTCCTGTTAAATTATCCATTTTGATAAAAATTTTGGTTACATCGTTATTTTCTTCGTTAAAAATATGAAGTTTTTTTATTTTTTTTGCTTCTTTTCTAAAATATTCAGCGTTTTCAATGGCATTTTCAAGCATTTTTTTACCTGATGTACTTGATAAATTAGCTCTTGAAGCATCAAGCGAAGTTAAAAGCAAAAGTGACGGGCTTGTTGTATGAAGAAGTTTCAGCGCGTGGGTAATTTTTTCTTCTTCAAAAGAGGAATTTTTTGTTATATGAAGCATAGAAGATTGTGTCATGGCACCACCCGTCTTATGCAGAGAATGAACAACCGCATCTGCTCCGAGGTTTAGTGCCGAGTCGGGTAATTTTGACGAAAAATTCCATAAGCTTCCATGCGCTTCATCGACTATTAAAGATGCCTTGTAACGTTTACAGATTTCGGCTATTTTTTTAACATCCGATACAACACCCTCGTAAGTCGGATTTGTAATCCAAACAAGTTTTATATTTCTGTTATGTTTGAGTTTTTCTTCAATATCACAAGGCTCAATATTCCCAAAAATTGCCCAGTCTTTATGTTTTTTTGGTATAACCCAGTTTACTTTTGCACCCGATATAATTAAACCCGTCAGAACAGACCTGTGGCAGTTTCTTCCTATGAGTACTTCCATGTTCGGGTTTGTATAAGCAAAAGCAAGAGCAAGATTTGCAACGGTTGAACCGCCGGTTACAAAGAAAGTTTTTTTGGAATTGAAAGTTTTTGATGCTATTTCTTGAGCTTCTTTAATTGCGCCTGTTTCGGGATGCAAAGTTCCTAAATTATCAAATTCATCGGTTGTGTCAATTTTCAAAGTATCAAGTCCGATTAAATTGCAAAAATCAGGATAAACCCCTGCCCCTCTGTTGTGTCCGGGAATATGGAAACCTGTCATCGGAGCTTTTTTATATTCAAGCATAGCTTCAACAAGGGGTGCTTTCATTGGATTTTCTTTTCCGTTTTTCATAAGAAAAATTATGACACAAAAAAATATGAAAACAATTTTTACAATAGCTGTCTTTTAATTTAGATTTCGCAAGGCAAAAGACACTTATAAGCAACATTACTCCGTGTCGCAAGGCATAGCCGTTGCCTGTTTTATCCAAAATCAGCAAATATTTCTTTTAAACTCTTTAAAACTTATGAAATTATCCGAAGTTTCCTTTTTATTATATTTATCCGAAACTCTTTGCGCAAGGAAATTTGATACAACGGGTAATATACCGTAATAAACAAAAGCAAAAGCTAATGTCGGGCGAAGAATGTCTATGCCGTCAACATATTTTGCAAGTTTCGGACTGCCTGAATTTGCTTTTTTAAATTTTTCAACAAATTTTCCTTTATTTTGCAAAATTTTATCAAGCAAAACCCCTGTCGATATTGAAAAAACGGTTGATAAAACGTTGTTATATATTAAATTATTTCTTGGTTTTTTGTCAATTTTTTTATTCCTGCCGATATTAACGACATTTGCGGTGCATAAAACCGTGTCTGCAAAAATCATCATATTTCTTGCTATATTTTTTGAATTTTTAATGTGTTTTTTTGAAAAATCCTGTATTTTTTCATTTTCATAAAACTTTTTTATTACCGGAGTTAAAATATCGGAAGATTTTCCCTTAAAGCTCAAGTTCTGCCGGTTTTTATTTTTATCCTTTTTGTAAATTACGTTTTTTATTAAAGGAATAAGCGAAACTGCAAGAAAGGATTTTGGAATAGCAGTTATAACCGACACGCTTTGTTTTAAAAATTTGGACATAAAATCAAAATTATTATTTTTTTTGAAAAAATCAATACTTTTTTTATTTAAAAATTTATCGGGATTTTTTTCAATTTTTAATATTGTTTTTTCAACAGGAAGAGCCAGCGCTTCAACGGTTAGAAACTTAACAATCCCTGAAGATATTGAGTTTGCTATTGAATATTCTTTATTCTTTTTTTCAACTTCGGGAGTATTTTTAATAACAAGCGGTCTTAAAGTTAAAGACATTAAAAGAGAAGTTGCAGCACCGAATGTAGCAGGATGGTCTGCAATTTTTTCAAGACTTTTGAGCAGAAATTTATTGTTTAATGCACCTTTGAAACTATTTTGATTTGTATTATTTATTCTCATTTTATCGGCAAATACTCGATTGTTTATTTTATAATAAAACAAAATGAACAATATTAGAATTTCTTTAAAAATTTCTTTAAAAAGAGAATTTGAAAACCTCGGGTTGTTTGAAACAATATTGTATTTTGTTTCAATTTTTCTTATTGTTTTTGTTTCTGTTTATTTAAAGGATAATTTGATTGCAACTTTAAGTGCATTTTTTGGAATAAGCTATACAATTCTTGCGGGAAGAGGAAAAATATACTGTTACTTTTTCGGACTTGTAAGCTCGCTTTTATATTCTTATCTCGCTTTTAAAAACGGCTTCTTTGGAAATTTTGCACTAAATTTATTTTATTATTTTCCATGTCAGCTGGTTGGATTTTTCATATGGAAAAAACATCTTAAAAAAAATTCTTTGGAAATAATTAAAACAAAACTACAAATAAAAAACAGGGTTTTAGTTTTCGTTTCGGCTTTTATACTATCCTTACTCACGGGATTTATTTTAGATTATTTCGGCAATATGGCATATTTTGATGCAATCTGCCTCATTTTTTCAATATTTGCCATGGTTTTAACCGTAAAAAGATGTATTGAACAATGGTATTTTTGGATAATTGTTAATTTTTTCTCTGTTTTAATGTGGTTTTTTGCATATTTAAACGGTTCAAAATGTTTTGCAACGGTTATAATGTGGTTTGTTTATTTAATTCTCGGGTTTTATTTTTTAAAAAAATGGCAAAAAGATATTCAAGCGTAAATGAAAGACGGGTTATTACGGCAAAATTCATGATATATGGTTGATATTTATTTTTCAACATAGTAGAATAAAAGCGAAGCCGGTGCGAAACATTAAAGCGATGAGCTTTAATGTGAAGCAGTCGATAGGCGACGTAGGATAATCGAGGCTGTTGAGCGATAAAGCGAAACAAAGCCGAGATACCTACAGGAGCAATAAAAGCGAAGTCAATACTCACTCTGCAAATAAAAACTTAATATTATGCGCGTGTAGCCCAGCTGGATAGAGCGTTTCGCTACGAACGAAAAGGTCGCGAGTTCGAATCTTGCCACGCGCGAAT
>CADBOJ010000060.1 GCA_902796305.1 uncultured bacterium | reverse complement strand
CATCTTGTCATTTTTACCTTTAATTCCCATTGTTTCTGCCTTTCTGGAGGGGTTAGCTTAATTATCTCTTAATTAAAGAATGTCCTTTTTAGGGACATTCTTATTAATTTTATCTTATGTAATTATTCTAACAGAAACATTTTTTTTTACAAATATTTATAATTCGCAAATATTATTTTTCTTAACATTTATTGATATTACAAAATCTATGTTAAATTATACATACCCAGCGAACGCTTGAATTCATCAGGTCTTTGTGATTTTGTAATTGCATCCAGAGGATCTACAAGTTTTTTATCAACAAGGTCTTTTAAGCACATGTCAAGGGTGTGCATTCCGCTTCCAACCCCTGTTTGAATAGCGGAGTAGATTTGCGCGGTTTTTTGTTCACGAATTAAGTTTGCAATTGCTGAATTTACAAGCATAATTTCCTGTGCCATGATACGGCCTTTTTTCGTTCCGTCCGGTTGAAGTCTCGGAAGAAGTGTTTGAGAAAATACCGCAACAAGCGAAATTGATAATTGCAGTCTTACCTGTTGTTGTTGAACTTCCGGGAAGATATCCACAATTCTGTCTATTGTTTGAGAAGCAGAGGATGTATGAAGCGTTCCTAAAACAAGGTGACCTGTTTCCGCTGCCGTCAGGGCAAGACGGGTTGTTTCAAGGTCACGCATTTCGCCGACCAGAATAACGTCAGGGTCTTCACGGAGTGCGGATTTAAGAGCATTTGCAATAGCTTTTGTATCCTGTCCCAGTTCCCTTTGGTGAATAACACATTTTTTACTCTGATGAATAAATTCTATCGGGTCTTCAATTGTCAATATATGTTCAACACGGGTGTTGTTAATATAATCTATCATTGCGGCAAGCGTGGTTGATTTACCTGAACCGGTAGGACCTGTTACAAGAATTAATCCTCTCGGTCTTTCCGCAACCTTTTTAACTACTTCCGGAAGTCCCAATTCTTCAAAATTCGGAGGAGTCGAATTAATCGTTCTGAATGCAGCCGCATAAGCGCCTTTATCTTTATATACGTTTACACGGAAACGTCCCAAACCTTTCAAACCGTAACCAAAGTCAAGTTCCCAGTTCTGTTCCAGCTCGCGTCTTTGGTCATTTGATAAAATCGGGAAAATTACCGTTTCAACATCATCTGCCGATAATACTGGTAAATTTGTTCTAAATAATTTACCATCAATACGAAGAACCGGCGGAAGATTAGCTGAGATATGAATATCACTCGCTTTTTTTGAAATCGCAAGTTCTAAAATTTCTTCAATAATCATTTATAACTCCAATCTTTTTATTACAAGAATACAACTTATGTTATTTTTTTTAATCAATAATATAAACTATTTTATTTGCACATTAAAACATTTACTTGTACATATCGGCTTTAATGTTTATAATAAAAGCTATGGGAATTTTTGATTGGATTAATCAATCTGCAAAAAACCTTAAAGATGTCGAAAGTAAAATAAGTAAAGAAAACAAAGACGTCTATGAGGTATATCAAAGAAATGTTGTTCTCGAACGGGAGATAGCACAACGTACCGAGGAACTCCGTCTTGCAAACCAAACATTACTGACTTTAGAACAGGTTTGGGATATGATGAACAGTTCCCGTCCGCTTTCAAGCGTTTTAGAAACTATTGTTTCAAGTTTATACGGCGAATTTGGATACATATACAGTTTTATTGCTCAAAAGCAATATGATGAAACTGGCATTTGTTATTCGCTTAAAACTTATCTTGAAAATGATTTTTCTGATAAACTTATAAAAATTGCAAATTCAAGCATATATGATTTTAAATTATATCCGCCCGAAAACGGAATAATAGAAAATACCGTAAAGAAAAAAGAAATCG
Source organism: uncultured bacterium (assembly GCA_902796305.1). Taxonomy (GTDB): domain Bacteria; phylum Cyanobacteriota; class Vampirovibrionia; order Gastranaerophilales; family Gastranaerophilaceae; genus RUG14156. The sequence continues at coordinate 27,573 of CADBOJ010000060.1, read as the reverse complement.
GCTACTATATAAATTTAAAAGATTTTGTTAAAGAGAATATAAAAAATGTAAATGAAGAAGAAGCCGATATTATCCTTGAAAATAACAATATAAAGACGCTGATTGTATTTCCCATAACGGTGCAGGATATTTTTAGCGGATTTTTATCCGTATTTTCGCCAAGAAAAGAGCTTAAAGACGATGAATTGAGCTTTTTAAATCTTTTTGCAAGGCAAATTGAGCTTGCAATAACTATTGCAAATCTTTTTGAAACCGTTAAAAAACAGGCGGTTACAGACCATCTTACAAGTCTGTTTAACAGAAGATTTTTTGAAGATGCGCTCCACAGAGAAGCAACCCGTTCTTTAAGAAACAAACAGCCGTTTTGCTTAATCGGACTTGACCTTGACCATTTAAAAAGAATAAATGATACATACGGCCACACCATGGGAGATAAGGCAATTACAGCCATTGCGGAAGTTATAAATAAAAACGCAAGAAGTATAGATATAGCCTCCCGTTACGGCGGAGAAGAATTTTTTATAATTCTTCCCGGAATTGATGCCAAAGGCGCTCTTATTGCAGCAGAACGTCTTAGAAGTTCAATCGAAGCTGCTAAAGTTGACGGTTTACCCGAGGGAATTACGGCGTCACTGGGTGTTGCAAGCTTTATGGAGCAGACAACCAATATTGATGAATTGTTTGAAATTTGTGATAAAGCTATGTATTCATCAAAACAAAACGGAAGAAACAGAGTAACATTAGCCGATATTGATAATATGACAAGCTGGCAGGATATTGCAATAGATGCTTTTGTTGATATTTTATCACAGCATAGAATTCCGTTTAATAAAAACACAGCTCACGATTTGCTTCAAAAGCTAAGAATAAGACAGCAGGATGCAAGCGGATTATCAACACAAGAAACCTTGTACAGCATTTCGGATACCATATCTAAATCATATTTTCCGCTGTTACCCGAAGGAAGCACTAAAAATAAAGTATGCCTTGCCTCTTTGATTGCAAAAAGGCTTAATTTAGCAAAAAGTGAAATCGATAAATTAAAAATAGCATTATTATTATACGACATAGGAAACACTTTAATTCCGAGAAGCATTCTTAAAAAGCCGTCGTCATTAACTCAAAAGGAAAAAGAAGAAATTAAAAAACATCCGATACTCGGCACGAAAGAAGTTTTAAAATCGGTTAATAATATGCAGGATATTATTCCGATAATCGAACAACACCATGAAAATTGGGACGGTTCAGGCTATCCGGGAAACAAAAAAGGCAAAGAAATTCCCGTAACTTCGCAAATAATATTAATTGTTGACAGCTATTTTGCAATGACATCGTATCGTCCTTACAGAAAAGTATATAATGTTGATGAGGCGGTTGCGGAAATAAAATCAAACATTAACGTAAAATATTCTCCGGAACTTGTTGAAGCATTCGGCTATGCAATAGAAGAATATAAGAAGATATAAAAAATCGGATAAATAATTTATCCGATTTTTATTTTTATATGGATTTTATTATTTCGTCTTTTGCTTTTAAAATTACTTCGTCAAGACCGTCTGTTGTTTTTCCCATACCTTGAGCCATTTGAGGCTTTCCACCGCCTCTTCCGCCAAGAGCTGAGGTAATTTCAGCAACAATTTTTCCTGCCTGAACCTTTTTTATTAAAGTATCGGATACTTTAGCATTTACAAATACCGTATTGTCACTTTTAACCGAGCAAAGTACGATAACGCTTTCACCTAATTTAGCGGATAATAAATCAAGTCCCGCCTTAATTGCACTTGGGCTAAATTCGGCTGTTTTTTCAACCAGCACTTTTACGCCGTTTTGTTCTTTTGCATTTGAAAGTAATCGATTAAAACTGTCTTTTGCACAAGATGCTTCCATGTCTGCAATTTTTGATAACAGCTCTTTGTTTTCATGAGTTAATTTATCAATTTTTTCTTGAATTTTATCGGCGGGAACTTTATTTATAATACTTAAATTATCAAGTTCATCCGCTTTTTTGTCCAGATATTCAAAGCAAGCATCGGAACAAATAATTTCTATTCTTCTAACGCCTGCCGAACTTGCGGATTCCGATATAATTTTTGCCATTCTAAGTTCTGAAGTGTTATCAACATGGCAACCTGCGCACAGTTCTTTTGAAATACAATTTCCGTTATTGTCATCAAAACTTACAACTCTTACATATTCTCCGTATTTTTCTCCAAACAGCGCCATGGCACCCGTTTGGTTAGCTTCATCCAGCGTCATAACATTCGTTGTACGTTTTATATTTTCTTTAATCCAAGAGTTTATTAAATCTTGAACTTTTTTAATTTCCGCTTTTGTTAAGGCTCTGTCGAACGTATAATCATATCTTGTTTTGTTTTCTTCAACGTAAGAACCTGCCTGATGAACTTCTTTGCCGAGGGTTTTTTGCAAAGATGCTTGTAAAAGATGGGCAAGAGAATGGTGTTTTGTAATTTCTTTTCTTCTTTGAACATCAATTTTAGCAACTACCGCCTGTCCTTTATTTAAAGGTATTTCTTTGATTATTACCCTGTGAACAAAAATATCCTGAACTTTGAAAGTCTTAACAACTTCAATTTCGGTATTATTATATATTAAGATACCGCTGTCGCCTACCTGTCCTCCGCATTCTGCATAGAAAGGAGTTTTATCAAGAATAATATCAAATACACCGTCCAGTGCATTATCAACTGTTTTGCCATCACCGTCAACAATATTTAATACTTTTGCTTCGCTTTCAAATTGTTCATAACCCAAAAACTCGGTTGCGGGATTGTTGATATAATTAAGGTCATCCGTTATGACAACTTTTTGCATAGCATTTCTTGCTCTCTGCTTTTGCTCTTCCATAGCGGTTTTAAAGCCTGCCTCATCAACAGAAAATCCCTTTTCTTCCGCTATTTCTTTTGTTAATTCAAACGGAAAACCGTATGTATCATACAATTTAAAAGCATCATCGCCCGATATTTGTTTATCCGCTTTTGTAAGCAGTTCTTCTATCAGCTTATAACCCTTGTCAAGAGTAAGTTTAAAACGCTCTTCTTCTTTTAAAACAGTATCTTTGATTTTCTTTTCATTTTCTTTTAACTCAGGGTATTGAGCACAATATCTCGAAATCACTTCATCAATAACGGGGCTTAAAAACGGTAAATCAAGACCGAGCATATAGCCGTGACGAAGCGCACGCCTTAAAATCATTCTTAAAACATAACCTCTGCCCTCGTTTGACGGCATAATACCGTCTGCAATCATAAATGACACACATCTGGCATGGTCTGTTACAATTCTAAGCGAAATATCGGTTTTTTCGTTCTCTTTATATTTCTTTCCTGAAATTTCACATACTTTATTTAAAATATGCTTTAATATATCGGTTTCAAAAGTCGATTCAACACCCTGACATACCATTGCAATACGTTCTAAACCCATTCCCGTATCAACATTCTTTTTGTCGAGAGGGGTTTGATTGCCTTCTTCATCCTGAAACAGTTCGGTAAATACCATATTCCAAATTTCAACCCATCTGTCGCATTCACAGGTTGCAATAGAGCAATCGTCCGAACATTTAAGATGCTCGCCAAGGTCGTAGTGTATTTCACTGCAAGGTCCGCAAGACCCTGTAGGTCCCGGAGGTCCCCAGAAATTATCTTTTTTACCTTTTCTTATGATGCGATTAGGGTCAATATCGGTTGAATTTTTCCAAATTTCATAAGCTTCATCATCCGTTTCAAAAATTGTCACCCAGAGGCGGTTTTTATCTAATCCCAGATACTCGGGACTTGTAACAAATTCCCATGCCCACGGTATAACTTCTTTTTTATAATAGTCGCCCCATGCAAAATTGCCGAGCATTTCAAAAAATGTATGATGGCGGGGTGTACGACCGACATTTTCAATATCCGAATCTTTTCCGCCGGCTCTGGCGCACTTTTGACAAGTTGTAGCACGGGCAGGAACATACGGGCATTTTTCAATTCCTAAATAATAAGGTACAAACTGTACCATTCCCGCTGTTGTTAAAAGTATTGTCGGATTATCCGGTATTAAACTTGAACTCTTAACTCTTGTAGAATTGTGTTTTTTTTCAAAAAAACTTAAAAAACTTTCCCTAATTTCATCAACTGTTTTTATCATAATAGAATTATGTTAGCACAAAAAAGAAATCAGTTATCAAAATTTAATTAATATTCATAAGAAGAATATCTGTTACCGTAGCTCAATCTTTTTTCTCTTAAAGTTTGTCTTCTCCATTGCGAAGGAGCATAAACAGTTCTTCTTGTCGACATAATATAGTTAGAGTTAGCGCAAAATCCGCCTCTATCCGTACACATAATGTTTCCGCCGTATCCGTAGGATGAATATTGAGGAATAATATTATTAATAATTATGTAATTATTACTGTTGTTCGTGTTATTACCTGCAAAAACAGGACAAAGAGTAAAGATACCGCACAAAAACACACAACCCAGCAATAATTTTTTCATAACTTATTCCCCACTATTGTTTAACTTTCACTTTGTATAACTGTTGTAAATATATTTTTGTTCATTTTTTGAACACTATTTTATAAAATATTTACAATTTTTAATCAAATATATAGCCCCATTACTCTAAAAAATATTTTATTTAGTTTTGTAAATATTATATTCATTTTAACAGTTTTATTAGAACGTGGAGCATGTTTTTGCTACAATTTTGCCAGAATAAAATACACTTAAAATATATAGAATTTGGAGGTAATTTAATGCAAGCGACAGCACAAAAACGTGTATGGCTTTTTAGAGAAGGCAATGCAAATATGAGAAACCTGCTCGGCGGAAAGGGCGCTAACTTAGCTGAAATGACTAATTTAGACTTACCTGTTCCTCCGGGATTAACCATTACAACCGAAGTTTGTATGGAATATATTAACGCAGGAAACAAAATGCCTGAAGGTCTTATGGACGAAGTTAAAGATGCTCTTAAAGACATTGAAAGACAAAAAAAAAAAAAATTCGGCGATACAACAAATCCGCTTCTTGTTTCGGTTCGTTCAGGTGCAAGAGTTTCAATGCCCGGTATGATGGAAACGATTTTAAACCTAGGCTTGAACGATGAAACAGTTGAAGCAATGATCAAATTAACAAATAATCCCCGTTTCTGCTATGACAGCTACAGAAGATTTTTAACAATGTTCGGTTCTGTTGCCTGGGATATGGACAGACAAAAATACTTTGAATCCGAAGTTGAAAAAGTAAAAGCAAGAGAAGGCGTTAAGGAAGATACTCAAATTTCTGCCGAAGGCTGGAAATCTTTAATCCCCGTTTATAAAAACGTAATTAAAGAAGTAACGGGAAGAGAATTTCCTCAAGATCCGTATGTACAACTTCAAGAAGCTATTGAAGCGGTATTTAGAAGCTGGAACATCCCCCGTGCCGTTGCATACAGAACAATGAATAAAATTGACCACAATTTCGGAACAGCCGTTAATGTTCAAACAATGGTATTCGGAAATATGGGAAATGACTGTGCAACAGGTGTTTCATTCACAAGAAACCCTGCAACAGGCGAAAATAAATTCTACGGCGAATATCTTGTAAATGCTCAAGGTGAAGACGTTGTTGCAGGTATCAGAACACCTAAACAAATAGCAGAACTTGAAACAGATATGCCTGACATCTATCGTCAGTATGTAAATATTGCAAAACAACTTGAAAAAGGTTATCACGATGTTCAAGATATGGAATTTACCATTGAACGCGGTAAATTATGGATTTTACAAACCCGTAACGGTAAAAGAACGGCAAAAGCCGCTATTAAAATCGCCGTTGATATGTTTAACGAAGGAATTATAACTAAAGAACAAGCTATAATGCAGGTTGACCCCTATGCTGTATATCAGGTATTACTTCCCTGCTTTAATCCTGCAGCCGTTAAGCATTCTCATAAAGTATCTAAAGGTGTTAACGCATCTCCGGGTGCTGCAGTAGGTAAGATTGTATTTGATACCGAAGAAGCAGCTCGTCGTGGCGAAGCAGGCGAAAAAGTTATTTTAGTAAGAATTGAAACTTGTCCTGATGATATTCACGGTATGGCAGTTTCTCAAGGTGTTTTAACACTTAGAGGCGGAGCAACTTCTCACGCTGCCGTAGTTGCTAAAGGTATGGGAAAACCCTGTGTGTCAGGTTGCGAAGACCTTAAGATTGATTTAGCAAACGAAACAATAACTTGCGCAGATGGTACGGTATTCCATAAAAATGACATTATTTCGCTTGACGGCGGAACGGGTGAAGTTATGGAAGGTGCTATTGAATTTGTTGAAGCAGGTATTGACAGTGATTTTGAAACATTCTTCAAATGGGTTAATGAAATCAAGACCTTAAAAGTTGAAGCTAACGCAGATACACCGAAAGACATTGAAAACGCTATTAAATTCGGTGCAGAAGGTGTCGGACTTTGCAGAACGGAACATATGTTTATGGATCCCGACAGACTTCCTTGGGTTCAAAAAATGATTATCGCAGGAACAACGGAAGCAAGAAAAGAAGCATTAGCTAAACTTCTTCCGATGCAATACTCCGATTTCTATGCAATGTTTAAAGGAATCGGTGAACGTCCTATGACAATCAGACTTTTAGACCCGCCGCTTCATGAATTTTTACCGTCTAAAATTGAACTTGTAGAACGTGTTGCAACTAAAAAAGCATTAAATCAAGATTGCAAAGAAGATGAAAAAATGCTTGAAATTGTTGAAAACTTATCCGAATCCAATCCTATGATGGGACTTCGCGGATGCAGATTGGGTTTAACATATCCTGAGATCAATGAAATGCAGGTAAGAGCAATATTCTCTGCAGCATGCGATGTTAAAAAAGAAGGAGTTAATGTTAAACCGTGGGTTATGATTCCTCTTGTAGGTCATGTTAATGAATTAAAAACAGCTGAGGCGACTTTAGTTCAAGTAGCTAAAGAAGTTATGGAAGAAAAAGGAGTTCAATTAGAATATAAATTCGGTACTATGATTGAAATTCCTCGTGCAGCTTTAACTGCTAAAGAAATTGCACCCAGAGCCGAATTCTTCTCTTACGGAACAAATGACTTAACTCAAATGACATTCGGTTATTCAAGAGATGATGCCGAAGGTAAATTCTTAAAGAACTATGTAGAACAAAAGATTTTACCTTACAACCCGTTTGTAACTCTTGACTTCAACGGTGTCGGCAGATTAATCGAAATGTCAATCAAAGAAGGAAGAGAAGTTAATCCGAATCTTGTAGGCGGTATTTGCGGTGAACACGGTGGTGACCCTGATTCCGTTAAATATGCTCATAAGATTGGCTTGAATTATGTATCTTGCTCTCCGTACAGAGTTCCTCAAGCAAGACTTGCGGCAGCTCAAGCGGTAATTGAAAATAAATAATTCGGCATAAATACTTTAAAATACCGGCAAAACTAATGTTTGCCGGTATTTTTATAATTTTAATGTATAAATATATACAATTTTTGTTCTATTTGTTTTAGAATTTTGTTTTTGCTATTATATATTTATGCTAAGCATTAAACACTATAAAGAGTTGAATTCAACGAGTGTTTTCGCTCATAAATATCTGGAGGAGTTATCAAATTTCGATGTGATATCAGCTGATATCCAATCTCAGGGTCACGGACAATTTGAAAGATACTGGTATTCCACGGATACTAACGGCGGAAATATTTATGTATCAATCATATTAAAACCCGATAATCTTGCTCATATCGGCGAACTTACAAGATTTATTGCACTTATCGGAGCAAAAACGATTGAAAATTACGGAATAACAACAACTTTTAAATATCCTAACGATATACTTATAAACGGTAAAAAAATAGCGGGCTTTTTAGCCGAATCCGAGTTTATAGGACAAAAATGCAAAGGCATAATTGTAGGATGCGGAATTAATTTAAATTTAAACGAGGATGACATTAAAAAAATAGATATCCCTGCAACTTCAATATACTTAGAAACAGGGAAGAATGTTGATAAAGAAGAATTTTTAAATTTGTTTTTATCAAACTTTGAAAACGAATATGATGATTTTTTAGCTAACGGAATAAAAGGAGAGATGTTATGTTAAATGCTGAGATTTGGACTCAGGGCTTTACGATTATGATTGTTGCCATGGGCATAGTATTTAGCTTTCTGGTTGTCTTAGTTATTGCGATGCAGATTATGACAAAATGTATCGGTTTTATTAATAAAATTTGGCCTGAAAAAACAGAAGAACCAAAAGCAAAAGTAAAAACAGCGGATGAATCGGAAATAGCGCTTGCTATTGCTATTGCACGTTCATAAATTAATTTATACGGAATACATTAAAAAAGAGGATATATAAATGACAAAAAAACAGATTAAAGTTATGGATACGTCGTTTCGTGACGGTTTCCAATCGATTTACGGGGCAAAAGTACTTGTTGATGATTTTATCCCCGCACTTCAAGCAGCGGTTAATGCGGGTTTAAATCATTTTGAAACAGCAGGCGGTGCCAGATTTCAGGCTCCGATTTTCTTCTGCAATGAAAATGCATTTGAAACAATGGATAAAATAAGAGCAGCAGTCGGTCCTGATGTTAAACTGCAGTCATTGGCAAGAGGAGTTAATGTTGTAGGTTTAAACTCTCAACCGAGAGATATTATTGACCTGCACGCTAAAATGTTTGCTAAACATGGCATTAACGTTATTAGAAACTTCGATGCTTTAAATGATGTTAATAATTTAATAGATTCTGCTAATTCCATTAAAAAACACGGGGCTTTGCATGAAGTTACAATTACAATGATGGAACTACCGTACGGATGCGAAGGGGCACATGATGTCGCATTTTACGAAAGAGTGTTAAGAAATATTCTCGATTCGGGACTTCCTTTTGATTCACTTGCATTTAAAGATGCTTCAGGAACTTCAAATCCGAGAAAAGTATACGAAACGGTTAAAATGACAAGAGAATTATTAGGTAAAGATGCTCACATTCGTTTCCATTCTCATGAAACCGCAGGAACAGGACTTGCCGCATATTTAGCAGCGCTTGACGGCGGAGCTGACGGAATAGATTTAGCTATGAAACCTGTTTCGGGCGGAACGGGTCAACCTGATATTATTTCTATGTGGCACGCTCTTAAAGGTACGGATTATGACCTCGGTTTAGATATTAAGAAAATAATGGAAACAGAAGAAATATTTAAAGAATGTATGAAAGATTATCCGATTTCCCCGATATCATTAGCGGTTAATCCTATATTAATTCAAGCACCGCTGCCCGGAGGCGCAACGGCAACAACCGTTAATCAGCTAAAAGATATGGGTATGCTTGATAAATTCCCGAAATTAATTGCCAATATGAAAGAAGTTGTTGAAAGAGGCGGATACGCAACATCTGTTACACCTGTATCTCAATTCTATGCTCAACAATCTTTCTTGAATGCAATTTCAGATAAACCATGGGATAAAGCTAACCCCGGATATGCTAAAATGCTTCTCGGATATTTCGGAAAAACTCCGTGCGAACCCGATCCCGAACTTGTTAAATGGGCGGAAGAAAAAATCGGAATGCAACCAACAACAGAACATGTTGTAGATATAAATGAAAAAGACCCCGATAAAGGCGTTGAAGCAGCTAAAAAACGTCTTGAAGAAGCAGGACTTCCGACAACAGAAGAAAATATCTTTATTTCAGCAGCTTGCAAAGACGGAAATGTTGATAAAGGTATTGAATTTTTACTCGGAAAAGGAACTGTTTCGGTTAATAAAGTTGCAGGCGGTGAAAATAAAGCTGCTGCATCAAATTCATCAAACGGATGCACAATTACATTAAACGGTAAAAAATATGCGGTTAAAATAGACGGCTCCAAAGCTACCGTTAACGGAAAAGCTTATGACTTTAAAGTAACAGATGGTGCTGAAGAAACAACGTCTTCGGCTTCAGGCGACGGAACTCCGATTAAAGCAGCACTTCCCGGTAATATATTAAGAATTGAAGTTTCGGTTGGCGATACAATAGCAGAAGGCGACGTACTTCTTGTTGTTGAAGCTATGAAAATGGAAACCGAAATCAAATCACCATCAGCCGGAAAAGTTTTATCAATTGACGTAAATCAGGGTGATAAAGTAGTAAACGGTCAAACATTAGTGGTATTAGGTTAGGAGTAAGATTATGACAGTAAATATTGGTGATATTTTCTTACATTTATGGCATGAAACAGGATTATATAATTTTGTACAACAGCCTGACCCTAATATACAATCCGCATTTGAACAAATTCTGCATCAATACGGTTCTCCGATTATGCTTGTAATTTGTTTATTCTTAATGTGGCTCGGAATTAAAAAACAATACGAACCCTTACTTTTAATTCCGATTGCGTTCGGCGGATTTTTATCAAATATTCCCGGTGCCGGAATGACAGAACCGGGAGGGTTTTTAAACATAATTTATGAAGCAGGTATCCATCAGGGTTTATTCCCTCTCATAATTTTTATGGGAGTAGGCGCTATGACGGATTTTGGTCCATTGCTTGCTAATCCGAAAACTGCATTTTTAGGCGGCGCTGCTCAATTTGGTATATTCGGCGCATTATTGCTGGCACTTTGCATATTTGGTTTTACATTACCGCAGGCAGGCGCAATCGGTATAATAGGCGGAGCTGACGGCCCGACTTCAATTTATGTTACAAGCAAACTTGCTCCCGAATTATTGGGCGCAATAGCGGTTGCAGCTTATTCATATATGGCATTGGTTCCGGTTATTCAGCCTCCTATTATGAAACTTTTAACAACAAAAGAGGAAAGACAAATCCAGATGAGTCAGTTAAGGGAAGTTTCAAAACGTGAAAAAATCGTGTTCCCGCTTGTTGTTTTATCTCTTTGTATTCTTTTCTTACCGAGTGCTTGTCCGCTTGTTGGCGCTTTGGCTTTCGGTAATTTATGTAAAGAATGCGGAGTTGTTGAAAGACTTTCAAATACAATGCAAAATGCCTTAATAAACATTGTTACAATATTTTTAGGATTGTCTGTCGGCTCAAAATTATCGGCTGACCAATTTTTAACGGTTAAAACTTTGTTTATATTAATTCTGGGTATTGTGGCATTTTCACTTGCAACCGCAGCAGGAGTGCTTATGGCAAAACTTATGAACCTTGTATCTAAAGAAAAAATCAATCCTCTTATAGGTTCTGCGGGTGTTTCTGCCGTTCCTATGGCAGCCAGAGTTTCAAACAAAGTAGGTTTGGAATTTAACCCGAATAACTACTTATTGATGCACGCTATGGGTCCGAATGTTGCGGGTGTAATCGGCTCTGCCGTTGCAGCAGGCGTATTACTTACGGTTTGCGTACAGTAATTTTATTATATATAAATATTTTAATAACCGAAAACTTATAAGTTTTCGGTTATTTTTTGTTAAGTATTGTTAAGAAATTAATTAAAATAACGCAATTTAAAGGGGTAAAAATACTTTATTAATTTAAGAGAGATATTATAGGAATATACATATGTCAATAGGCGCACACGATCAATTAGACAGAGCTCTGGTTAAAAAATATCAGAGTATGAAAGTAGATAATGCTATCGTTGAAAACTCCATGATAGACCCCAATAAAATGATGGCAACAATTAACGATTATGCCAATGCTCATATGGAGGCATTTCGTATACAGCAAGCATTGAGAGATATATGTTCAAAAGCAATTTCAATGAACATTCAATATACAAAAATGAAAGCACCGAAAACAAAAAAAGAAAGAATTGCAGAAGCAGCAAGAAAAGTTGTTGAGGCGCAAATGGCAAAGAAGAACGAGCTAAACAGAAAATTAGCTAAAGAGCCTCGTCCTTCCATTGCATAAAAAAATTTAAGTAGTGTGTATTTATTAACCTCTTTAAACAAGAGGTTTTATTTTTATGTTTACTTATTTATTTATGTGTAGTTTAATATTGTTACGAGCTAAAAAAGGATGCAGAAGTGATAGAAATTTTAAAAACTGCAGAAAAAAAACTGGTTGAATTGGGAATTAATGAAGCTCAAAGCGGTTCATGGTTTAATCTCATTAATCCTACCTATGATGAAATTCAAAAAGTTTCTCTAATCCTTAATCTTGATGAAAGCTTTTTAAGAAATTCTCTTGACGTTGATGAACGCTCACGTATTGAACTTGAAGATGATTGCGTGTTAATAATCATAAATCTTCCTTTAATGGAAGATGAGGGGACTTATGATACATTGCCTCTGGGTATAATTTTTACGGAACGAGGATTTATCACGGTTTCTTCAAAGAAAAATAAGGTTATAAGCTCATTTAATAAAGAAACTTCGCATTCTTTCGATACAAGAAACAAAACAAAGTTTCTTCTTGATATATTATTCCGTTCGACAAAATATTACATAAGATATTTAAACAATATTTACAAGCAATCCGAAGAAATTGAAGAAGAACTAAGAAAAACAATGAAAAATAAAGCATTGTTCCAGTTATTCGAAGTTCAGAAATCTCTTGTATACTTTACAACGGCGCTTCGTGATAATTATGTCGTTTTGCAAAAAATTATGCGTTTAACCCAATCATCGAAACAAAATTCAATGCTGAAATTTTCTGAAGACGATATTGACTTATTGGAAGACGTTATTATTGAAAATAAGCAGGCACTTGAGATGGTTGAAATGCACAGAAACATCTTAGAAAATATGATGGATGCTTTTGCTTCAATAATTTCAAACAACTTAAATATTGTGATGAAATTTTTGACTTCAATAGCAATTATATTTGCAATCCCCACAATGTTTTCAAGCTTCTGGGGAATGAATGTTGATGTTCCTTTTGCTGCAGGCACCAACCCTTATGGTTTTTGGATTGTAAGCTTAATTTCATTAATTGCCGCAATTTGTGCCGCTGTATTCTTTGCAAAAAAGGGAATGTTTTAATTATTCGTTGATTTATTCACCGAATATTTTTTTAACTTCTTCCCTATCGTCAAAGTGAATAGTTTTGTCTGCTAAAATCTGATAGTTTTCATGTCCTTTTCCCGCAAGAACAAGAACATCATTTTCTTTTGAAATATCTTTTAAAAGTTTTATCGCAAGTCTTCTGTCCGGTTCAACAAAAACGGTCTTCGGGTTAATAAGAGCTAATCCCGATAAAATATCGCTTATGATTTGCTGAGGGTCTTCCGAGCGTGGATTATCAGATGTTATTACTATTTTATCGCAAAGACGCTGGGCTATTTCACCCATTTTGGGTCTTTTTGTACAATCTCTGTTTCCTCCGCAACCAAAAAGACATATAAGATTACCGTCTTTTGGAGTAAGCTCTCTTGCGGCTCTTAAAATATTTTCCAAACCGTCGGGAGTATGCGCATAATCAACTATAACCATAGGGTTTGATTGAATTATTTCAAATCTTCCGGCAACGCTTCTTGTATCTTCAAGGGCTTCTTTTATTGTTTCAAGACTGATACCGTTCAATATTCCGGCAGCAATTGAAACAAGGCAATTATATACGCTAAACATTCCGTTAAGGTGAAGTTTAAATGGTATTTTTTTATCTTTATAAACACAGTTAAAAGAAACACCGTCAGACATAAATTCAATATCATGCGCCATAACGTCCGAGTGATTTTTAACACCGCAGGTTAAAATCGTTACTTCTTTATCAATTAAATTAATTAATTTTGATGCATACTTATCATCATTATTAACTACGGCAAAATTGCCTTTTTTTAAACCTTTAAAAAGCTTCGCTTTGGCATTAAAATAGTTTTCCATTGTAATATGATAATCAAGATGGTCTTGGGTAAGATTTGTAAAAATCGCACCCGAAAATCTGCAATTTTTAACCCTAAATTGTTCTAACGCATGACTTGAAACTTCCGTTATAACATTTAAGACATCGGCTTTTAATATCTTTTGAAGAGTTTCCTGCATTTGAGGAGCTTGAGGTGTTGTATGTTTTGCTTCAAGGTAATCATCTCCCGACGATAATTTATACCCGAGAGTTCCTATAAGAGCGCATTTTTTTCTGTCATGTTCAAATATTTTTTGCACAAGGTGCGCAACGGTAGTTTTTCCGTTTGTTCCTGTTACACCCATTAAATTAAGCTCATAACTCGGATTATGATAAAATAATGCCGCTAAATCCGCAATGCTTTCCTGTGTAGATTCTACAACAAGCTGGGGGATTTCAATATTCAAAGGACGTTCTGTCATAAGAGCAACCGCACCTTTTTCAAAGGCAACTTGGGCAAAATCATGTCCGTCCACATGTTCACCCTTAAGACATACAAAAATTTCATGAGAATTTATTGTATTTGAATTATATGAAATACCTTTTATATCCGTATCTTTAAAATTTAATACTTCACGTGTTTTTATATTTTTTACTATTGTACTTAAATCCATTTTTAATTCCTTAAAACTTCCTTTGACATTGCATCTAAATATATTTTAACAAAAAAAGAAAAGCATAAAACTATTTTTTTAAGTTTTTATCAGGGTTAAGGTTTAATATCCTTACAAGCTCGGTTGCAATTTCTTTAAAAACAGGGGCAGCGACAGTTGAACCCCAAATGCCCTCTCCTGAAGGTGAATCTACAACAACATACAGAACCGCTTTAGGGTTTGTTGCAGGGAAAAATCCTATCATTGATGTATATAATTTATTTGAATAACCCGTTCCGCTTGAATTAGGCTTTCTTGATGTACCTGTTTTTGCTGCAATATAGAAATCGTCCATTTTCGCGGGATTTTTTCCGCCTTCAATTGATTTTACAAGCAGCTGGGTAATATCACGTGCATCCTGTTCTTCAAGTACTCTTCTTCTTACGATTTTTGTCTGCTCTTCCTCGGGAGAGTATTTAATAACATGCGGAGTTACCCATACTCCGCCGTTTGCAATAGCGCTAACGGCAGAAATCATCTGAATAGCGGTAACGGAAGCCCCATAACCGTATCCCATAGTACCATGAGTTGCAACATCCCAGAATTTCGGCTGCGGTAAAAGTCCTGCAGACTCACCGGGTAAGTCTATACCTGTTTTTTCGCCAAAATTAAACAATTTTAAACTGTCATAAAATTCCCTTGATGTCATCATCTGGGCTATTTTAATCGAGGCAATATTTGAAGAATGTTCAAATAAATATACTAAATCAATCAGCCCCGGAGCGCCTTTGGATTTATAGTCGTAGTTCACGACATCCCACCAGCCGATTTTCATTTTTCCGGTATCGTTTATTCTTGAGTATTTATTAATTTTTTTATTCATAAACCCGCAGGCAACGGTAATGATTTTAAATGTTGAACCCGGAGGGTAAACATCTGTTATCGCCCAGTTTTTTATTTCCTGCATTGAATATTTGCGATATTCACTTGGGTTATATCCCGGAGCTACCGCAAGAGCAATAATTTCACCAGTTGCAGGATCAAGTACTATCGCAACCGCTCTCGGTGCATGATATTTTTGTATCGCCTTAAGCAGATATTTTTCGCAAACATGTTGTGCTGCACTGTCTATTGTAAGCTTTAATGTTTTTCCTTTTGCAGGCGCCGAAACATCGGCAGGATTAACACTTATATTGTATATAATATCCCCGTTGGGTGATTTTTCATAAGTAATTGTTTTATCAACATATTCAAGATAATCTTTTGCTTTATACTCTATACCGCCTGCAGTATCCGCATTCGGGTTATAAAAACCGAGTATATGAGAAGCAAGCATTCCTTGAGGATAAACTCTTTCGTTTTTTACTTCGTAGGACAGTTCTCTTAAACCTTTTTTCTTTATTTCCCTCACGGTTCTTCTGTCTAAGTCTTTTTTAACAATGATTATTTTTTTATTTGTTTGAGAAAGTCTTTTAGAGAGTTCTTTTTGAGGAATTTTTACATACGGCGATAAGATTTGCGCAAGCTCCTGCGGAGTATGGTCATAGTAATTAGGATGTGCATAAAGTATAAATGTCGTTCTGTCTGCAGCAAGTTTAAAACCGTATCTGTCTACAATTTCTCCCCTTAAAACATACATTTTCGATGTTCTTTGCGATTTTGCTTTATTTTTACAATGGCGAATATCGCATACTTGAAGCAAAAACAGATATACAACAAGCAAAAAGCATGTTAAATAAAATACCGACTGAAGACATCCGATTCTTCTGTCAAAATTTTTATAAGCCTTTTCCTTCAATTTATCCCCTGCTTTAATAGCTTACAACTACCGTATTTTTGCTTTTATTTATTTTGTTGAAATTTACTTTAGGCAGAGTCGCCGCATCAACTTCAACTACATTCTTTGCTCTTTCAAGAATATTAGATTTAGAAACCGCTTTATCAATATTGTAATATGATTGCAGGGAATCTACTTTATTCTGGAGTTCTTCATTTTCATAATTTAACTCCAGTGTCTCTCTTGAAATTTGATTTAATTGAACTTCTTTACATGAAACAAAATAATAACAAATTAAACAAAATACAACAAAAAATATCAAAACGCCGTATAAAAAGTTATTAACTCTTGCTATTATAAGTTCTTTATACGATAGCTCATTTACAAAATACCCGCTTATGATTTGGTTGTTTTCAACGGATTTCTGATTAATCGGATTGGTTGCCGTTTCGTTTGTTTTGACATTATTATGCTTTGAGCTTGCTCGTTTACCTGTTATTCTGTTATTCGTTTTATTAAAAGATGGTTTCAAAATTACCTCATTTTTTTTGCAACTCTGAGTTTTGCACTCCTTGACGGAGGATTAACTCTTATCTCTTCTTCACTTGCCGTAATCGGTTTTTTATTTATTAACTCTAATATTTTATTATTTTCACATTTTTCTTTTGCGTATTTGTTATGTTTTTCTTCCGAAGAATATTGTTTTAAAATGTTTTTTGCCAATCTGTCTTCCAAAGAATGAAACGTTAACAAACTTATTATAGCACCAACATCGGTTAAATTTATAACTTTAATTAATGTATTTTCAAAATTTAACAATTCTCTGTTTACTTCTATTCTTATTGCCTGAAACACTCTTGTTGCAGGATGAATTTTTGTTTTTACTTTCGGCACAGCATTTTTTATTAATTCCGCAAGTTCAAGTGTAGTATTTATCGGTCTTTTTTCGACTATTACACGGGCTATTCTTTTTGAAAATCTTTCTTCTCCGTATTCCGAAAAAATTCTGACGAGTTCATTTTCTTTGTACTTGTTTACTACGTCATATGCGCTAAAGTCCTGACTTTGATTGAAACGCATATCAAGCGGAGCATCTTTTAAAAAACTAAACCCTCTAACAGGAGAAGTCAGCTGGTGATATGATGCACCAAGATCAAATATTACTCCTCCCGTTATTTTCTCAATTCCTAACTTTTTAAGATGTATATCTATATCGGCATAGCTTGCTTTTACAATCGTTAAATTTTTGTAATTTTTCAATCTTGAAGAAGCATAGTTTATAGCATCATCATCAACATCAAAAGATATGAGCCTGCCTTTAGGAGAAATTCTTTTTAAAATTTCTTCGCTGTGTCCGCCTCCGCCCAGCGTGCAATCTACAAATATTTTTTCCGAATTTTCGCAATTCAGAGAATCAACTGTTTCTCTTTTCATTACGGTATAATGAATAAAATTTTTATTTGCGGATTCTTGCATCATATTATAAGTTTATCATTCTTTTAATTTTATCAAAAGCATTTTTTATACCGCTTTTTTCCGGACTTATAAGGTCATCGGCATGATATTTTAAATATTCTGATATTATATTTTGAGGCAGATTTTGATTTTTTTTCAGAACATCCGCTATGCTTAACAAAAACTCATCCTGCACTTCTTTGTAATCAGGAACCGTTCTTCTTAAATCTTCATCCGCATCTCTATGCATAAGAGCATCAAAGGCACACTTTATATTTATATCGTTTTTATCCTTTGGAAAATTTGAAAGTGCTTCATTTGCTGAAATTTTACCGAGTAATGTCATTTCAATTAAGTCGGCAACTTTCAACCTGTTTTTATAGATTTTTACATCCTGATTTTCCGTCAATTTTATGCACCTATAAGCTCCGTATTTTTATTTTCTGCATAGCTTATCAGTTTTGCAATATCCCCGTTGCAGTATCTTTCAGCCAATTCGCTTAACGATTTTTTTATTACTTCCGAATTTGAATACAAAGTTCTGTAATAAAATTTATTTCCATGTTTAATTCTTGCCAAAGTTTTTTTATCATATAATCTGTCCATTACGGTTTTAACCGTCGTGTATGCTTTTTTTTCTTCATTAACGGCATTTAAGGTCTCATATACATCTTTTACCGAATTATTAAATCTCCCCTGTCTTTCCAAATCCCAAAGGACACTTAGTATAGCACTTTCAAGACTTCCGTGCTTTGACATTATCATATTTTTTCCTTTCTGTTTGCTAAAATTTTACCGGCAAATCAAAATCCATATTTTCAGGTCCGAACTTTAAATTGACCGCTTCCGAATTGCCTCGGGGAGAAGTGTTGTCCTTAATTATTACAAGTCCTCCCGATCTTGTAACCTCGTCTTTTTTATGGATACCTATACCTTGGAATGTTTTCATTGCATCTTCAACAGCACTTTCTCTGTAAAATTTAATACCGCCGTTGCTCTTGCATCCTGCAAAGACAAAACCAATTAAACCACAAAAAACAATAAAACAAAACTTTAATATTTTTCTTATCATATACTATCTGACATTATTTGTAACCACAATTTGATTAAACGGTATTTCTATATTTTCCGCATCAAATTGTTCTTTTATTATTTTATTAAATGCTCGTTTAATAGTCCATTGTCCTTTTGGTTGAGTTTTTATTCTGCATTTAATACAAAGCGAACTTTCTTTAAATTCATCCAAGCCGAATATCTCTATATCATTTAAAATTAATTTTTTATATTTATTGTCGTTTTTTAAAATTTCAAACGCTTTTTTAATTGTTTCAAAAACATGGTTTAAGTTTTCTTTGTATGCTACATCAAGAGGAAAATATGCATAAGAATAATGCATTGTATAATTTTTAACCGAATCAACAAACCCGCAACGGATAAAATAAACAGCACCGGTTTTTTCCGAACGGACAGTTATCAAATTAAGGGTAATTTTTTCGACAAAACCTGCCATGTTATCTATTTCAACATAATCTCCGACTCTTATTTGCCCCTCTATTAAAATCATTATTCCTGATATTACATCTTCGACAAATCTTTTTGCTCCAAATCCTACGGCAACACCCATCACCCCTGCTGTTGCAAGCAAAGGACGTACGTCTATTCCAAAAAGGAACAGCATATTCATAAGATAAATTGCAAGTATTACAGCCTGAATTACATGGTATATTATTGCCTTTAAAGTAAGGAGTTGTCTTTGTCTTTCTTGCGAATCAATCTTCTCTGCAATTTTTTTAAAGAATTTTTCTGCAAAGAAGTTTAAAAGCTTAACGGAAACTATAAGTAAAAGCGTACATTTAATAATATCCCATGCAAATGTGATTATTTTTATATATTCTTCAGGAAGTGAAAAAATGCTCAGTTTTAGTAAATTTTCCATTCTGTATCCTTAAATAATTAAAATCCAAATGAAATTATAAAAAAAATAAATCTAAAGGTCAAAATTAAAATTCATCTTCCGATTAATCTGTTTTAATTCCGAGAAGTATAAACTTAAAAATAACGGAGGAAATTTTGTCTTACAGATATACAAATAAAAATCAAACGAGTTTTACAACAAATCCCGTAAAGAACGATAAAAAGGATAAAAAATTCTTTTGTGCCCTGGGCGATTCGTTTATGCTTAAAAACGAATACAGAAAAGCGGTAAAAGAATATCTTGTATCTCTAATGATAGATAAAAACAATGTTCCCGCATATAAAGGAGCATCTAAAGCGTATAAAAATTTAAAAGAATACGATAAGGCAATTAAACACTTAAAATCTGCAAGAAACGTATACGGTTTTGATTCCGAAATTTATTACGAACTCGGATTAAACTATCTTTTAAGTGCAGATAATGAAAATGCGCAAAAAAACTTTATAAGAACAATAAAATTATGCCCCGACAATAAAAATGCACAAATCAAACTTGCACTGACCCATGAATTATCGGGCGAAGTAGATATGGCTATACTTGTATATAATACGATTATTGAAAAATATCCGAGTTATATACCTGCGATGTACAGCCTTGCAAGCTTATATATTGAAAAGGAAGATTACCACAGCGCAATTGACTTATACAGAAGAATTCTGAAAATTAATCCCGAATATTACAGAAGTTATCTGGGGCTCGGTATTTGTTTTGACAAACTTGAAAAATATGTTCTTGCCGTAAGATATTATAAAAAATATATTTCTTCAAAACCGAACTCAGATACGGCAAAATCCCTTGCAGGAAGAATTTATGAAATTTATAAAAACAAAGAAACAAAAAAAACAAACTTAAAAATTGTTTCTTAAATTATTATTTCCGTTTTAAGTTTTTATCGACATAAATAAAAACAGATTGCCCAAAAAATGTTTTTGGTTTACATTAGTCTTGTAGAGGTATTTTTAATAAAGGGAAAATATTATGTCAGAAAGAAAATTAGTTTCTACAAGTGATATGTTCAAAAAAGCACTTGCAGGCGGATACGCAATCGGTGCGTACAATGTAAACAATATGGAAATTCTTCAAGGTATAGCTGAAGCAGCTGAGGAAACACAATCTCCTCTTATTCTTCAGGTATCGGCAGGAGCAAGAAAATATGCTAATCAAACATACTTGATTAAATTGGTTGAAGCTGCATTAGCTACAACTACCGTTCCTATAGCACTTCACTTAGACCATGGTGCTGATTTTGATATCTGCAAATCATGTATAGATGGCGGTTTTTCTTCGGTTATGATTGACGGAAGCAGATTCCCGCTTGAAGAAAATATTAAACTGACTAAGCAGGTTGTTGAATATGCCCATGCTCACGGCGTTTCAGTTGAAGCAGAACTTGGTAAATTAGCGGGAGTTGAAGATGATGTTAAAGTTAAAGCTGCAGATTCAACTTATACAGACCCGAATGAAGCTGCAAGATTTGTTAAAGAAACAGGATGCGACTCTTTAGCTATTGCAATAGGTACTTCCCACGGTGCTTATAAATTCAAAGGCGAAGCAAAACTTGATTTTGACAGATTAAAAGCTTGCAAAGAAGCAATTAATGCTGTTGCCGGATATGATTTTCCGATTGTTCTTCACGGCTCATCTTCTGTTCCTAAAGAATTTGTTGCTAAATGTAATAAGTTCGGCGGTAACTTACCTGATGCACAGGGAGTTCCCGAAGAAATGCTGAACTATGCTTCAAAACACGGCGTAGCTAAAATCAATATTGATACGGATTTAAGATTAGCAATGACTTCTACAATCAGAGAATTCTTCATTGAACATCCGGAAAAATTTGACCCGAGAGAATATATGGGACCCGGAAGAACTGCAGTTAAAGAAATGGTAATGCACAAGATGAGAGATGTGCTCGGAACTGCAGGTCACGCTAAAGACTAATTATAAATAAATTTACAAAATAAAACGGCAGACATTCGGTCTGCCGTTTTTGTTAAATTGTTTCAATAAAACAAGCTACCCCAAACCCCGAAGCCATACTCCTAAACTCTTCATTTGTCAATAGAAAAAAGAATAAAATTAACTTTTTTAAAAAAAAGTTACGTTATGAAATATTTTGTGTTTTTTGATTTGGCTTATGCTATAACAATTATAACAAACGAGATTGATATAACAATTTATGGGGGAATTAAATGAGTCAGTACCTTACAAAGGAAGAAATCAAACAATGGCGGAGTTCATTAGAAAAGATTACTCTGGAAGAATATGCCAGAAGACTCGGTAAAGTCCTTGAAGAAGATAAGAAAACAAGCGATATTATTGATATCGTTATGCAAAACGAAAAAAGACTGTATAGTTCCAAAGAAAAAACTGATGCAAAAAGCCAAATTGTTTCAATTGCAAAAAAATCAGTTGATATGCAGGATACAATGTTACTTTCAAATGAGAAAAGTACTCTTGCCTCAGTTAAAGAAAAAATTACCTGCAAGAAACCTCTTACAACAAGAGAAGATGCGGTATTGGAACATTTTGCCAAAAATAAAGGTAAAATTGTATACGCTAAAGACCTTGCAACATTACTGGGATTGCCTACTGACTACGTTTATAAGTATATTAAGAATTTAAGAACAAAAATAAATGAAGAAATTCTTCAAAACGCAGACAAGGGCGGTTATATTTTCAATATATAGTTAAATATGACAGATATATTAAATAAAACTTTAAATCTGATTGATGACATTATCAATAAAAGCGATGTAAAATCAATGAATTTTTATTCTGATTTGCTTTTGATGGTGTCATCTTTGTTTAAAAATTCTTCATCCGCAATCTTCTTTCTTGAAAACACGGACTATATTCTAAAAAAAGCCGTTAAAAATTCAAGTTTCACGGATTGCAAGCTTAAACAGGAATATATAGATAATCTTATTAACGATAATAAAGAAATTACGGAATTTACAACAACACCCGATACTTTTTTTAATAAACATACAATTGCAATCAAATTAAAAATAAGGGAATCGGTTTTCGGTTTTATGCTGTTAAGTTTAAATTCAAAACCCGATGACGCAATAAAAACATCATTTAAAGCAATAACAAATATAATAAGCTATAAAATAAAAGATTATGAGTTGAATGACGTTTTTAAACTTCAACTAAAAGCACTTCAGGATGCGGTTATTGAGAAAGAAAACGCATATGAAGTTATAAAAACCCAGCATAAGAAATTAAAAGAACTCGATAAAGCAAAAAGTCTTTTTCTTGCAAATATTTCTCATGAGTTAAGAACCCCCTTGAATGCCATAATCGGCTTTTCGCAGGCTCTTAACAGCGAAATATTCGGCTCTTTAAATGAAAAACAAAAAGAATATATTAACGATATTCAAATTTCAGGACTTCATCTTCTCGGAATGATAAATGAAATATTGGATTTATCCAAATTTGAAGCAAATGCAATGAAATTTTCACCGGCAGAAATTTCTCCGCAACAATCAATTAGCGAAGTTATAGGTATTCTTGAACCCCTTTATAAAAATAAGGATATAGATGTTAAATTTATTTCAAAATATGACGGAAAAATACTTGCCGATTATCAAAAATTTCAGCAAATCCTGTATAATCTTCTGTCAAATGCAATTAAATTTACTCAAAACGGGGGTAAAATTGAAATTTATTCAAGCAAAAAAGAAAATGATTACATATTAAAAATAAAAGATAACGGTATCGGAATTGATAAAAAGTTCCACAACAAAATATTTAAAAAGTTTATCCATCTTGATAACATTTACACAAAAAACCAAAGCTCTACGGGACTCGGGCTAACAATTACAAAAGAGCTGGTAAAACTTCATAAGGGCAAAATTACCCTTGAAAGTGAAATAAATAAAGGTACAACTTTTACAATGCAGTTTAAAAATATATTAGTTTAAAAAAATGAAAAAAATTTTAATCGTTGAAGATAATGAATTAAATATGAAATTATTTTATGACATTTTAACTTATCAGAAGTTTGATGTTGAAAAGGCTGTTGACGGACTTGAAGCATACGAAAAAATTAAGAATAACAATTTTAGTCTTATCATTCTTGATATTCAGCTTCCAAAATTAGACGGATTCAGCCTGCTTAAAAAATTAAATGATGAGAAAATCAAACTGCCGAATATCATAATAACAAGCGCTTGTGCTATGGATTCGGATAAACGAAAAGCTAAGGATTTCGGAATTAATAACTATTTAACCAAGCCCATAGACATAAATAATTTTATTAAAACCGTTACTTCCTGCTTTGAGTAAGTTTGTTTAATATTGAAACAATAAAACTATTATTTAACACTGTATGTTCATATTGCTCTTGTGTTAATATTTCATCAAATTCTTTTTTCAAATCAGCATTGAATTTTTCTCGCCTGTCAGCTTCAGTTTTAAACTGATTCCTTATTTTTTCAAGTTCGCCGTAATCAAGAAACTTTGCACCGCAACTGTAACATTCATCAATTTGTACTTCTTTTAAACTGCTTGCAAAATTTTTAACCATAGGCTGAAGACAAACAGGACAAATTCTTTCTTCGTGTTCATTGCAGGGTTTATATTTTTTGTCCGAATAAGCATTTAATATATCATCAATGGGTTCATTTTGTTCATCAAAGCGTTTAAATTCTCTGTTATCAAACAATATTCCACCGCATCCGTCGATACAAATATCAAGATAAAATCCTTTATCTTTAATAAAAACTTTTTTCATTTCTTTACCGCAGGCAGGACATTTTATTGTTTCTTTAGTATCGCTCATAAATTAGACTCCAAAATAAAATACAGAAAAATTATAGATTAATTTAATGCCTGTGTCAATTTATACAGCTTGAAACTCTTTTGAAATAACCTTTTTGGTTTTTAAATTCGGGCAAACACCGCAAGACGAACACTTAATTTCGCAAGGGATACTTGTAACTGCTTCACGGGCTTTCAGATACTCGTTTTTTAGAAAATCTTTATTAATTCCATAACTTATATTATCCCACGGCAATTCTTCGTCCGTATCAAATTCTTTTGATGCAAGACCTCTAATATCAATATTAAGCTCTTTTGAGATTTTTTCATATATTTCATAATCGACATTTTCATCCCAGCTTTCAAGATAACCCCCGTTTTCATAAAGCTTATATATAAAATCGGAAACAGTTTTATCTCCTCTTGTAAAAAACGATTCAAGCATGGACATTTTAGGATTATGAAAATTAAATTTAACGTTTTTTATCGACGCTTTTAAATCTTTAAGATAGCTTATTTTTTCATTTATTTCTTCAATTGTATTTTGCCCTGCCCACTGAAAAGGGGTATGCGGTTTTGGAACAAATACCGATATGGAGCAGGTTATTTGAGGGTATTTTAAGCCTTCGCATCTGCATGAAGCATTAATCTTTTCAATTAATTCCGGTATTCCTTTAAGGTCATCATTCGTTTCAAAAGGAAGCCCTATTACAAAATAAAATTTTATTTTATTCCAGCCGTTTTTAATACAAGATATTGTCGCATTTATTATCTGTTCTTCCGAAAGATTTTTATTTATAATATCCCGCATTCTTTGAGTTCCGGCTTCAGGCGCAATTGTAACGGTTGCTCTTTTTTCTCCCTGGGCAAGGTTAGCTATTTCAAGAGAAAATTTATCCGCTCTTTGAGAAGGGAGAGAAACATTTATTCCCGTGCCTTTATAGTTACAGTTTAATTCTTTTAAAATTTCTTCGATTTCGCTATGGTCATTTGAAGAAAGAGAAAGAAGAGAATACTCATCATACCCTGTATTTTTAACATATTCTTTTGTAAGTCTTACTATGTCATCTTTTTTTCTTTCTCTTATCGGCATATTGATATGTGAAGCCTGACAAAATCTGCACATTCTTCCGCATCCACGACGAAGTTCAACTACTGCTCTGTCTTGTACGGATGTAAAATAAGGAACGGGTGAATTAACGGGATGATTTTCAAATGTCAGCGATGCAATTCTTTTATTTGTTTTTTTAGGATACAGAGGAGAATAAACCCCCTCAATATTTGATAATTCTTTAATTATTTCTTCTCTTGGCAGTTTATTTTTTAATTCGATATATTTTTCCAATACTTCAATATTTACTTCTTCCCCGTCACCTATTATAAAAATATCAATGAATTTACTCATGGGTTCGGGGTTTGATGTACATGGACCTCCGGCAAGAATTATAGGATGAGAGAGATTTCTGTCTTTGGATAAAACGGGTATATTTGACATATCAAGCATTTTTAAAACCGTCGTATAGCACATTTCATATTGCAAGCCGAAACCTATAATATCAAATTCAGCGGGTTTTCTCTTGGATTCAAGAGCATACAGAGGCTTATTTTCTTTTTTCAAAAGCTCCAAAAAATCTTTATCCGGTGCATACAATCTGTCGCACATAAGATTTTCTTTTTTGTTTATTAAATCGTATATTATCTTATGCCCGAAATTACTTATCCCTATTTCATATTTATCAGGAAAAGCGAATAAAAATCTGCCTTTAGCCGAATTGAAATCTTTATTGTATGAGCCGAATTCATCCCCTATATACCTTGCGGGGCGCTCGGTACTGTATAAAATATTGCCGTATTCATTCAGGAAATCATCGGTTATCATAATATTTATTAAACTATAAAAAGATTTAAGCAATAAAACATCTATTAAGTTTTGTAAACAAAGCTGAACTAAAACGCAATATTTTTATAAAACAAAACTTTATTAATATGTAGGTTAGTTTAATTAAAGTTAGTTAGTATTTTTAATAAGGAGTGTGGATATGGGTTCTGTTACATATCATTTAAGGAAGCAGCAACTGCTTGAAAGTATAAATAACCATAATTACGAGAAATTAAAACTTAATACTAAAAAACAATATTTTACCAATTTTTCCAATATTATTTCAAACGGATATAATCTTTCTCCCTCGGCACTATCTTCTGTCGGAGCTGAATTATACGGTGTAGCTGCTGATGTAATGGAACATGCTAATGATGAAGCAACTGAAGACGCAAATAATCAATTAGACAGGTATCTTGCTCTTTACAACAATTTGGGTGAAGAAGAATACAATCAAAGAGGATATTCCGCTCAGGCTGCGATTTATTGTGATGAAGACGGAAATATTGATACCGATGCCGCATGGCAAAAATTCTACGAATCTGCCGTAAAAAGCTATATGGAAAACGAAATTCTTCCCTTAATTCAGGAAAAAGAAAAAGAATTGCAGGAAGAACAGGCAAGACTTGAAGCACTCGTTCAGCAGGAAGAAGCCGAGCTTGATAGTGTAAAACAGGCTGAAGATAGCGCAATAAAAAACGAAGCCGCAAGGTACGTTGCATAAAAAGTTTAGTTCATTCTCTTTATTAAATAGTTCGTTAAAGCCCCTTTCGGGGCTTTGTTTTTATGCTTTTAATAATTAAATACCATCAATAAGAACAACTGCTTGAGCTTGAATTGCCTTTAATTCCCCTGCTGAATCCATACCTTCGTTGGTTTTTGCCTTGATTGAAACTTGATTTAGTTCTAAATCAAGCGCTTTTGCAACATTTTCTCTCATTAAATCAATATATTTTGACAATTTTGGCTTCTGGCAGATTATATTTGAATCTATATTGATAATTTTATATCCCGCATTCGTAAGTTTTACATTTGCATCTTTTAAAAGCTCAATGCTGTCCGCATTTTTATATCCCTCATCCGTATCGGGATAATTATATCCGATATCCCTTAATGCTGCCGCACCGAAAATTGCATCAATAATGCTATGCAAAAGAACATCCGCATCACTATGCCCCAATAAGCCAAGTTCGTTGGGAATTTTAACTCCGCCGAGTATCAAATCTCTGTCGGGGACTAATTTATGTATATCGTAACCTATTCCTATTCGCATAAAATAAATTCCTCTAAGTATTTAACAAGTTCATTACCGTTAACGTCTTTGCAGTG